>JBKEHD010000018.1:0-22398 GCA_046710445.1 Candidatus Midichloriaceae bacterium
TCTTACTTATACAAATCAAAGCCTAGTATTTTAAAAAAGAAACCTATTGAAGAGGTGTATAGTAATCCCCTATCAACAAAAATTATGTTTTCTCAAGATTTGGAGACTTACATAGGTTTTCATCAATCTTCTATTGCAGGGCAAATGCTTTATATGTATACAGAGGGGATGCATAAAAAACTTATAGAAAAATTTTCTAATGTTTTTGAAGCTCATTTATTGCTTACTTATAATTTCCAAGCTCTTCCTTTAGAGGAAGCTTTCATAAATCTATTGAAGCACTCAATCACAACTATTAACAATATAGTTGCAGATGGGTTTAATGATGTAAAGAAGCTTGTGCCAACTCAAACAGCAGAAAAAATATATAATACTAAATCTATAGATGTTATGGTGAAAAACCCCTTGAAATGGTTTGAAAGCTATGATGTGAGTTATGATTTTATAAAGCCACAAGACGTTATTAAAGATCCAAATGTAATGAAATATTGCGCCAAATCTCGTGATAATGGAGAAGTAAACGATATCATGAATGATATATCTAAGATAGTGCAGTGTATGACAGCAATAAAATACACGCAAATATTCGCTACTAGCCTATGCTATATATTTTTAAAATATAAAGATCAAGACGAAAAAATTGATGATTTACTAAAAAATTTACCACAGCCGGAAGTAAATTTTCAATGTTACTATCCTAATGTTTTGAATAGTGCAACATGTGACATACAAAGCATTTTTGAAATTACAGATGAGCAAGCCTCATGCTTCCAAGATAAATCTCCTATTGCAATATGTGATCTTTATGGAAAATTAGATGTATGTCAGCATAGTGATGATCTTTAAAAGCTAACTACACTATATTTGATGGAAAATTTATTGTAATAGTGGGTAATATAGTATATAATCGCGTATAATTTTTATTTATTATTGGTATGATGAAAAAAGTTAATATTAACTATCAGGCATTATTTGTTACGATAATTTATCCTGTAATTCTAGGCGTTTTGACTTATGTCTATTGCTCTTATTATGAAATTGGAAAATTTGAGATAATTTCTATTGTTGCGTCATATTATATAATAAATATTTCTGTTGGAGTGGGGTTACATAGACTTTGGTCTCATGCTGCTTTCAAAACAAAGAAATGGGTAGAGGTAGTG
This sequence comes from Candidatus Midichloriaceae bacterium, assembly GCA_046710445.1. GTDB lineage: Bacteria > Pseudomonadota > Alphaproteobacteria > Rickettsiales > Midichloriaceae > JBKEHD01. Next base: position 1,164 of record JBKEHD010000018.1, read on the forward strand.
TTGGCAATTTTGACCGCTGGAACTTTGCAAGGACCTATTTTAGCTTGGGCATCTGATCATATGATACATCATAAATATACAGATGTTGTGGGGAAAGATCCACATACTGCTTTGAAATTTAAGAATAAAGTTATTGGTTTCTTATGGTCTCATATGGGATGGATGATCTTTTCTGATACTAAGAAGAAAAAAATAGATAGAATGACTTTAGTTAAGCTAGGGAAGAATAAAATTGTTATGTGGCAATTCAATCATTATTGGAAAATTGCTATATTTGTTAACACTGTTGTTCCTATGGCTTTAGGGTATTTGATAGGTGGAGATTTAAGATATGCTATTGCTGGATTTGTTTTTATGGGAGTAGGTAGAGCTATACAGCAGCAAGCAACGTTTTGTGTTAATTCTTTGGTGCATGTGAGTATGGGTACGCAAAAGTATTATTATGGTACTGCAAGAGATATATGGTGGTTGTTTTTTATGTTGTTAGGTGAAAATTGGCATAATTTTCATCATGCTTTTGCTAGTGATTATAGGAATGGTCATAAATGGTATCAGTTTGATGTTCATAAATGGGTTATAGCATTAATGAGTAAGGTGGGATTAGCCAGTGATTTAGTTGTTACATCTGATGTCAGAATAAAAGATATGGTGAATGAGGTAAGTAAAAAATTTGAATCTGGTTTAAGAAGTGAACTTGAGTATATAGAAAGTTCTACAATGCAGATTCAAGAATTAGCTATAAAGAGATTGAAAAAAACTGAAAAGTCAGCTATAAAGTTTGCTTCGGATGTTAATGACAATTTAAAAGCACTTGTGTCTAAGACTAAGGACATGATCACGTATGTAAATCAAGTGCGATTAGAAGGAGTGAATTTAGAAGAGAGAGTTGTGAGGAGAATTTTGAAGAGTTATAATGATTTGAAAAAAATAGCTGAACAATTGGAGATTCAAGTTGCTACAATTTGACCAAGATAATGATTTAATTTTTTTCGGGGCATAGCGCAGTCTGGCAGCGCACCTGGTTTGGGACCAGGGGGTCGGGAGTTCGAATCTCCCTGCCCCGACCATTTTTTTTATACTTAATTTGTTTATTGAATAAAAGATGCTTATAAATGATAAATATTCGCATGATATTGATAGTATCTTGAAGATATTTAATGAATCAGTTAATAAATCTATATCATATCTTATATATGGGGCTCCAGGCTCCGGTAAAAGTTATTTATCTTCTATAATAGCAAAAAAAATATATCGATCTGATGTTTGCCATAATTCATTTGTATTAAATGAGGACTCAAGGGAAAATCAAGCTATTATTTCTGTTAATGACATAAGAAAAATTAAAAAATGGCTTAATTTAAGTACGATAGATCAAAGTTCAAAGTTAGTTATTATAGATGATGCACATAAAATGAATGTTAATTCTTCAAATGCATTATTAAAAATTCTTGAAGAACCTATTGGAAAAACAACTATTATATTGAATGCATCAAATATAGAATCATTAGAAGTTACAGTAAAATCTAGATGTATTAAGCTTAAATTACGAAAAAAAAGCTTTCAGGAATTCGAAAAAATACTTTTTGAGTATACTGATTCTTATAATTTTGAAAATATTGCAGAACTTTATAAAATATGTAGTGGAGATTTAAAATTAGCTATTGCCATCATTAAGGATGAAGCGTTGCATGATTTAAATGATATTAAAGATAAGAATGATAAATTTGTAGAATTTATATCTAAATTAAACTTAGAAAAAGAAGAGCATTTGAAAATTTTCTCATATCTTGTTTATAATTTTTTAAATTATTATATTGATAATCTAGTGATGTATAATCAAAATTTCATTAAAATCTTATTAAATGGTATAGACAAAATTGAGTATTTGTTTTCCAACATGCAAAATCTGAATTCTACCTATGTTAGGGACATTATCATAAATATATTAATAAAATGCAATTCTTTTTCAAAAAAAGCTTAAAAATACTAATTGTAATTTTAATTACAATTTTGATAGATCAAAGTAGTAAAATTTCAGTAATGGAGTATGTGAATCATGATAATTCTAATATGCTGAAAGTGACAAGTTATTTGAATTTTGTTTATGTATGGAACTATGGCATAAGTTTTGGATTTTTTAGTGAATATAATTTAAATTATAAAATATTTGTATTTATATCTGTGTTACTTTTAGCCTTTATATTATTCTTTTTAAGAAAAGAGAATGCTATGATTTTAGGGATGATAGTAGGGGGTGGTATAGGGAATGTAATAGATAGAATACTAAGAGGAGCTGTATTTGATTTTATTGATTTTCATATCGCAGGATGGCATTATCCAGCATTTAATGTAGCAGATTCATGTGTTGTATTGGGTTTGGGATTAATTATAATAAAAGAGATGTATTCAAAGAAAAATATAGAATCTAATGAATGATAAATGCAGTGTACTTAGTGCATAAAATTTCAATGATATATTGAGAAATGCAAATGCTGATTAGTGAGTTATGATGGACAAGAAAATTCCAAAAATATCTTTTTCTTCTTATATCATATTACTCATTGAAATATGTAGTGTGATGCACTATATTATATCTATAATGAAATTTACGGAGATTTTTTATGCTTGATTATACAAAATATTCTGATGTTTCTGCAAAGAAATCAGATTATAATGAAGGCCTAAGAGTATACATGCTTAATATTTTTAAGAATATGGGTGTAGCTCTTGCTATTACTGCTGTTATGGCAATGATAGTTGCTTCATCACCTCAATTAATGCAATTGTTTTTTTCTACTCCCCTGAAGTGGGTTGTGATGTTTGCACCACTTGGTATGGTTTTTTATATGAGTGCAAAAATAAACTCTATGTCTTATCATACTGCACAGATATCTTTATGGGTATATTCTGCTTTGATGGGTATTTCATTGGCATCGATAATGTATATGTACACACAAGAAAGTATTGCTAAGGTGTTCTTTATAACATCATCATTATTTGGTTCAATGGCAATTTATGGACATACAACAAAGAAAGATCTTTCTGGACTTGGTTCATTTTTATTTATGGGATTAATTGGCTTAATAATTGCTAGTTTTGCAAATTTGTATTTCCAAAGTTCTGCTTTAGGTAATGTTCTTTCTTATGTTGGAGTGTTAGTTTTTACTTTGCTTACAGCGTATGATGTACAAAAACTTAAGAGATTATACTATCAAATTGGTGGTGATGCAGAGCAAGCAAGAAAAGTATCTATATATGGTGCATTAAGTTTATATATGGATTTCATTAATCTTTTCATATTCTTGATGAGAATATTTGGTGTAAGAAGAGATTAAATTAATATATAATTTGTAAATTTTAATTTTGGATAATAATAATATTATAAATACCGTATCTGTTTCAATTGAAAAGGAGATGCAAAGTGCCTATTTAGATTATGCGATGAGCGTAATAGTTAGTAGAGCATTACCTGATTGTCGAGATGGTTTGAAGCCTGTACACAGAAGAATACTTTATGCCATGCATGAGACTGGTAATCTTCATGATAAGCCATATAGAAAATCTGCAAGGGTTGTTGGTGAAGTAATGGGTAAATATCATCCACATGGTGATAGTGCTATATACTCCTCTCTTGTTAGGATGGCACAGGATTTTTCTCTAAGATTACCTCTTATAGATGGACAGGGTAACTTTGGGTCCATAGATGGTGATTCGCCTGCTCAAATGAGATATACAGAGGTGAGACTTGCAAAATCTGCAAGTTTTGTTATGCAGGATATTGATAAAGATACTGTTGATTTTCAAGATAATTACGATGGGTCAGAGCGAGAGCCTAAAGTATTACCCGCTAGATTTCCAAATTTATTAGTAAATGGTGCCAATGGGATAGCTGTTGGTATGGCAACTAGTATACCCCCGCATAATTTGTCAGAAGTTATCGATGCTTGTTGTGCTGTTATTGATAATAAAGATATTTTAGATGAAGAATTAACTGAATTTATCCCTGCTCCTGATTTCCCAACAGGTGGTGAAATTATTAACGGAGAAGCTGCTAAGCAGGCTATATTGAAAGGCCGTGGTAGTATTATAATGAGGGGAAAGGCAGCTATTGAGGAAGATAATGGTAAAAATCGCGTTGTAATTTCCGAAATACCATATCAGGTTAATAAAGCCGATATGTTGAAAGCAATAGAGCATCTTGCAAGAGAAAAGACTATAGAGGGTATATCTGAAGTTAGAGATGAGACAAATAAATTAGGTATCAGAGTTGTAGTTGATCTTAAGCGTGAGGCACAAGCTTATGTGGTTTTAAACCAATTATATCAAAACACTCAACTACAATGTAGTTTTAGTGTGAACATGTTGGCATTGGATAACAATATGCCAAAAGTCATGGGTATACGCTATGTTTTGAATGCATTTATTGATTTTAGAAAAGAGGTTATTACACGCAGAACATCATATTTATTAAACAAAGCAAGAACGAGAGCACATTTATTAATCGGGCTAGGTATTGCTGTTGCAAATATTGATGAAGTAATTGTGATGATTAAATCTTCAGCAGATGTACAAACTGCGAAAGATAATTTAATGAAAACTGCATGGAAGTCTGGTGATATAATACCATTGATAAATTTGGTTGCAGATCATAGAAATAAAGTTTTTGATGGCAAATGTTACTTTACTGAAGAGCAGGCTAAAGCTATCTTAGAAATGAAGTTACAACGTTTAACTGCACTTGAAAAAAATAAAATCGATGGTGAGTTAATAGAATTATCAAAAATAATAAAAGAGTATTTAGATCTTTTATTTTCCAGCACTCAGATGATGAATATGATTAAGGATGAGTTATTGGTAGTAAAATCTGAAATTGGTACTCCAAGAAGGACTGTAATCAAGAATGAAGATATCAATGTTACCGATGAAGATTTAATTCCGAAAGAAGAAATGGTTGTTACTTTAACCAAAAGTGGTTTTATAAAAAGAGTGCCATTGAATGTATACAGATCTCAAAAGCGTGGTGGTAAAGGAAGATCCGCAATGAGTATGTATGACGATGATATAATACAAGAATTAATTGTAACAAATACTCATACTCCACTATTATTTTTTTCATCATTTGGTAAGGTATTTAAGTTAAAAGTATACAAATTGCCTATCGCAAGTCCTCAATCTAAAGGTAGGGCGCTTGTGAATTTAATAGCTATTGATGATAAAGACAAAATAGCGAGCCTAATGCCAATGCAAACCAGTGAGGAAGGTGAAGAATTAAATATTGTGTTTGCAACTGCAAAAGGAAATGCGAGAAGAAATAGTTTATCAGATTTCTCTAGTATCCAATCAAATGGAAAAATAGCAATACGTCTAGATGATGATGATAAATTGGTAGGTGTTGCAATATGTAAAAATGATGATCATGTACTGTTGGCTACAAAAAATGGTAAAGCTGTGAGGTTTTCTATATCTGCATTAAGGGTATTTAAAAGCAGATCATCTGATGGTGTTAAGGGTGTGAAATTATCAAATAAGAAAGACGCTGTGATTTCTATGTCAATTTTGAACTCAAGTGAGATGGATATATTGAAAAGAGATGAGTATCTAAAAATTTCATTTAGTAGAAGACAGAAATTAGCATCTGAAATATTCCAAGGAAAATTAAATCAATCTGAAACAGATTTAAATGGAGATGATTTTGATGTTATAAAATTTGCAAAAGAGGAGCAGTTTATACTTACCATTACTGAAAATGGTTATGGTAAAAGAACATCAGCTTATGAATATAGAATTACTAATCGTAATAGCCAGGGTGTACTTAACATAGATACAGGCAGTAGAAATGGTTTAGCCGTTTCATCATTTTTTGTTGATAGCGATGATCAAATAATGGTAATGACAAATCTTGGCACAATAATTAGAACCCAAACGAATACCATAAGGGTTACAAGTAGAAATGCAAAAGGTGTTAAAATAATTGATTTGAACAGTGGGGAAAAAGTTGTTTCGGTATCAAAAATATCTGCAGAAGATGAAGAAGAAGATGAAGAAGAATGCTAGAATTAGTATTGAAGCATTCCTGATTTTTGTTATAGCATTATTACTTGATATAAATATTTCAAATGCAGAATTAGAGATTGATATACATGATGGTACTTTTGATCCTTTCAATGTTGCTATAACTACATTTGAAGGAGAAAATGAGGAGTCAAATAAGTATGCTGATAAGATAAGAAATACTATTATTAATGATTTAGAAAATTCTTCTTTATTTCGTAGTATATCAAATGACGCCTTTTTAGAAAAACCTAATGTTACTACTATCCCTAATTTCCAAAGTTGGAAAAGCATTAATTCTGAACTTTTATTGATAGGGAATGTAAATGTAGATGTAGATACTAATAAAATTGAAGTTAGATATAAGATATGGGATCCATTTAAAGAAATAGAAGTTCAAAGGGGTTCATATAAGATATCAATAGATGGGTGGAGAAGAATCTCTCATAAAATTGCAAATTCTGTATATAAAACATTGGTGGGTGTTAGCGGTTATTTTGATTCTAGGGTAGTATTTGTTTCTGAAAAAGGTCCGGAGTTGAATAAAATTAAACGTTTGGCCATAATGGATCAGGATGGACATGGATTTAGATTTTTAACTACAGGAAAAGATTTAGTATTATCACCAAGATTTGATCCAAAATCACAAAAAATTATATACATGAGTTATAAAGTGAGAAATCAACCTCCAAAAGTATATATTTTAGATTTAGAAAGTGGTGAACAAAGAGTTATAGGGGATATACGAGGCATGTCTTTTGCACCAAGATTTTCTCCTGATAATGACCATGCAATTATATCATTAGCAATAGGTGGTACCAGTAATATTTATGAGATAGATTTAGATACAGGCGAAAAAATTCAATTAACGAATCAAAAAGGATTTATTGATACTTCTCCTGACTATTCTAATGATGCTAAGAAAATAGTGTTTAATTCAGATAGAGATTTTGGTAGAACACATATTTATGTTATGAATAGGGATGGTAGTGATATTACCAAAATAAGTGGAGGGGATGGCAGTTACAGAACTCCTGTTTGGTCTCCTGATGGAAAATGGATAGCTTTCACAAAGATATTATCTGGAAATTTTTACATTGGTATAATGAAGCCAGATGGTAGTGAAGAAAAATTATTAACGAGTAGTTGGCTTGAAGAGAGTCCATCTTGGGCCCCAAATAGTAATACTATTATTTTTGGTCGTCAAAAAAGAGATGGAAAAAATCAGCTTTATGCTATTGATATTTCTGGGCATAATGAAAGGTTAATATACTCTCATACAGATGGATCTCAACCCTCGTGGTCACCTTATTTAAATTAAGAAGTTAAAATGCAATTGACTTTTTAACTTGCATATATAAATCATATATAATAACCTTTTTTCAAAATGTTTTTGTGTATTTTATATGTATATAACTATTACTGATAGTAATTTTGAAAAAGAAGTTCTGAATCATACAGGTCTTGTTATGATTGATTTTTGGGCAGAGTGGTGTGGTCCATGCAAGCAATTATCTCCTATTGTTGAAGAGATTGCAAAAGAGATGGTTGATGTTGTAAAAATAGGTAAGATGAACATAGATGAGAATCCAGAAACTCCTTCAAAATTAGGGATCAGAAGCATACCAACATTGATGCTTTATAAAGATGGTGTTCAAATTGAAGAAGTGAAGATAGGTTCTTTACCAAAAAAAGCAATAGTTGAGTGGATTAATAGTAATAAGTAATAAGTAATAAGTAATAAGTAATAAGTAATAAGTAATAAGTAATATCTTGATGGTTATTATGGTGAAATTTATATGATGTATGATGATAAAGATTTAGATTTGGCGATAAAGAGTGATATTCTGAAGTCATCAGATGTAAATGCATTTAGGTTATTCATTGCTAAAAACAGCGACTCAGATAGTCCTGATGAAGAAAATTTTAGATTAATTACAAGTTTTAATGATATTTTTGTAACCATTGCTATCATTTTATCTTTAGTTTCTGTTGGATGGATTTTTGGAAGTATTGGACAACGTATTGGGTTTATCGCTATATCTCTGGTTTCTTGGGGTTTTGCGGAATTATTCACTAAAAAAAGGCGCATGGCTTTGCCTTCTATCATTCTTGCATTTACTTTCTTGATGGGAATTTTTGGTGCTATTTCTCCAATTAATTCTTCGGCACCGATACCTAACTCTTATTTAAATGAAATTGCACATCTAAATACAATGATTGCAGGGGTAATTACAACAATTTGTTCTTTGGTGTATTGGAAGCGTTTTAAAACTCCAATAGTTGTTGCATATGGTGTCGCTTCTTTGTTTTTATTTTTTCTTTCTGTTATGCTTTATACTTTTCCAAAGTTTACCTTAGAATGGATCTCACTTATTATTGTTTGTAGCGGGGTTTTAATTTTTTTCATTGCTATGTATTGGGATACACAAGATATAAAAAGAACAAGCTACAAATCTGATGTTGCATTTTGGATTCATTTATTGTCTGCACCTTTAATTATCTTTCCAATATTTAATAGCATAATTAATTTTTCCAAAACTTTATCTATATCAGAAGTAATATACTCAATCGGTATTTATATAATATTCAGCATTATATCTTTGATAATAGATAGACGACCATTTATGCTTTCATCCTTGTTTTATTTACTTTATGCTATTGATGATTTATTGAAACGATTTGGTATTATAGAATTACGGTTTGCGATTGCTGCCTTTTCTATAAGCACTTCATTACTGATTTTAGCTGTTTTTTGGAAATGCTTCAGAGCTTTTCTTGTGAAGTTGATACCTATCTTTTTACAGAATAAAGTGCCATCAATTCGCTAGTAAGAGAGTGAACGAAAAAGTATCAACACAAATGCTTTGTTTCTCTTTCTACGCCATCTAAAAATTTCCACATGAGCTTTGCAAGTTTTGTTGCTCCTTCTATAGCAGCATCTTGTTCTTCTTTAGAGTTTAATTTTTTAAGCAAATCCAAGCATTCTTCAGAATGCCATTCATCCGCTTCAATATGCACAGTAAAAAATTCAGTTGTATCTTTATTAGTAATATTATAAAAAGCTTTTAATCCTTTGATTTTAGATTTCGCAACTTCAGGCATTTGATATTCATAAGCATATAAAGCTCCTAAACCACTAGCATAAGATGACCTAGATATAGCTAAAAAATCATTTATCAATCCTTCTGTTTCTTTATTCAAATCTACATTTTTCACTTCTTCTTCTGATATATTTAATCCTTTAGCAAATTTAAGCCATAAATCAGGGTGACTATTTTCTTTGTCCTCTTCTTCTAATAAATTGCCCAATAAGACTTGCCTATTTTTTAAATCAGTGCAGTTTGAATGAATGCTACTTATACATCTTGGAAATGCATCAACATGATGAAAATATTGTTTTGAATATTCTTGCAATACTTCTAAATTTAATTTTCCAGCATTCCAATCTTTATAAAAAGGATGTTTCAATAGATGGAACGGGTTAATACTTTTTTTCAATGTATGCACAAAATCATTCATTAATATCACACTATTAAATTTAGAATATGAATAAAATAACATGGAAAATTATTTATGAAAAGGAGTTTGTGAATTTGCCCGTAATATAATATGAGGGTCACTATTTTTGTTTTATCTACAAATTAACAAGAGTTTTTAGACGCTCTCTTAGTAGGGACATTGAGAAACATAATCTTAACGCAATCTTAACATTTTACGTATATGATATAGGCAAATTTAATATTAGTTTTATTTATGTAAACACCTAATGGCTCAAAAGAATTAGTTTTAGATTTATCAAGTACTGATATATCTAATAAAGAAACATCTATGGAATATATTGATATTACAATGGAAACATGTTCTTTTTAGATAACTAATTGCTTATATGTTTCCGTAATTTTTAATTTTGACTTTGGGATGTATTTCATTTTTAGAAAGGATAACTAAGCTAGGTTTGAAACGTTCTGTAACTGACCTAACGAATGGTCTTAACATAGGTGTAGTTAATAATGCTGGGAAAGTATTAGATGCTGCTAACTCATCTAACTTCATATTTATTGCATTCACGAATTCATGTAGTTTTGTGGGCTGCATCGCTAAATGCTTATTATTATCCTCTCCAACTAAACTTTCAACAAATGCTTGTTCCCAATATGAAGATAGTAAAAGTATTGGGATAAATCCCTCATCATTTATCAATGAGTGAGATATTTGTTTGCTTAATCTTGTTCTTATATGTTCAACTATTCTGGCAATATTTTTAGTATTATCCGATATTTCAGATATAGCTTCAAGAATTGAAGGAAGATCTTTGATTGTAACAGATTCATTGAGTAGATTTTGCAAGATTCTTTGAAAAGCAACTACCGATATTTGTTCTGGAACAACTTCCTCTCCTAATTTCTTATGTTCCCCATCTAAATTATTTAGTAATTTTTTGGTTTCTGCATAAGTAAGTAATTCTGTGATATTTTCTTTAACTATTTCTGTTAAATGAGTCGATATAACAGTTACAGGCTCTATAACAGTATATTCTTTAAAAACAGCTTCTTCTTTTGCAGATCTATCGACCCATTTTGCATTTAAACCAAATGTAGGTTCTATAGTATCCTCTCCCTCTATATCAATGCTACCTCCAGATGGATTGATAACTAAAATTTTTAAAGGCTGTATAACACCTTTACCACATTCTATATCTTTTATATTGATTGTATAAGTTCTAGAATCAAGCTGCATATTATCCTGAATTCTTACTGATGGTAAAATAAAACCTAAATCTTTTGCTATTTGTTTTCTTAAGGATTTTATTTGATCAGTGAGCTTATATTCTTTGTTATTATCCACCATTTGTAATAACTCATATCCTAGCTCAATTTTTATATAATCAATATGCAATGATTGTATTATTGATTCTTCTTGTGTTAGCTCTTTTTGCACTGGATGACTTTCTAATTCACTTTGCACAAGGGCTGTTTGCATTTTCTTTTTGTATAAAAAGAATGCTAATGTAGCGCAAATAGCCGATACCATTGCGAATGGTATTAATGGGATACCAGGCATTATACCAAGTATAATTAATAAAACAGAACAAGAGGCTAGTGCCTGAGGATGTTTACTAAGTTGAACAAATATAGGCTTTTCTGCAGAACCACGTGCTCCAGATTTTGTAACTAATAAACCTGCAGAAATAGAAACAATAAGTGCAGGTATTTGAGCTACTAAACCATCTCCAATAGTAAGTAAAGTATAAGTTTTTAAAGCCAGATTAAAGCTCATGTCTTTTTGTATAACACCTATTATAATGCCAGCTATAAGGTTAATAAATGTTATTAAAAGCCCAGCAATAGCATCTCCTCTAACAAATTTATTAGCACCATCCATGGAACCAAAAAAAGTATTTTCATCTTCAAGATCTTTTCTCTTATCTCTTGCTTGCTTTTCATCTAATAATCCAGCTGATAAATCTGCATCAATAGACATTTGTTTTCCAGGCATAGCATCGAGACTAAATCTTGCTGCAACCTCAGCTATCCTTCCTGAACCTTTTGTTATTACTACAAAGTTAATTATTGTTAAAATACCAAAGACTATAGCTCCTATTACAACAGACCCTTGCATTACAAAATATCCAAAAGCTTCTACGACATGTCCTGCTGCGGAAGGTCCTAAATGACCATCTGATAATATTAATCTTGTCGTAGATATATTTAAAGCTAGTCTAAACAGAGTTACAATAAGCAATATACTGGGAAAAGCACTAAAATCTAAAGGTTTATCTATAAATAAAACCGTAAGTAATATTAAAGCAGAAAGTGCAATAGAAATGCTTAATAAAAAATCTAATATGCTAGGTGCTACAGGGAAGATCAAAAAACTTAACACAAAGAACAAAGCAGCAGCAAACATTATATCTTGCTGCTTACTTATATTTGCTATACTAAATTTTAATCTCTGTTTGATTATAGAGCCTATATTTGGGCCGATTTCCATACTTATAAACTTAAATTATCAATATATTAAATTCCTTAATACGTAATTCAGAATACCATTGTTTGAAAAATATGCCAGCTCTAATTCTGTATCAATTCTAGAAAGTAGCGAAATACTTTTTGATGTTGAATCACTTTTTTCAATTCTGCATTCCAGTATCTCTTTAGGTTTTTTTTGATTATAGCCTAATATGCTAATTTTTTCAGTTCCATCAAGGGATAATTTATTTAAATCTGTATCTATAAGTTGCAATGGTAATACACCCATTCCTATTAAATTTGATCTGTGTATTCTCTCAAAACTTTCTGCAACCACAACTTTTACACCTAATAATTTGGTACCTTTTGCTGCCCAATCTCTTGATGAACCAGTTCCATATTCTTTGCCTGCAAAAACAACTAAAGGAACTTTTTCATCTTTATATTTTTGTGCTGCGTCATAAATAGTTGTAAAACTTTCTTTACCCATATCATTATAATGCTTTGTATACCCGCCTTCTTTACCATCTGCCATTTTGTTTTTTATTCTTACATTACAAAATGTCCCTCTTGTCATAACCTCATCATTTCCTCTCCTAGAACCAAAAGAGTTGAAATCTTTTTGATTCACTTTTTTAGAAATCAAATATTGTCCTGCAGAGTGATTTAGTTGTATATTCCCTGCTGGGCTTATATGATCAGTTGTGGTGCTATCACCTAATATCAATAATATTCTTGCGTCTACTATATCTTGGATCTCATTGTTACTCTTTTCATTTTGTATAAAAAATGGGGGTTTTTTTATATATGTACTTTTATCGTCCCAGCTGTAACATAATTCTTTTGAGACTTTAATTTTCTTCCAAGAATCATCACCTTCAAAAATATTTTTATATTTTTCTATATGTACGTCTCTATTTACAAAAGTATTTGCAATTTCGTGTATCTCAGTATTTGATGGCCAAATATCTTTTAGATAGATGTTATTGCCTTTGGTATCTACACCTATGTTACTGTTTAGTATATCGACGTTTATATTCCCCACTATAGCGTATACAACGCAAAGCATTGGAGAAGCTAAATAATTTTCTTTTACTAAAGGATGTATTCTGCCTTCAAAATTTCTATTTCCGGAAAGTACAGCAGCTACAGATAAATTTTCTTCCTCTATAGCTTTAGATATCTCTTGATCTAAAGGTCCTGAATTACCTATACAGGTCGTGCAGCCATATCCAACTAAATAAAAGCCCATTGCTTCAAGATATTTCATTAATCCAGATTTTTTTAGATATTCTGTGACAACTTGTGATCCTGGGGCAAATGATGTTTTAACCCATGATTTTGTGCGCAAACCTTTTTCATAAGCAGCTTTTGCAAGAAGTGCTGCTCCTATTAGGACATATGGATTAGATGTATTGGTGCAGCTTGTAATTGCTGAGATCACTATATCTCCATCTTGTAAATTATCTTGCTTCTTAATTTCTTTAAACTTAAAATCTGCAAGATTAATTTTATCTTGTGGTCTTTTTGGTCCAGCTATACAAGGTTGAATATCATTTAAATTTATGGTTACAGTTTCACTATATTGTATTTCAGATTTTTTATCATAATCCTGCCAAATACATTGTTCTTTAGCATATTGTTCTACAAGCTTTATATTTTGTTCATCTCTCCCTGTAATATGCATGTAATTTAAAACTTCTTGATCTATTGGGAAATATCCACATGTTGCACCATATTCAGGAGCCATATTTGAAATAGTTGCTCTTTCAAATAAAGATAAATTTTTTAAACCATCCCCATGGAATTCAACAAATTTTCCTACCACTCCTTTTTTTCGTAAAATTGATGTGATTGTTAGAACTAAATCTGTAGCGGTTACACCAGGATTTAATTTACCAACTAGCTCAACCCCTACTATTTTTGGTGCTAAAAGTGGGATAGGTTGCCCTAACATAGCAGCTTCAGCTTCTATGCCTCCTACGCCCCATCCAAGTACTGATAATGCATTTATCATAGTTGTGTGGCTATCTGTACCGACTACAGTGTCAAAAAATATAATATCTTCGTTTTCTGTATTATTTGAAACTACAATTTTTGCTAAATATTCTAAATTTACTTGATGACATATTCCGGTGCCTGGTGGAACTACACGAAAATTTTCAAAAGATTGTTGTCCCCATTTTAAGAATTCATAACGTTCTTTATTTCTTTCCATTTCTATCTGGGTATTTTCTGCAAACGAATCTTTGAAACCGTATTTATCTACCTGTACAGAGTGATCTATAACTAAATCAACAGGTATTTTTGGATTGATTTTTGTTGGGTCTAAATTTTTATCTTTCACTGCATCTCGCATTGCTGCTAAATCAACAATAGCAGGAACCCCTGTGAAATCTTGCATTAATACTCTTGAAGGGTGAAACAATATTTCACCTTTGAAATTTTCTGGATCTTGTAATAAATTTATTATATTTTGAATTTTTATCTTTTTCTCATCACAATTTCGCAGTAAATTTTCAGCTAAAATTTTCAAAACATTTGGAACTTTGTCTAAATTAAAATCTAAAATTTCTGCAGCTTTTTTTAAACTACAATAAGTATATTCTTTTGTTCCTATTTTTAATTTGCTTTGTATTCTTTTTATTTCATGCGTTTTCATATGTATTAAATATACAGTAATTCTACTAATAGCTTATAAAAAAAATTTACTTATTGCTATAAATAAAGGCTATTGTCGTATTAATCTTTGATTTGATATTTTAAAATGCTCGTTTGTTGATCTAAAAGGGTTTATATCAATGCCCCCACGTCTTGTATATCTTCCCAAAACACTTAAAGATTTGGTGTTGCATATATTTTTTATATCCATGAAAATTCTCTCAATGCATTGCTCATGAAATTCATTATGATTCCTATAAGAAATTATATATTTCAACAGAGATTCATGATTTATGCCTTGTCCTGTGTAGTTTATTTCAATAGTTCCCCAATCAGGTTGCCCTGTTATTAGGCAGTTGGATTTTAATAAATTAGAATACAAAGATTCAGATACTTGAGTTTTGGTTTTTTCCAATTCAATAATGTTGCTATCAACTTTATTATATTTTGGTGCTATTACGTCAATTTCATCTATGCATATAGCTGATGGGGAGAATATCTGATCCTTTGTGCTTAAATCTTTGAAAGACACATGAACATCGGTTTTTAGAAATTCTTTAAGATCTTTTTGTATTGTTCTTATGACTTCATTTTCGTTGGAGAAATTATTATTATTGAATGAATTTAAATAAAGCTTTAGAGATTTTGATTCTATTAAATAGTCAGAGGAAGCGTTGTAATAAATTTGTGCTATTTTCACTAATGGTTTTCCATTTTGATTTAACCATGAAACTTCGTACGCATTAAATAAGTCATAACCATAAAATGGTAGGTGGTTTTTATCAATACCAATTTCCTTCCTCTTCTCATCTCTTGATATAGGAAATAAGAGCGATTTATCATAAGTGGATTTATATGTATTCTTCTTTCCCAACGGAGATTTGTCTAAATTATCATTCATAACATATTACTTTTGAAAGAGTTGGGATTTGATGAAGTTAGCCATTCAGGGATTAATTCTTTTAATGGTTTGGCTCTGAAATCTATTTTGGATAATTCGTCAAAAGGCATCCAAATAAGACCTATATGATTTTCAATTTGATGTAGCTTATTATTCATTTTTAAAGCATCAGATTTTGCTTCAAAGATGAAATTATATTCGTGATTGTGGCAAATACTGCTATATCCTGGTTCAAAAGTATATTCTAAACATCCTAAGAATCTTATAATTTTGCACTCAGCTCCAATTTCTTCTTTTAACTCACGAAGAAGAGAGTCTTCAACTGATTCACCATGTTCAACATGGCCACCAGGTAAAAAATAAAAATTACTTTTTAAATCAAGTGTTTTGCAGAGTAGTATATGATTTTGATCTATGATAACAGCACGACTTAAAACATGAATAGATTCTTTGTTATTCATATATATTTTGTAGTGATGAAAATAAAAAAAATATAGGTTTATTCATGCATATTTAATTTACTAAGAAATTAATCTTAATAACCAGTGTTTGTCATATAAACAACAAACACTGATTTATTTAAATAAGCTAATAAGATCCTATATTTTATTATAGAAATTAAGCTTAGAGATAGATTATTAGTCAATCAACTTTAGGTTGATTGCTGATTGTCTTCCTTTTTCTTCTACGATTTCAAATTCAATCTTTTGATTGTCATCTAAATTGTCAAGACCAGCTTCTTGTACTACAGAGATGTGTACAAATACGTCTTTTGATCCATTTTCTAGAGCTATAAAACCATAGCCTTTGGTAGGGTTAAACCATTTAACTGTTCCTGTGTTTTTCATGTTCGTTTTTTTAAATAATAAGTTAAGTATTTTTGTTAAAATTTTCATTCTTTATTTTTAATAAATATTAATATTAGTTTTTATTGCTCATTTTAATATTTTTATAACAATATTTGCAAGATTATTTTATATATAAAATTTTCTCGCTTATATTTTTATCATATTTAAATAATGAAATCCTAAGTATTATCGATTGATTTTATTAAATGTCAAATTATTATTTATCATAGTGAAATTTTTTGATTCAAAAAAAACAGAAAAAGCTATGTTATTTGGGATTATCATATCTCTTGAAATATAATGTTGCACTTATCATAAGAATTATTTAGGATTCGTGTAGTATAATATGAGTAAGTGAAAAATTGTTATGTTAAATAGCGTAGCATACTATAAGGAAACATCGCATATACCTTTGTTTCATGAAGATAAAATATATTTTGCCATACGTTCATATTTATATAAATCTGAGCATTATTTTCTTGCAGTAAATGCAAAAACTTTTGAGATAAAGTCAATAAAGCAAGCTGTTGCTTTTTATAGAAAATCGGATAAAAAAGGGAGATATTTTTTTTTGAAGAAATAGAAAAATATCCATATTATAAAGCTTTGAAGAGATATAATATAATTTTAAGTGAAAATTATTTCAATCAAGGTTTAACAAAAGTGGATAATTAAGAGGGCTTATTTTTATCTATAGATATGTGTCCTTCAAATAAAAAGATAGAAAAAGGATTGTTTGATGAAATAAAAAAAGCATCAGAAAAGAAAATAGTACATTTATTGATAGCGGTAAGTGGTTTATGGATAATTTCACATCAAGAGGAATTTTATTATTTAAAATCTTTAATTTCAGAAACGTTAAAAATTACTTGGGTAAATCATAGTTTTAGCCATGCAATATAAAAATATGGGGAGTTGCATATAATTTATGTATCTATAGTTGGGATTTATCTTCTTCTTTGCCTTGTTATCGGTCTTTATAAATCTACTGGAATTAAAAACATCAAAGAATATGCTATTGGTAATGGCAATTTCTCTACATTTGTAATAGTTGCTACTATTTTTGCAAGTTATAGACGGCAGTGGGTTATTTATTCCATCATTTTTTTGATATTTCTTACTCTAATGGAGTAATTACTTGCATCATATAATATATTTATCGTAGCTTCATTTTTTCTTGCTTTTGTTATATTTTTTTTAAGTTTTTCCATTAAAACTCTTTATCCTGATGTTGATGCAAAAACTTCTTTGTATCATTTAATTGAATATTTACCCCCAGCATTTATTGGATTGATGTTAGCAGGGATGGTAGCGGTGTTGATGTCCTCTGCAGATTCATGGCTTAATTCTATAAGCGTTATTTTTATTTGCTAATTTGTATTATGCTTCGTTGTTAGGAGTATCAGGGATATTGGCAGCAATTGCTGTGTATATACAGGGTCAGAAATATTACTAAAGCACGTAATATTTAATCTACTCAAAAATGCATTTAAATACGCAGGTAATAAAGCAAAAATAGAAATATTTATTAAGAATAATAAGTTGCATGTTAAAGATGATGGTTATGGAATGAAAAAAGAAGTTCTTTTAAATATTTTTCAGAAGTATGTAACAACAGGGGGCATGGTGTAGGTTTAAATTTTTGCAAGGAAGCTATGCATAAAATGGCTGGGGATATCACATGTGCTAGCACCGAAAATAAGGGTGCAGAGTTTATTATTAGTTTTGATTAGATTTGGATTGGGCTGGGAGTTTTTTTGTGATGATGTATTGAAAGAAAAACTCATCTTTATTCTTTTAAAAAGCACTGTATTGTGATCCCGATGTTTTAAACAAAACTTAAAGCTGCTTTGATTGTTTTGTTAAAGTAATATATGTTTACAATCTAATTTTAATAAGGGGTTTGTATGTTTTTAGTAATTTGCGATGTTCAAAGATCATCTGCTAGTTTTGCAGATACTAATTTTTATACTTATAATAATTGTAAATATTCTCCGTTTGGAGAAGAAAAATTTGTATTGAGTAGTAGTAATGCACCTACAGAAAGTGGTTTAAAGTCACTTTTAGAGCAAGGTATAGCAGGAGGATTAAGCTCGATTGGATATAAGGATACCCATACTAAGATGGATAAGTTGAGAGATATGGAATCTATAAAATATATTGCTTTATTAGAGGAAAATAAAGATGGGATGCTAGAAGCTGGAGAAGCTAAATATGTTATGTTTAATGAAAGAATATACAAAGAGAGTGGTGAAGTATTTTTTAATAAGGTAAATACTTTTCCAAACAATGACTTTAACGATGATATTTTAAAAATTAACTGTAATACTTGGTATAATCTGGAACAAGAATATATGGAAGAGGCTATGGAGAGTATCTATAAAAATGAGGCTCAAGCTAGTGGTCAAACAACAGGAACATGGTATCAATATACTGTTGATACTGTATATGATGCTTGTTCTTCAGCAACAAATCATTTGTTTGGTGGAGATGCTAATCAGGATTTATAATGCAAAAAGGATGTGCAACCCTTTGTAAAGGTATACACATCCTAAATGCGACCTTAGATACGACAAAAGAAATATGTCATCCTTGTATAATAAGACCTAAGTTAATAACAAATTTCAAATCACTTATTTCAATTTAAGAGGTGAATTTTCTCTTGATAAAGTGATCAATAGATATCATTTTTGGTCCGAATATTATGATATTCAAAAGTATAAGTCCCCAAATAAGTTGTTCATTATTGTATACATAAGTTAAGCTGATAACTATTGTCATGAATAATAAAGCGATAGAAGACAATCTGCTTGCAAAACCTATTAGAATCAATGATGAGAAAAACAGTTCATTGAAGGTGCCAAGTATTGCAGCAAGTTGATAGCTGATAAAAGGCGTTTTGTACTCATATTGAAAAAGATATTCTGTTACATACCATTCACCATTAAGAGCATTTCTAAATTTCAACCACCCAGAGTTAAAGAATATCCAAAATATATGAACACGACATGCTAATATAAATATTACGGATACGTATTTTTCTAAAAATCCCGTTACACAATTAAAACGATCAGCCATTTTTTTCACACACATAATCTTTCTATAAATAAGTTAATAATTTCAATTTCAAAGCTTTTGCTAACACAGCCTCTATACTATTCTGATTTTTTTGTACTAATAGTGCAAGTGTTTTTTCCAAATCATTAAAACTTTTTAATTGTTCAAAAAAATGCCATTCAAATTCAGATAATTTTATTTGGGATATTTTGTTGTTATGTTTAAAAACAAGAAGAAAAGTTTTATTTGTAATTTTATTTTTATCAAATTCTTCTTTTTGAAGTTGCTCTGAGTAACAGTAATTGTATATGAAATCAATATCATATTCTGAGTTTAATAATTCTATATGATTTTTTAATTTCACTATTTTGGATCCTATTGAATTCAGATCATCTATTTCTAAACTTTTTTCTTCATAAGCATGGTAAATCTTATCTCTTAAGTAATCAAGCTTTGCGGCATCTGATAGATATCCGATATATTTCAACTCTTCTATACCTTTTATATATGATGCAAAATCACTTCCGTAAAGAAGCAAATTGCTTTCATTTGTGTTGGTAATTTTTATGTATTTTCTGCATAAGACTTCGAAGCATTCTTCTCCTAACAATTTTTTTACAGTAGGGTAGCTGATTTCTAATGCATTTGTTAAATTTGAATAATAATTATTTCTGTAAATATCTATTAACTCATCAAGTATATCATGTTTATCAACAACAAATTTTGATAACAATTTATCGTTATCATATAATATACTGTCTGATAATGCCTTTTGAATATCATCCATATTGATTTAATAACAAATTTTTTACTTTATTAGCTTCTCCTAGTAGTTTTTTTGGAGAAGGTAATTTTGCATCCCACTCTACTATAGTTAAGAATGAGGATTTAGCTTTTTTAATGAAATATTTATACAGATCCCATACATCATCTGTAACAAAATCATCGTGAGTATCAATAATAATACTATGTCCTTTGATTTGTTTTTCTGTATGTCCTGCCAAATGTATTTCTTTTACTTTCGATAGATCTAAATTGTCTATATATACACATGGATCAAATTTGTGGTTGATAGAGTTTACAAATAGGTTATTTATATCCAATAAAATACTGCATCCAGTTTTTTCACAAAGCTTATTTAAAAACTCATATTCTCTTATTTCTCCTTTGAGATTTAAATATGTTGATGGATTCTCTATAAAAATTTGCATCCCAAGATAATTTTGAGTATCGGTAATGTTTTTTATGAAATCATTTAGTTTTTTATTGGTGTATTGTACGGGTAAAAGATCGTGAAAATATTGGTCTTTGTATTTCGTCCAAGAAAGATGTTCTGAAAAATATTTTGGTTTATATTTAGTTATTAATTTTTTAAGATCTTTTAGTGTTTCAACATTGACTCTCTCTTCTGATCCTAAAGAAAGGGTTACCCCATGG
Source organism: Candidatus Midichloriaceae bacterium (assembly GCA_046710445.1). Lineage (GTDB taxonomy): Bacteria > Pseudomonadota > Alphaproteobacteria > Rickettsiales > Midichloriaceae > JBKEHD01. The sequence goes on from JBKEHD010000018.1 coordinate 22,091, forward strand.
AATGATAAATCGTATTTCTTTGAGATTTTTTCTAGGTAATGGTGTTCAATTCCATTACCAAAAAAATTTTCGGGGTGGATCTCAAGAACATCGATTTTCTCACTAGATTTAGAGAAAAAATCAAGATGTTGATTTCTAAGACCAACCCCGATAGACATATTATTTACCAGGAACGGTAGATCCCCCGGCTAATTTGCTGCATATACCCATCCCAAATCAAATTGCGGATTTTAGAATCTGAAAATTATCATTAATACGCGTTTCTAATCCCGTACTGAGAGTATGCCAGTCATCTTTAAAAAATGACA
>JBKEHD010000019.1:0-21784 GCA_046710445.1 Candidatus Midichloriaceae bacterium
AGCCACTATATACACCCAATTGTAAAAATATTTTAGCTAATTTTACACTATATTTCAGATATATGAAACGCCGTATTTCAATGAGTTTGGAGCACTAGTATCAACTCATCTATTTTGTTTATAATTATCTCATTAACCATCTCCACTCCCCACTAATATGTTTTACTCAATATCAAACTTATCGAAACATTTAGTGCCTAATATTTATATGATAAATATCATCAATATAAATACGGATATCCTGTATTATAGATTAATTAAAATTATGAAACACAAACCTACCCCAAGCACCAGGTTCATTATAAGAAAAACTTTGTTATTTGCAAGAAATTTTGCTATTTGTGTAAGTTTTATGCATATTAAGACCCATGCATAACTAGTAATTTTTTAGAAATTTGTAGGAAGAATAGAAATGAGAACCGCAGTGTATTGTATGTACATGAGGATCGCTATTTTTATTCTGACGCGCAAATTGCAGAAAAGATCTGTTATGAAGGAGTCTTATATTTTATTTAAAAAACATTATAAGATATGGTATCAATATACCAAAATATTAGAAATATATGAGTTAGCTGAATGTGGAGCAGAATCGCTAATACAGCAAGATATATTAAGCATGTTAAATCATGCAGAATCTGAAGCGTTTCCAGAATTATACTGGAAAGCTACCTCACCCCACTCTACCACCAGCACCTTGAGCATGCACAGGCTGCGGCATTACTACTGGAATGGCTTGTACAACAGAGCCTCCTGCGTGATGATAGCCAGCTCCATGTCCAGCCATATTATCACCTATCCCTTGAGCAGCTGCTTGATGAACCCCTGCAGCTGCTACTTGAGGCTTTCCTTTTTGAGAATCTTGTTCTGCTTCATATCCTCTTGAAATATTTTCCATCAGACCGTTGACAGTCACTTTCTCTAATTCTTCAGACTTAAACTTTTCATCTGGAACTCCCAATATATGTTTATCTACGAATTTCTGCAATTTACTTCCTTCATAAAATTCATCTTTTGCGGCTTTCAAAAGTAATAGTCCACCAATAATAAGTCCAGCAGGAGGTGCTAAAAAAACCATCGCAATGATACCGAGGCATGCAGTTTTAGCTGGTGATATCACTGGCTCTTCACCTCCAATTAATTTATTTAACAAATCAGCAGGTTTTCTAATAAACATATTATATAGCAATGTATTACCCATACCTCTTTCATCCTTATCTTGTTCGAATTCAAGAGCTTTTTCTGCATTTTTATCAAATTTCGATGCATCCATTTTATTTGCTTTTTCCTGATATTTTTCATGCAGCTCTGCTTTTCCCCTCATATCTCTACCATCAAGAGACTTTGATCCAACTCTTCCCACTTGAGCTATAACTTCCTTTGCTTCTTTTTCTATTGCTCCTTGAAGATCAGCTTCTTTAACATCACTCAATCCTTTTTTTACAAATGTATCTTTTGTAATCTTAAGATCATCAAGAACATTGTCTACTCTCTTCATGATAGCAGCTTTTGCTTTTGGATTTTGCATGATTTCATCAATCTGCTTTTCGCTCACACCACTGACTTTAAGAATTGTTTTTGCTAACTCTTCTTTTAATTCTCCATATCTTTTTTTATCATAAGTAGCGTGAGCCTTATCCAACATCTCAGATACTGCATTTCTTCCAGCACCCTTTACTTTAAATAGCTCATCTTTCTCATTTGGCGGAAGAGGATTGAATGTTTCATCAAAAATATCAAAAACCCCCCTACTACCATCTAACTTCTGTTGCAAACCCCCTTCATCAATACCAACTTCATCAATTTTAGTACTAATATCTTTAACTAAGTTATAAAAACCTCTAAATTTATCCTTATCATTTTTTGCTCCTTGAAGCTTTTCAAATGCTTGAATAAAAACTTCAACCAAAATTTCTTCTTTATCTTCTTTTGATAATTTAGGATTTTTATCCAATGCATCAATAAATCCATTAAACTCAGCGGGGTCGTTTTTACTAAACGCCCCTTCTATCTTACGTAAAACATCATCCTTATCACCATCTGCCATACACACTCCCTATTAGTCACTCACTATACTATGGTATATCATTTTTACACAACCTGCAATAGTGTCGGATGGAAATAATACTTTATACTATCAATTTATTTTCTCTTGTTGATAAAATTTTAAATGACTTAATACCAGATTCTTTATGCAATAATTCTGAGGATACATAACAATAATCTTCTGTGTATCCATGGTTACTCGACTCAAACAGAACTTTTTCTACTTTGCCAACTTTGCTTTTTAAATGCTTTGTAAGCAGAGTATTTCTTAACTCTCTCAATGCTTTGGCCCTATCTTTTATTTTACTTGGAACAACTTGTGGCATCCTGGCTGCAGGAGTATTTTCTCTTACAGAATATGGAAAAACATGTAGATGAATAATATTCAATTCTTTTATTAACTCATAAGTATTTTTGAACATATCTTCATCTTCAGTTGGAAATCCAGCAATAACATCCGCCCCCAAAATAATATTTGGCCTCTTGTTCCAAATTTTACCACAAAATTCAATTACTTGATCACGTCTATGCCTCCTCTTCATTCTCTTCAAAATCATATCATCTCCCGCTTGCAAACTTAAATGCAGGTGTGGCATAAACCTTTTTTCCTGTGTAATAACCTCAAATAATTCATCATCAATTTCTGCTACATCAACTGAAGACAGCCTTAATCTCTCTATCCCAGGAACCATTTTAAGCAATCTTTTCATCATATTACCCAATGTCGGTTCACCCGGTAAATCCTTACCATAATCAGTTATATCAACACCAGTCAATACAATCTCTTTATATCCATTTGCCACTAAATTTTCTGCATATCTAACAATCTCACCCACTGGCACACTTCTACTATTACCTCTACCATATGGTATAATACAAAACGTGCATCTATGATTACATCCATTTTGTATCTGCAAAAAAGCTCTTGATTTATTCTCAACACCATCAATCATTTGATGAGCTGTTTCTTTAACAGACATGATGTCATTCACTAAAATACTTTCCGAACTATCTAATAATTCAGCATAAGTTTTTTTACTTAATTTCTCTTGATTACCAAAAACCTTATCCACCTCTGGCATTTCGGAATATTTTTCTGGAGAAATTTGAGCTGCACATCCTGTAAGCAATATTTTACGATTTGGGTTTTCTTTTTTAGCTTTTCTGATAGATTGCCTCAATTTCCTTTCAGCTTCTTGCGTTACGGCACAACTATTAAATATTATAACATCCTTCAATCCCGTTTCTTCAGCATTTTTCTTGATTACTTCACTTTCGTATATATTTAACCTACAACCAAACGTTACTATTTCTACAGACATCAAAATATCTTATTTTCAAAACGTCATTCTACTATTTTTTATAAAAAAAGTCCAACAGAGCAAACAGCAATCCAATTATTACCGAAGTTTGTGCTATGTTCGTTTTTATAAACCATTTAAACAAATCTGTCTTAGTTTCGGATAATTTCTGCTCAACCCTACTGTAATAATATTTAATAGATTCATCTAATAAATTTTTTGTAACATAATTTTTATTGCAGTTATTTATCAATTTTCTTAACTCTTTTACTAAATCCGTATCTTTAGATTTAAGCTCATTTTTATTATTTTTTGCACTCATATAGTACCTCCCATTATATAGAATATTTTCCATTATTTAACAAAGTAAACGTCACATTAATTAAATTATGTGACGAGATTTCCATCTGAAAATCAGATATCAAAAAACTACCTTCAATATCAATTCCGTCTTTTAAATGTACTTTGCATCTCACTTCCGAACATGTAAATGAAGATTTATATAAATAATCAATTTCTTTTGTATTTATATATGTACCTTGCAAATTAATTTTGATACTTTTTTTATTTTTCCTCTCATGCAACATCCTATATTCATCACCAATGGATTCTGAGTCTTCTAGAGAATTATTCACATCTATCTTGATCATTTTCAAACCATCAACCCTCTTATTGATTGGGGATGTTATTATAAATTCTACATCTTTACCTATATTCAATCTTTTCATATTCACCTCCTATAAATATAATTAACGAAATTAAATAATCATATTGCCAATGATTTTCTGAATTTTGAAAAAACTTATCGCATTCAAATTTAAAATATCCATAATCTTCAGAATCATCAATTTCATTCAAACCTATATTATCAATCTCATTTGCAATCTCTAAACATTTTTGATTTGATGTATCATTAGTAAATACACTCAACTTTATACTCACTTCACTAAAATCAGCCCCTGCATCACATTGTTCTGTTTTATTAATTTCAGATATCTTAATAAATGGATATTCAGGATTCTCAGGAATAAAAGTATATATCTGCAAATTAAATTTCTTCAGAGATTCTGCATCCCTATACACTTCTATTACTCTTTTTTCCAATTCCATAACATTGACCATCACATAAAATCCTCATAGGCATTTCTATATTAATATTCTTTCTAATATAAAAATTATATGCCGACTTTGTGCTATGTTTTACTTTTGAAAAGGTATTTTCTTCAATGACAGATTCAAGCTTTGCCCAAATCTCATCAAATTTTTCCCATTTTATTTTATAACCACCAAAATCATCTAAATCTTTAATTTGTGAATAAACAAACACCCTTTTTTTCATCTGAGAATACTGTATTTTCATATCCTTATACCTCGAAATTTTTTATATCTTTCTCTTAAAATACTTTTGCAGCAATTGCGATTTTCATACATATCTGCAACATGCTCAAGAATGCTTGTCTTTAATTCGCAAGGAATTAATTTTTCCCTATATCCAGCTTCAAAATTCACTTTAATAGTTGTAAAGCTACATGCTTGTTTTAAAATAATTCTATTATCCAACAAATAGTATAATTTTTTATTTAACTCATACTCCTTTTCATCAGAATAACGTCCATAAATTGATACAATGTTTTCAACCGGACTTTTAGGAAGGATTATTTCATATTTACTTGATACACACTTAAAAAGTGCTGACCATTCCCGTATCACCAAAGAAACACCGGCATACTCTTCGCATTGATTTGCAGCAGATAAAATCATCGTCTTTAGCAAATCATCTTCAACTGAATTATCGATTTTCAAATAAGTTTTGACAACTTCTATATCAATGGGTAAATGCATAGCATTACCCAGATTCTTTAATGAAAGTAACTGCATACATTATATTTGTTTAATTATTGAATTTTTAATGGAGTAGAAGATCAGCTATTAATGAAGTATTTAAATTTTTGATGTGAATGGTAAGAAAGTTAAATAGAAAAATCAGTATAGTTATCAATATTTAATCTATTTATGGTTAATTGGATTAATGCTTTTTCAATCTTTTACAATGATCTTATCAGCCATCTTAGCAATCAACTGCACCCTGAGTTCCTGTACAAGAGAAAGTAATGTCGCAGTAATCAAATCCTCTTCAACTACATAATCAGAGTACGGGGATTCGGTTATTGCAAAACTTTCAAAATCCATTAAAGTTCCAGAAACAACAACATCTTTGGTATAAATATCCGAAATTTTATACATCATTTTTACAGTAACTTTCTTCCTATTTGCATAACTATTAGATTGAATTAGATAATCGTCTATATCTACGTCATAACTTATACTTAAAATGTATTTAATTTTAGTTCTATCATCGTATGTAGACAATATTTTATCGACTTCTTTGTTTAAGAAAAATGTAGCTGTTGGATTTTTTTCTTTATCTAAAGTCCCAACATACTCAATACTAGATAACATATTTTCCCCATTCACCACATAGTGCAATGGCTTAAAACCACAGTTAGATGTGCAAAACAAAACTAATAATATTAAAATCAATCGCATATGAATGTCAGTATAGCTCAAATCAAATCCAAACTATACTGACATAGATACAATTACAAGGGTTTTAGGAAGCTATTTCTAACAATTTAATTGCATCAAAATTCACTACATCTCCTCCTACCCTCTTAGTGCTATAAAACTTCACATACGGCTTATGTGTGAAAGGATCACGCAAAATCCTAATGCTATTACGATCAACAATCTGGTAAGCAGTTTTGAAATTTCCAAAGGCAATAGGAATGTTACCAACAGAAATATTTGGCATATCCGTGGATACTTTTATCTCAACTCCAAATAAATTGCTTGCACCATGTTCTGATAAATTTGGCTGCCATAAATATTGCCCATTATTATCTTTCAGCATCCTAATTTCCTGCAAAGCCTCTCTACTCACTAAAAATTGAGTATTATCTGCATAAATCTCTTTAATACTAAAAAATAATTTGATCAAATCATCAGCCTGTAATTTACCATCCACAGCCTTCACTCTCTCTATTTTGCCATATTCAACACCATCTTCATACGACAATATCCCTTTTGGCTTACCAATACCATCACCATTAATGAATGCAATATTTTCTTGTCTTGTGAAAATATTTGAAAGCTTTTTAGACAACCACTTTTCCACATCAATTCTTGGATCATCGATTAGCTTTTGCGTCACTTTTGGCTGAGCATACAATTCATGAACAATAATAGATTTTTTGGAAAATGCAGTCTCTTTTGTATTTTCCATATTATTAATAGAATCCTGAGACCAACCACTTGTGATATCTTCTCGATCTTCAATCAATTCCAATGCATCTGATGAAATATTCATAACATTAGCAATTTGTCTCATTGGAGAATTAGCAGATAAAATACCATCTATATCTTCATTCATTTGGTTTGTAACAGAATACCCCAACTCCTTGTCATTAGAGTTAGTTAAATTCTTTTGTTCCAAATGAGATAATTCAGATTCCATCCCCTTTCTCACATAATTGCAAAATGCATCTTTGTATTCATAGCAATCAGAATAATTTTTGCTTTCTTTTTCTGAGTGAGGTCTATTCAATACTGCTTCAACACCATCTAATGTTTCTTGATATTTATCAATTTTAGAATTAATTCTTTGCAAATGAGAAACAGTGACAGGATCTGCATTACCTTTTGTTTCAACTTCATTTATCCTCCTTTCGTTTATTGATTTAAATTGCTCCCAAGTATTAGCGAGAGTGTTTACCTTGTTTGATATGTCATTTAAGTTCATATACTTTTACTCCTATTGTTTATGTTAAAATTCTTGAATTTGTGTTAATTTCTATGTATAGATAGTCTTCTATCTTTTTTGTTGGTATCTATCGGTTTGAGATTAGGCCTTATGATACAATATGTGTTTTCAATACATGAGTGTATGGTTATGCTTTATCAATCCGAGTGATCTTTATTATATTTAGGGTGATTAGCTCAGTTGGCTAGAGCGCTACGTTGACATCGTAGAGGTCGGTGGTTCGAGCCCACTATCACCCACCATTAAAACTACCTGTCATCTGAAACATTATATTTTTCTTATGATAGTTTATCTGTTCCGTGCATCACATATTATATATTTGTTATACATCAACAATATACTGAAAATTACAATGCTGTAAGTAGCTCCTAAGTAAAAACTTTTAAATATGTTAAAATAAATATCATTAATAGCCATTACAAATATGGTGCTTAATACACATATCAAAATTTGTTTTTCAGAGAGTATTTTTCTAAATAAAATGGAAAAAAGAAGTGGAACAGCAAATGGAATAGCAGTATAGCTACTAAAAATAAGTAAATATGTTTCTATAGAATCAGAAAATTTCAATGCCAATACCACAGTGAGAGTTGAAGAAATTAAGAGGGAGATAATTTTAGCTTTATTTTTTTTAGAATATTTATTCCCAAGCAAATCAAATAATATAGTAGAGCTATTTATAAACAAAAATGAATCTAGCGAAGATAAAATTGTTGCAATAATACCAGCTAAAAACAACCCTTTTAATCCTTGGGGAAGTACACTGATGCAATATAAAAAATACGCCTCAGAAGGATCTGCACTTGAATATACCGCTTTAGCATACATCCCTCCCAACACAGTACATACATCAAAAATCATCCAAAAAATAACCGCTATTAATATACCATTTTTAGCCGTTTTTGTTGAATTTGCTGCAAAGCATCTTTGATAAAATACAGGACTCATCACTGTTGCAATAAAAGCTAAAAAAAACCAAATCAACACTGTAGAAATATCGTGATCTCCTTGAAAAGAAAAATAGCTAGGTTCGAGCTTTGCAGCTAAAAATGAAAAACCACCAAATTTTACTACCGAAACAATCAATACAGCAATTGCAGAGGAGAACATTAAAACAAATTGGATTGCATCACTATATATTATCCCACTAAAACCCCTGACACCTATGTATATCACTACTATAGCCACCCCTATAATAACCGAATAAGATAAACTCCATCCAGTTAAATTTTTCAATAAAACACCAATACCAATCGCATAAGTAACTGGTAAACTTTCTATAATAATCATAATTGCTGATAATTTTGCAGCCTTTACACCATATAATTTTGCAAAAATATCTGGGATTGATACAGCTAATGTCTTCCTTGCTTTCTCAACAAAAAATAACATAAAGACAATTGACGATATATAAAACGGTATTCCAAAAACAAATATTCCATAAATTCCATTTTTAAACGCTATCTGAGTAACGCCAAAGATATCTCCATACCAAGTTGAAACAAGTGTAGTTACAAATAATGGCAATGTTAATTTTCTACTAAATAACAAATAACCAATCAAGTTTGTTTCAGCTTTTCTCGTCAATATAATAGTATAAATGATACTAAAAGCAGTAAGAGCTACGCAAATAAAAATATCTAATGAAGAAATGTCCATATTCATACACCTATATTATATAATTATAATGCAGGATAGAGAATAAGCCTCTCTCTTTGAAAGTCGCACTCCCTACGCATGTATAAACATGATCAGGTTCAAAAGGATATGTCTCAACCAATAACTTTATTGGTACTCCTGGCATTTGCGTGCAAGCTAATATAGATAAGAAATATAGTCAATAATTTATAATTCAGTGTATTTAAAATTTGATATTGACATCATTATTGAAGCATATATTCTATAATTACACACAACTTAAAGTAGCGATAATGCAAAAAATATACGATTTAGCAAGTAGAGCAGCAGAGTCTACAAGATACATACCATCTGTGAACGTAATGTATAATGCAGGTTTAAATTTAGTTACCGTTCCCTCCTATACTGTAAAAATTTTAGAAGCGTATATTGACGGGACAAATGCTATGTATGCTTCTGCTGCGGATTTCATGTTCGCTCTCAATTTTACAAATGATCCACATACTCCAGGTCATATAGATTTTATGAGCAATTTAAATATTTTTGCTGGTTTGAATAGCATATACTCTAAATTATCTCAAAAAGAAAAGATATGCTTGTCAGATGCAGCAGTTTTTGTTGGATCATCGGTTATTGTAGGTGCAGCATTTATAGGGGTCGAAAGAGATGGAAAAATACTAATGAATTCGATCGGATTTTCTAAAGCTATATTAGATTTTAAAGACGTAGGCACTAATCTTTTTGAAGATTACATACCGAATTTGGAAGATTACTTAACTAGCGATATATGTATCAAAATAGATTATCATACAGTGTAGTTAAGCTATAAATCATCACTCTCTACTCAGACCAAATTATATTCTTATGTTTAAAGAAAAATTTGCTGGCTATAGTGGGGAGTGAGATCTTCTCTTGAACAATACCAATACTTTTTTCTCTGATAAAATGAATTCATGATTATTGGAGCAATTTAATACAAATTTCAGAACTCATATCACAATTACTATAATCATATAACTTCTTCATCTTAACAAAATCTCTATCCAAAGAATAATAAACTTGCTCAAGATATTGCCTTCCATTTTCCTTAGAGCATTTGATATTAACATACTCACTCCCCCCTAAATGCTCAACGATATCATCAAATCTGAGGCAAGCTGATATGTTATCCTTAATAAATTCTGGTGTGATATACATATTTTGAAGCTCTAAAATCTTTTCAAAATAAACTTCCTGAGTAAATCCAGAGCAAGTTCCATGCTTTTTCCATTCATGATTAATTAGCGACTCTGGCATGAACCCTTTCAATTCATCAACAATTTCCGCATTTTTTATAAATCCACACGCCCCCTCAGATTCGCAACCAGGACTCCTTGTGCAAAAAGCCGGATGATTGTTTTTCATATTATTAGGCCAAAGACCATGGGGAGATAAACTGCTTTTTTGGTATTGTGTTAAATTCTCACATTCACCTTTTGGCCCAGATTTACAAAAAGTTGGGTACCAGGCTTGAGCAAATACATAATAATCAAATTTTCCTGATTGCTGCCTTTCAAATGACTTAGCATTCAGATTGAAAATAATAGTAAGTGATAGTATATATGCAAAAATTGTTCTATTCATAATTTTACCTCTATATTGTTTTTAAAGTGTTTATCGCTTTGTTTAGTTTATTATCCAGCATCTTCATATCATCTAAATTTAAAATCTCTGCATATTTATTCGCAGGAAAGGTGACAACGCTTATCTCCCATAAATTCAGCTTTGTTATATATCTAAACCCATCCTGTTCATATGAATCAACTACATCATATCCAATGCTCAAATGGTCAGTCACTTTGTTTTTTACTAATATATGTGCTTCTCTCCCTTGATGCAATGAGAGAAACATCCTACCCTTTACAAGCAAACCATGTTCATCTTCATACATATCATCAATCATTCCAATGGGCGTTTTGTGATCATGTTGCCATAACAATTTTGTACTATTGTTTCCATTTATAGAAAAAGCACCTGGCAGAACAACATCCCCAACATAATCCACAACATTAAAAACACTGGCATATCCTTCGAAAAAAGCAGTTTCTTCAAAATTTTGAATATTTGTATTGAGATCATCTATATTTTTTGTAATCATAAGTTAAAATACTATTTAATTTTTATTGTGAATTATTGGTTAATCAAATCAGAACCTGACTCATATTCTTGGGATCAAATGCTAAAGGATAAAACAACAGCTTGGGATGGCGTTAGAAATTATCAAGCTAGAAATAACATGAAGCAAATGAAAATTGGCGACCTAGCTTTCTTCTATCATTCTAACAAAGAAAAAGCCATAAAAGGCATAGTCACAGTCATCCAAGAGTTTTATCCAGATCATACAGATGAAACAGAAAGATTCGTAATGGTGGATTTTCAGTATTTAAAACCACTCCAAAGATCTATTTCACTTGCAGAAATAAAAGCAAATTCAGATTTGCAAAATATCGCATTAATCAAACAATCAAGGCTATCAGTCATGCCAATTACAGATTACGACTATAAAATCATAATAGAATTGAGCAATAAAACAATATAGCCCTTCACACCACTATATCTCACCACAAACCTGCATTCGCAATGCCCAAAAAGCAAATTCAAAACAAAAGAAGTGTAACATTTTTGCAACAGTTCTAAAAAACTTTTGTCTAAAATCAACTTTTCTATTTGAAAGGTAGTAGCGTTTTGTGTTTATATGTATCCAAAGAAGCAATTCTTAAATTTAATTATAAACGGAGATAAAAATGAAAAAAATTTTATTATCGACAGTAGCATTGACAGCTTTTGCATTTTCTGCTTCAGCTTTAGAAGCTGGAAAAATGTACATGAAAGCTGATGCTAATTATGCATTCATGAAAATATTAGGTGCTAAATTTAAAGGTTTTGGTGCTGGTGTTGGTATTGGTTATGCATTATCTGATGATATAAGAGGTGAAGTAAATTTCAATTTTTCAAAACCAAAATTAAAACCAAATTCACTTACAACATTATCTTTAATGGGTGATGTATATTATGATTTCAATAATGGTTCTTCTTTTACACCATATGTTGGTGCTGGTTTAGGTGTTACACATAGTAAACTATCAGGAATTAAGGATAAAATTAAGGATAAAGGTCATATCGGTTTAGGTTTTAATGGTGCTTTGGGTGTAGCTTATGAAGTTGCTAAAGACGTACAAATTGACTTAGGTTACAAATTAGTTGGTAATAAAATGAAGAAGGCAGATACTATCTTTGCTAATACTGTAAATGTTGGTGTTAAATTTGCATTCTAATTTAACTGATTGTTAAATTAAAATAAAAAACTTACATTTATTTATTTTATCTAAAGACCCTGGCATAGCGTTCGTCGCTTTGCTGGGGTTTTTTCGTTGTTTCATACATCAACATCCCCCAAACCAAACCAACTATACTCGTGCTTTTATGCAAATAACAAATATATATAACGCTAAAGCAAATCTTTCCAAATATCTAAACATAGTCTCAAATGGTGAAAATATATAGTGTTTTAGCTTTATGAGTAGACAAGGAACGATGATGCGAAGTGTAAAATCTCTACATGAGCGAAGAGTAACGCAGTCTAATCGCAAAGATATTTCACTAATTTGCTCTGCGAATAAACCGATAGCAAAATTAGTACCCTACAAACCATCTTCCACCCAAAGAAAACCAGGACATCTAAAAGGGCTAATCCACATAGAAAAAGATTTTGATAAATAAGATACGATGTGATTCCAATACACAAGTGAAGAATAACTTAGTATCACAACCCACAACCAAAATCACTCTGATTCAAACCAAGAATGATGATGCAACATGTATTCCAATACAAAAGAAAATAACACCACACCATCCACACCTCACAACCTATAGCCAAGATCAGTTTAATTTAGACCAAGAATGATGATGCAACATGTATTCCAACCCACAAGAAAATAACACCGCATCATCCACACCTCACAACCTATAGCCAAGATCAGCTTGATTTAGACCAAGGAATGATGATGCGACGTGTATTCTAATACACTAGTGAAGAATGACGCAGTATTAATCTAAATGATCGAAGCTATAGAGTCTCCATTTTTAACTGGCGCTAACCCTACTTGCTTCCTCTTCTCATTTATTGTCATGAAATTCACTTTTTCCAATCTTTCCCATATAGCCTCTCGCTTATCAGCAATTGCTCCTATACTATCCATATTAAGCTTGAGTATCATCTTTTGTCCATACAGTTTACTTAACCAATTACCCATATGATCAACTGTATTCTTCGCCAAAGGAATGATCGTTTGCTCCCAAAGCGCTACTCTTGCCTCTGATAAATTACTATATGTATTATCACCTGGAATACCAAGCAACTGCGGGGGTACACCAAAAGCTAGAGCTATCTCTCGTGCAGCACTATGCTTTCCTTCTATAAACTCCATATCCTTTGGGGACATACTAATCTCTTTCCAATCCAACCCCCCCTCTAAAATCATTGGTTTCCCCGCATTTGCAGCTCCTGTAAAATCATCATTTATCATTTCCTTTAATCTGTGATATTGCTCATCAGAAAGGTCTGAAGGCATATTATCATTTCCTTTAACAACAATAGCACCGCATGGCCTTGCCCCATTTTGAAGCAAAGACTGATTCCAAGCAGCGGCGTTATTATGCTGATCAATACTATATGATGCAGCTTCCACCGCCGATAAACCATACCAATCCGATATTGGATTCACATTTTTAATATGCAATATTCTGCCTAACCCACTCACTTGATCTGTATAAAAATTTTGCTCCTTGTCGCCAACTTTATATTGATACCCTAGTGGTAAGAAATTTTCTCCCGCTATTACATTCACTCTATCTGGCCTCAAAGAATAAATTTCTTTGGGTAATTTTTGCGTTTTGGATGAAGAAAATACATATGCATTCCCGCTAATTTGTCTATATAAATAAATAGATTCAAAAAATTCACTATGATTTTGATATGGATTTGGATTATATAATAAATCCTTGATTGGATGATGTTGTATAGTGTTACCATCTTTATCACATAATTTAATATCTATGCTTGCAGCACCTTGGGAAATCATGTTCATCGCCCTATAAGCAATTACATTCTTTACATAGGCTTCTTGTGCGAATTGCATATAATTTCTTTTCATCCAAACAGGCTTCCCTGCGGAATAAAAATATGAATTTGCCACATCATACTTTCCTTGCTGAAAATTAATATTCTTTTTTTCTCCACCGATAAAAGATTTGAGAGATTTAATAAATTTCATTCTATCTGCACAATTATTTAACCTTATATTTTTCATACTACTTGCATTTTTCATATCTGGAAGTACACTTTATAAAAAACATTGATATGTCATATTTACCTAATTCATTTGTTTATTTAAAAGACGTCGCTCCAGAAATTCTTGTAGATATTAAATACTCAACTAAAGATAATTTCACAGGAGATACGGTGATTGGATATCAAAAAAACATCTGTATCATTACAGAGAAAGCAGCCAATCTCCTGAAAAATATAAATCGTGAATTAAACAATTACGGATTGGCTTTGAAAATATTTGATGCCTATCGTCCTAAAAAAGCGGCAAAATTTTTCGTGGATTGGTCATTATCTGAAGAAGAAGATCTGCAAATAAAAAAAGTGTATTACCCAAATATCCATAAAAAAGATATCATCAAATCCTACATTGCAAAAAACGGACTATCTACACATAGCCGAGGCAGCACCGTTGATCTCACATTAATAAATCAAGAAACAAAAGAAACATTGGACATGGGTACTATATTCGATTTTTTTGATGAAACAGCTAATACACAAAATAACAGCATCTCTTCATACGCAAAAAGCACTAGAATAATCCTTCTTAATATAATGGAAAAATATGGATTCAAAAATCTATGGAGTGAATGGTGGCATTTCACATTAATAGAAGAACCACATAAAGATACTTATTTTGATTTTGATATAAAATAATTTACCTTGACTTTATTATTTTCAAAATTAGAATGGTCGTATTCTTAAAATTTCCATTTATATAATGATAAACGTTTTCAACACTCAAACAGAGGAGAAGATTTATTATGGATTATTTGAACTTATTTCAGAACTCGCTTATAATATAGTAAGGGTTAGAATTAATAAAAATAAAAAAGTTAGAAAGTGTCAAATAATGATCGAAAGAAGTGATGGCGAAGGGATAACGCTCAATGATTGTCAAATAGTGAATAAATTACTTATGTCGGTACTTAAGGAAAGCTTTGTTGAACTAGTAGACTTTAATATAGAAGTTAGTTCCTCAGGATTAAATAAACCACTTACACGCATTAGTGATTTTGAAAAAAACATAGGAAAAACAGTAAAAATACATAGTCTATTTAAAATAAATAATAGGAAAATTTTTACAGGAGTGTTGTTAAGCGCAACTAGCGAAAATATAAAAATTAAATTAAAAGACTCAAGTGATGAGATAGAAATAAGTGTTAGCTCAATCTCAGAGTCATATTTACAATATCAATTCAATTAGGATAAAAAATGAAATATAAAGCATTCGGTGGTAGTGAGATTTTATACGTTGCAGATTCTGTAGCTAGAGAAAAAGGTCTCAACAAAGAAAATGTATTAGGTGCCTTGGAAGAGGCTATCGCTTTTGCAGCAAAAAGAAAATACGGTACACATATAGAGATAAAAGCTAGTATCAATAGACAAACAGGTGATATGAAGCTTTATAAAAAACTTTTGGTCGCAGAAAAATTATCAAAAGAGCAAATTGATGAAGGAATGGACGAAACTGAAATAATAAATTTAGAAGATGCTTTGGAAATAAGTCCAGATGCAAAAGAAGGTGATATTATTCGAGATTTTCTTCCTCCTTTAGACCTTGGAAGATTAAATGCATTATCTACAAGACAAATTATCGTAAAAAAAATCAAAGAATTAGAGCGTGATAAATTATACGAAGAATATAAAGGTAAAATTGGTGAAATAATAAATGGAGTTGTAGAAAGAGTAGAAGCAAACGCCTTAATTATTAAGATAGGTGGCACAGAGGCTATTCTAAAAAAAGAACAAACATTAAAAACAGATTTCTACAAATTAGGTGATAGAATTAGAGCTATATTGACAAAATTCGATAAAGAATCAAAAGGACCATTACTCATACTATCTCGTACACATAAAGATTTTGTAGCTCAATTATTCAAACAAGAAGTTCCAGAAATTTATGACAAAATAATAGAAATTAAAAATATAGCTAGAGACCCAGGTTCTAAAACAAAAATTGCTGTTTATTCATCTGATTTCTCAATAGATCCAGTTGGATCATGTGTTGGGATACGTGGAGCAAGAGTTCAATCAATCATCAAAGAGCTAAGAGGCGAAAGAATAGACATAGTTAAATGGAGTGATGATGTTGCTACTTATATCGTAAATAGCATGGGTACAATCAATGTATCAAAAGTAGTAATTGATGAAGATACCAGAAAAATCGAAGTTGTTATACCAGACGAAGACCAAAGCCAAGCTATTGGTAGAAAAGGACAGAATGTGAAGCTTATTTCTGAGTTAGTTGGATGGAAAATAGACATGATCACCGAAGAGTCAGAAACTTTAAAAAGACAAGAAACTTTTTCTAAAACAACTAAAATATTTATGGAGCAATTGAATTTAGAAGAAATTTTAGCACAATTATTATCTTCAGAAGGTTATAATAGCATAGAAACTTTAGCCAATACCGAAATAACAAAACTTGCATCTATAGAAGGGCTGGATGAAGAAATAGCAAATGAATTAATTTCAAGAGCACAAAAATTCCTTGCAAACCCCGATGAAGATAAAAAAGATGATGATATAGAAGTATAGAAATAAAAATTCAAAGTAGTACAAAAAAAAGATCCGTACATTTCAGGGAAATTCTCCCAAAGTTGGAGACAATAAATGAGAAATTTTCCTGAAATATCTAAAAATAAAAACCATATATTCTAAAGATTTTGTAGATATTGCACATAAATATTTATACTATGGAGTAAGCAAAAAAATTGTAATTGTGAAAAACAACATACCTCATCTATTTTTTACTTCCCTTTTAAATCAATTTATAGCAACCCATTTTCTTTCAATCTTTCGTCCAAGAAAGATTTTGCTGTATGTCTATCAGATAAAATTGTTTCTAGTTTTGGATGAACAAAGAATGGGATTGAATATCTAGAAAGTTTACTCTCACTACCAATAGGATTTACAACCTTATGGTATGTTGATTTATAATAATTATCCGTCAATTCTTGCATCATATCACCACAATTAATGATTATATCATGCTCATTGCAATTTATTTTATGCCAATTACCATCTACATCTTTTACACAGAGACCAGATTGAGTTGCTGCCACCAATAAAGTTATGAGATTAATATCTTTATGGGGAGCCGCTCTCATTGCACCATCTCCTTTCTCATTCAATATAGAAGGATAATGCAAAATTCTCATAATTGTACCACACTGATCATCAACTATTTCATTTAAAGACTTTGCTAATTTTTTCGGTGTTTCTTCATTAAGCGATGAAAGCAATATCAAAGCTAATTCCATAAGCTTGCTATATAAATATCCAGTACGAGTGATACCTTGTGGCAAATCCCTTCCTCCGGGAGAATAATGATAAAACTCCTTTAGATCTTTTACATCATAGTCTTTTGCTATTTCTGAAATACTAAATGGGAAATAGCCATCTTGAACTTTTTCAAATTTTCTAGAAAAAATATATTTCTTTTTATTCTCAACAGACTGTTTGAAAAAAAATTTCCATTCCTCATATACTTGATTAATTAACCGAAAATCAATACCATGATTAGTAATAACTGCAAAACCTGTTTCTTTAAAAGAATCATGAATTTCTGTTCCCAGATTTTGGCTTTGAAAATTTATAACTTTGATCATCACAATATATTATTATTTAATGCATGATGACAATATATCATATTTTTTTATTCCCAAGATTTTTTTATCATCAAATCACTGCGTGTTGAGACAAGGAATAATAATAACATCATATGTTTAGTGAAATAAATGCAGCTTTGGAATGAATTCTCCTCATAATAATTTTCAATAACGAATATCACTAATAGCTAATTCAGATTATGTTTTTTAAATACTGTTTAATTGGCATCAAATACTCATTTGAAAGCTCAGCAGCATTTTCATTGCTAATTATATGATTGTATCTAGATAACATAACTTCTTCTGCAGTAATTGGAAATTTATTATAACATGAAAAAATGGAAGCTAGTGTCTTAGCTACATGATAATTTAATTGTAAGACATGATATTTTTTACCCAAATCACTGTATATCATATCAATAATTTCCTTAAACTTAATTTTATTTGGCCCACCTGCTTCTAAAATCTTTCCAGTATAACAATCTGTATGCGAACTCATAACATGCAATACTAATTTCGCTAAATCTTTCACATATATTGGCTGTAACAAAGTATTTCCATTATTAATCAATGGAAATATGCAAGAAATTTCAGCTAACTTTATAAGGTTATTAAAAAATTTATCACGTGTTCCAAAAACAACATTAGGTCTTATGATTGTTGCATATGGGTATTCCGACAATACATCTTTTTCTACTTGTAATTTAGAGATCAAATCTTTGGATATAATATGATTCTCATCAACTCCAAATGCAGATATATGTATTAATTTACATATATTATGTGCTTTAGAAAAATATGCGATTTTTTTAGAAATGATATTATAGGTGTTTTTATTCAAATCATCTATTGCGTTGATCACAAAATCTGAATCTCCCATGACTTTATTAAAAAATTCATCTGAATTTTCCAGCTTAATATTAGATATATATCCAGGGAATGAATATATACAACTATTATCATGAGTTAATCTATATGAATTTATTATATTTATTCTCACGTCATAATAAGATAGTAATTTTACTACCTGACTCCCTATAAAACCATCTCCTCCGAAAATAGTAATCTTTTTTCCTTTATTTAACATATGCAATAAATGTGTTTCTACGTTCACTTATATTCCTTTGTTCCATATATAAACTAATACTAAAATAATGAAATAAATATATCAATTTTATAATTTACTTGCAAATTTTCTTTCTGGTAATTAATCTTATGCTAAATAGACTATTTAATTTGCAAAATGATTGATGTAAAAGCGTTACCATATACTAAAGATTCGTTAAAACCTGTTATATCAACAGAAACAGTAGAATTTCATTATGATAAACATCATAAAGGATACGCAAATAAACTGAATAAAATGCTTGATAGCAGTAAGTATGCGGATGATAACTTAGAGGATATGATTGTAAAATCTTATAAAAATCACGATTTCCCTGTATATAACAACGCAGCTCAGATTTGGAATCATGATTTTTATTGGGATTCTATCTCTTCGGTTAAGAATATGACAATTGATCAAGATTTATTATCAATCATTAATGCTAATTTTGGTACAATTGAACAATTCAAAAGCAAATTCATTGATGCAGGCGTTACGTTATTTGGCAGTGGGTGGATTTGGTTAGTTCAAGACAAAGAAACTATGAAATTATCAATAATACAAACCAACAATGCGGACAACCCTTTGATTTTGAATAAACGTCCCATCTTAACTATAGATGTTTGGGAGCATGCTTATTATATAGATTATAGAAATAACAGATTAGAATACTTGAAAAATTCCGTTGAATCTTTATTAAATTGGGATTTTGCAAAAAATAATATTAAATTTTAGTATATTTTAGATGGGTATTAAATAATTATTTTCAAAATTTGGCAAGAAGAATGGAGAATCTATACCAAATCATGTAGATGAAAAAAATAAATTAAGTGATTGGAATAAGGATTACACTCAATCAGTAGCTATACAAAGAAATTTGTTACTTATATTGCTGATCATATCCTTTGCTATCATAGTTTTTTCACTTGGAACTATTCGCTATCTCAAAAGTACGCAAAGCATATCTCCTTTTGTTATAGAAATAGAGGAAAAAAGCGGTATACCCACTGTTGTAAAGCCACTTTCTATCAAAACATATTCATCAAATGAAGCAATTAGACGATATTTTATAGTTAAGTATATTAGGGCACGAGAAGGCTATTTATCATCAACATTTAATAGCGATTATTTTGATGTCGTTAGAGTCTTGTCAAATTCAGATGTGTATTATGGAGATTACAGGCCTAAATTTAATACAAGCAATCCATCAAGCCCATATAACCTTTATGGTGCATCTTCCCATAGAAATGTAGGTATAAAATCTATAATTTTCCCTTCTTCAACATCAGCACAAATCAGAGTCAAGCTTACAGTATCGGGACAAGTTAATATGGAAATGAATAAAATTATTTATATGGAATTTGATTTCTTTAATTTAAAAATGAATGATTCTGACCGACTGATTAATCCACTAGGATTTCAGGTAACTTTATATAGAATGGATGATGAAAACTAGAAAAATATTATTTTTATTTTTACTTATATGTAATTGCTGTATTTTTAATTCGGTATCTTTTGAAAAACCTCTATCTACCGATAGCAGAATAAAAACCTTTATTTATAATGAAAATGAAATATTTAAGGTGGTTATACATTACAATTATCAAACTAGTATTGAATTTGAAAAGGATGAGGAAATCAAAACCATATCTTCAGGAAACAATTACGCATGGCAACTTACACCTGTAGGGAATAGGCTTTTTATAAAACCTATAGAAGATACAATATTGACAAACATGACTTTGATAACAAGTAAACGAGTATATCAATTTGAAATAGAATCAAAACCTTATTCTAATAATATAGATAACGAATTGGTTTATGTTGTTAGATTTTTTTACCCAACTAAATATGACGATATTATTAAACCAAAAATTAAAAAAGATACTAATCAAAATATAGAAATACAGCCATATAATTTCAATTATAAAATAATTGGACCTGTGAAATTTTCACCAACTAAAGTATTTGATGATGGTGTAAAAACATATTTTTATTATAAAGAAGATATACGATTAAACAAACCTAAGATAAGAGTTGTTCAGAAAGATAAAGTATCTGAGATGGTTCCAAAAATTGTGGGAGATTATTTAGTGCTTAATACTGTAGGTGAGATATTAGAACTTTCGTTTGGAAAAAATATAATAGAAATTACAAATAACAATTATAATCACTAGACTCTATGGCAGAAGAAAATCAAAATGATGCAAATAATGAAGAAGTAGCAGAGGTATCACAACCTCAACAGAGTTTTTCTTCTGTTTCTGTAGCTTCAAAGCAAAAAAAATTTATATTTGTATTGCTTGTATTAATCGCTGGATTTGCAGTATATTATTTCCTGCTTAGTGGTGATACTGAAAATGGTAAAAAAAAGAAAAAACCAGTTGATAAAGCACAACAAGAACAAATACTTCAAAATGCAAAAGCAGTTCCAGAAAATAAAAAAGAGTTTCAAACCAAAGTTGATAAAAATGAATTTGATAATGTAAAGGCTCCTGAAGTAGAAGCTCCATCACCTCCTCCACCACCGCCGCCGCCTCCACCTACTCCTGCAGCACTACCTCCACCTCCTCCCGTTATTTCTGATTCAAACGATAATAATAACGCTGAAGATAATAAGCCAGCTAAAGATTTTAATCCTTTTTCTGATTCAAAAAAAGATGAAGAAAAAAGGCAAATGGCTATTAAAGCAAAAATGCAAACATCAATCATGGTATCTGGTGGTGGGGGCAGCGGAGGCTTACTTGGTAAAGATGATAAAAAGAAAGATGATACATCAAAAGGAAAAAAGAATGATGGATTTTTAGGATTCGGAGATGGAAAATTAGATGGAGAAACATTAGCTGCTTCATCATTTGGCAGTGTACAGGCAACCGTTGTAAATAATCTCAACAGAAC
>JBKEHD010000020.1:0-17593 GCA_046710445.1 Candidatus Midichloriaceae bacterium
AAAGATGACTGGCATACTCTCAGTACGGGATTAGAAACGCGTATTAATGATAATTTTCAGATTCTAAAATCCGCAATTTGATTTGGGATGGGTATAGCATAGCTAAAAGTGGTTTTGCTAATTTATTAAAAATAGGTGCGTCTGCATATTCAGGTGGATATGTGGGAGGAACATCAGGGCTATTAAAATCTATTGCTGTAGCTGCAGGTATCAAGGGGGCAACATCGTATAATGATTATACCAATGATTCAGTTTTATATGATAATGTTTCGTATTCTGATTATATAACATTTGATAATGCAATTGCTGTTAGTGTTACCGGATATATTGGTTATTATGCTGCTGCAAGTGCAGCAGCTGCAGTATCAGGAGTAGCTGCTGTTTCAACAGTTCCTGTAATTGCTGGTGCAGTAGCGTTAAATGCTGTTTCAACAGTAATGAGTGCGCATTCAGCATTTGTCGTTGCAAAATTAGTTGTTGATACCGCTTCTCCAGTTATTGATCCAATAAAAGAAATGGGAAATGGTGCATTGGAATATATGCTAGATTTTAATTTATTTTCTGATGATAATTCTGTTTCTAACGGTGAATTGTAAAAAATAATAAAGTAATATTTTAGAAGTTCAAATATACAAAGGGCTTCTAAAATATTAAACAAAGATATTCATTGAAATAATTATTTAATATTTCACCTTATTAGGGTATAGATTGGGTATATTTATGTATTAAGTTAAGATCTATGTGTGGTATTTTTTGTATTGCTTCAAATGGTAAGGTAAAAAACGAGATAGTAAATGCTTTATCTTTTTTAGAATATAGGGGATATGATTCTTCTGGGATTGGATTTATAAATGAGAATCAAAAATTGCATGTTATCAAAGCTCTTGGGAAAGTTTCTAATTTAATCAGTGAAGTGAAAAAACACGATGCTGATGGAACGGTAGGGATTGGACATACCAGATGGGCTACTCATGGAAAAATTAGTATAGAGAATACTCATCCTATAAGTAATGAAAATATTGCTGTTGTACATAACGGAATCATAGAAAATAATCTGGAAATAAAAAATTTATTATTACAGAAAAAATTTGTATTTAATGGTCAAACAGATACAGAGGTTATTACCAATTTAATTCAATCTTATTTGGATGAAAATATAACTTTTTTTGAAGCGTTTAAGTTGGCGATAAAAGAATTGAAAGGTAATTACTCTATAGCAATTATATCGCAATCTGATCACAATACAATTTATTGTGCCAAAAACGGTTCACCTATTTCTATAGGGATATCGAAAAATGGAAATTATATTTCTTCTGATATAAATATTTTATCTATGTATTGTGAAAATGTCATTACTCTCAATGATAACGAAATAGCTACAATAACTAAATCAGAATACAAAGTTTATAATTCAGTTGGTATTCAGATCTCACCTGAATTAAAAAAGATAAAGAAAGTGAACCTGGAAAGAACATTGTCAGGATTTGATCATTACATGCTAAAAGAAATAAATGAGCAACCAAAAGTATTGAAAAATATATTTGATTCAATTTCTGATTTTGCAATACTTGATGAGATAAATTGGAAAGAAATTAGTAAATTAGTTATTGTAGCTTGCGGAACATCGTATAACGCAGCAATGGTAGCAAAATATTGGTTTGAAAAATATGCTAAGATATCTGTGGAAATAGAGTTTGCATCAGAATTTAGATCAAGGGATATAATATTTGATAATAATGCTCTCTATTTATTTATTTCGCAATCTGGAGAAACATTAGATACTTTATCAGCACTCAAAAAAACAAAAAAACACAATGTAAAAACTCTTGCTTTGGTAAATGTTTTAGAAAGTTCAATTGCTCAATTTGCAGATTATGTTATACCTTTGGAAGCTGGAATAGAAATTTCCGTTGCTGCTACAAAAAGTTTTTTAGCACAATTAGCAAAGCTGATTCAAGTATTACTATTTGCAGCTATGAAAAAGGATATTTTATCTTTTGATAAAAGATTGGATATTTTAAATACTCTAAAACAAGAGATACTTTGCTTTGATAAAGTGATTCAAATAGATGAGCGAATACATGCAATATCTGAAGAAATAATAAAGTCAGAAAAAATAATATTGCTTGGAAGAAATTATATGCACCCGATTGCATTGGAAGGGGGATTGAAATTAAAGGAATTATCATACTTAAATGTTTTTGCTTCCGCAGCAGGAGAATTGAAACATGGTCCTATAGCACTAATAGATGAGCATTCAGTAGTTTTAGCCATTGCACCAAAAAATGATTTATTTTATAAAATGCTTTCAAATATTGAAGAAGTAAAAGCTCGTGGGGCAAAAATTATAATGTTTACTGATGCATCAGAATCAGATTTAAAACAATTAGATGTCGAACATATATTCTCATTACCAAATGTGGAAGAGTTATTAAAACCATTATTATACACGATACCATTACAATTGATTTCTTATCAAGTTGCCTTAAATCTAGGGAAAAACGTGGATAAACCGAGGAATCTTGCGAAATCAGTGACAGTAGAATAAAATTATAATTAAATACTTTGATATGAATAATACTCCAATCAATATTGATCTCCATAAAAAACTTTCAACAGCATTGAGAATACTTTCTGTAGAAATGGTTGATAGTGCAAACTCAGGTCATCCAGGTATGCCATTAGGTTTTGCAGATGTTGCGACAGTGCTTGCCCAACATTTTTTACAATTTAATCCAAATGATGCTTTATGGGAAAATAGAGATAGATTTATATTATCTGCAGGACATGGATCAGCTCTTCTTTATTCATTATTATTTCTATTGGGATATAAAGATTATACCATTGAGGATTTGAAAAAATTTAGAGACCTAGATTCAATAACACCAGGACATCCGGAATTTAATCCAAAATTAGGAATAGAAACGACTACTGGCCCTCTTGGACAAGGATTAGCCAATGCAGTCGGAATGGCAATAGCTCAAAAGAAAGCCAATGCAGACTTGAATAATATTTTAGACAATAAAATATACGCTGTTGTAGGAGATGGATGTCTCATGGAAGGTATTTCCCATGAAACAATGTCTTTAGCTGGGCATCTTTGCTTAAATAATTTAATAGTATTATTTGATGATAATAAGATATCGATAGATGGACCAACTTCATTAACCACATCAGATATGACGTTAACCAGAGTATCTTCGTATAATTGGAATGTAATTTCAGTTGATGGGCATAACCCGGATGCGATATACAATTCTCTTAAAATAGCTCAAAAATCTGACAAACCTACTTTTATATCTTGTAGGACAAAAATTGGATTTAGTTCACCAAATTTCGAATCTTCTGAAGAATCACATGGGAAAAATTTGGGGATAGAGGAGATAAATCTTATAAAGAAGAAATTAAACTGGAATCACCCAGCTTTTACAATACCTGATGATATAATAAATGTTTGGAGAGATTTTTATAAACGAAATTTAGATAACTATAATTTATGGATAAAAAATCATAGAAATACATATAATCAATTTTTTACAAATAATTTAAATGTTAATAAAGCTGTAGAAAAAATTTCTGATTTCAAAAAAGATCTTCTTTTGTTTAATGATGCAGAAGCAACTAGAAAAAGTTCCCATAAAACACTTGAACAAATATCATCTGTATTTGCTGGTATGATCGGAGGATCTGCAGATTTAACAGGTTCAAATTGCACAAAATCAAAATTACAAAACATAATTCATAAGGATGATTTTTCTGGAAATTATCTGCATTATGGAATAAGAGAGCATGCAATGGTTGCAATCATGAATGGAATTAAGGTTTATTGTGATTACATACCATATGGAGGGACTTTTTTGGTTTTTTCAGATTATTGTAGACCGGCAATTAGATTGGCTGCATTGATGAATTTGCCAATTATTCTCATTTTTTCTCATGATTCAATAGGTGTAGGAGAAGATGGACCTACTCATCAACCTATTGAGCATTTATCATCCCTTAGATCTATACCAAATATAAATGTATTACGACCTGCCGATGCAATAGAGACGGCTGAATGTTGGGAAATAATGCTAAAAGAAAAAGAAAAACCTTCAATATTATGTTTAACAAGACAAAATATACCTCAATTTCGTAATAAAATTAATATTGATAATGATAAAAATCTTTGCTCTTTAGGGGCGTATGCAATATATCAATCAACTATTGTTCCACAAGTTCATATTTTTGCGACTGGATCAGAAGTATCAATTGCACTTGAAGTGTCAAAAATTTTAGAGGATAACGGTGTGGGTAGTAAAGTTATATCTGTTCCTTCTCAAGAAATTTTTTGGCAACAATCTAGTGATTATAAAATGGAAATATTGTGTAATAAGGGATTAAAAGTTGCTATTGAAGCTGGCTCAGACCAATCTTGGTATAAATTTATAGGAGCGCATGGAATGTTTTTTGGGATAAACACATTTGGAAAATCTGCTAAGATACAAAAGGTATATGATTATTTCGAACTAAATTCTAAAAAAATATCAGAAAAAATACTTAAATCTCTTAATTAAGTTATTTAAAATATAAATGAGTAATCAATATCCAAATTTTGAGTATGAAAAGAATTTAGGTGGGAAAATAGTGGGGATAGATGAAGTTGGAAGAGGGTGCTTAGCTGGTCCTGTAGTTGCTGCAGGTATAATATTATCTGATGAAATAGATGTTTCTGAAATAAACGATTCAAAAAAGATATCAGAAAAAAAAAGAATTAAATTACATAAATATCTCACAGCTAATTGTACATATTCTATAGGTATAAGCTCAGTAGAAGAAATAGAAGATATAAATATATTACAGGCTTCACTTTTAGCTATGAGACGAGTGATAAATCAATTGTCTTGCCATAATGTACATATCATTGTTGATGGGAACGTTAGTCCTGATACATCGCTTGCTAATATTACGAATATTGTATCTGGAGATCAAAAATCTTTAACTATTGCTGCAGCTTCAATAATTGCAAAAGTTACGAGAGATAATATAATGAAGGATCTTGATTTAATATTTCCACAATATTATTGGAAGAAAAACAAGGGGTATGGTACGATTCAACATCGTGAAGCAATAAAATTGTATGGAACAACCAAACATCACAGAGATAGTTTTTTATCTAAAATAATATGAAATTAATATTAAAAATATTCCTCAGCAGTATTATATTATTTTTATCTATATCATATTTTTATATAGCAAAACAATTGGGTGAAAAATATGAGGCTGATAGTGCAAGTATTATCATTCCAAAAAATTGTTCAATTAGATGTATATCAAATATATTGAGTGAGAAAAATATTACAAATACAAAATTTGCTTTTTATTATTTGATTTTTTCTGATTTTTTAGGAAAAAAAACATTAGCTGGAGAATATCAAATAAATACTGGTGAAACATTTGAAGAAATTATAAAGAAATTTAGGTATGGAAAGGTAATTGTACATAAAATTACTATCCCAGAGGGTTTTACCACGCAACAAATAATAAATTTATTGCAATTTCAAAACAATATTACAAATGATATTTCTGCAACTGATATTTATCCAGAGGGGGCATTTTTTCCAACAACATATCAATATTTATATGGAACTACTGCTACACAATTATTAAGCAAAATGAGTAATGAAATGGAAAAAGTGGTGAATACAGAATGGGAACATAGAGATATAAGTATTTATAAGTATAAAAATATTAATGAAGCTATGATCATTGCATCAATAATAGAAAAAGAAGCTGTTTTTGAAAATGAAAAAAATATTATTGCCTCTGTATATATAAATCGTTTATTGAAAAATATGCTTCTTCAAGCTGATCCAACAGTCATATATGGTATTTCAAAATGGAATGATTTTAATAGAAAATTATATTATAAGGATCTTAAAATTAGATCTTTATATAATACATATATTTATCGAGGATTACCGCCTACACCAATATGTAATCCTGGAAAATCATCAATTCATGCTGCTATGCATCCAATACATACAGATTTTTTATACTTTGTGGCAAATAAAGATGGGTCACATGTTTTTTCAAAAACCTACCAAAATCATCTTAAAAATATCAAACATATAAATAAAAATAATGCGAATAATCTCGGGAAAATACAAAAATAAAGAAATTTTAGGAAGTACTAAAGGATTAAATCCTATCTTAAAACCAACTACAGCAAAAACACGAGAATCTGTATTCAATATTATTTTTGATCTTTTGGAAAAAAATAATAAAACAATTCAAAATTGTTCTTTTGCCGACATGTGCTGTGGAACAGGAGCTGTGGGCTTGGAAGCCTTATCATCTGGATGCAGTGAGGTTTATTTTATAGACAAACAAAGAGAATCTATACAATTAACAAAGCATAATATATTTAAGATACATGATAAAAATCCTAATCAAAAAATATCAATAATTAATAAAGATATTGTTCAAATAAAAAAATTGCCTTTATTTGATATAATATATTTAGATCCACCATATGAGGTGAGAACTATAGTACAAATGATAAATAGTATGAGATTTTTTGCTGCACCCAATTCTTTGTTAATTGTTGAATTAAAGAAAAGAAGTGAAATTGAGGAAATAGAAGGTTTTAAGCTTTTGAAAATAAAATATTACAAAAATTGCAAAATGTTATTTTTTACTAAATTGTAAATTTTTTATGATTTTAATGCAATTTATTGGTGTTTTGAATGATGATATTTTATTTCCTTTGTGTGATGGGAGTAAAAGCTCATTGTAAAAAGTCAATAGATTTATTTGAAAAAAATGCAATTAAATTTCTTTACCTATAGAAAATTTAGGTTAAAAAGTATGCATGGCATTGTTACTATATGAGAAAATAAACTTAGCCTAAAAACAAATATATTTAATTTTTGCATGATAGAAGAGGTATCTTTAAATTTAACAACTGAATCAGAAGACAGAGGGATTTTTATATGGAATAAAGTTCTTAGCAATTTAGAAAGTAACCTGAGCAATAAGCAATTTAATGATTGGTTATCTGATTCTAGGTTTTTAAGGTTCAAAGACGATACCATTGTTATTAGCGTTAAAAACTCTTTTATCAAAGAATGGGTGATAAATAATTATTTTTTTGCTTTAAAAAAAGAGCTAACAAAAGTTGATCCAAAAATTATAAAACTTTCTATAGTGGCAGAAGAGACATCTAAAAAGTCGAATTTTTCTATATCTACCACTAAAGTAGAAAATGTATTTTCCAAGTTAAATTCTAAATATGTGTTTGATAATTATGTTTTAGGCGATTCAAATAACTTAGCATACAAAATATGCCGAGATATTTCAAAGAATAGTCTTTCCTCTTTTCATAATAAAATATTTTATCTTCATTCTGGAGTGGGAATGGGGAAAACGCATCTATTGCAATCAATTGCACAAGAAGTACAAAATTTAAAAACTTATAGAGTTGGTTATCTAAGTGCAGAAAAGTTTATGCATAATTTTATAAGGGCTGTCAAAAAAAATTCCTTGTTCGAATTAAGAGATGCAATAGCTTCCGTAGATTTGTTTTTAATAGATGATATACATTTTATATGTGGGAAAGAGAGTACTCAAAAAGAATTTTCTTTGATATTGAATACTTTAATAGAATTAAACAAAACAGTGGTGATAGCTTCTAGTACACCACCACATATTTTAGAATTATCAGATTTGCGTACAAAATCATTGTTAATCTCTGGGAATATTGTGCATATAAAACCATTTGATTATACATTGCGTATGAATGTATTGAATCATTATAATGACAATAATCAAATAAATTTTGATAAAAATACACTAAATATACTTGCTGATAAAATAACAACAAGTGTAAGAGAATTAGAAGCTGGATTTAGTAATTTAACTACTTATCTCTCTATATCTGGAAAAGAGGCGACAATTGACAATGTATTTTTATATATTCAAAATCATATCAAAACCTCAGACAAAAAAATCTCTGTTGAAAAAATTATCAAGGGTGTTTCTAAATTTTATAATATAGCTACTCATGATATTATTTCAAAAAAAAGAACACAAAAACTGGTTTTTGCAAGGCAAATTATCGCATATCTATCTAAAGAACTAACACATGATAGTCTTAAATCTATTGGGAAAAAATTAGGTGATAGAAATCATGCAACGGTACTATATTATTTGAAGAAATTTGATAAATTGAGTAATGATACTTCTCATACCAAAGAAATAAATTCAATTAAAATATCTATATCACTATAAATTACAAAATTTTTATAATATACTCTAATTTGTAGGGTAACAGTGATAGATTTATGACAATCAATTATAATAGTTTTAAAACAATTTTTTTATCCATTGGATTACTTTTGGTAAGTACAGCTTTATTAATCTCAGGTTCAGGATTTATAAATACATTAATTTCATTGAAATTAAAAATGGATGGCTATTCATCATTAGTAATTGGTGTGATTTCATCAATGTATTTTTTGGGTATGTTGGTTGGGTCATTAAAAATCTCTTTATTGATAAATATTGTAGGATATGTAAAGTCTTTCTCTACTTTGAGTGCCGTTATGGCTATATCAATACTATTTCCAGGAATGTATGAAAATTTGTATGCATTAAGTGTATGTAGATTCATACAAGGAGTTTGTATAGCTGGATTATATGTAATAGTTGAAAGTTGGGTGTTATGTTCTTCCTCAGATAATACAAGGGGTAAAAATTTAGCTACTTATATGATAGTATTATATGGATCCTATTCACTTAGCCAATTTTTATTGTCTGCAGATCACATGAATACAATAATACCATTTTGTATAGCATCTATGTTGGTTATATCTTCGATAATACCATTGTCTAGTTTTCCTGTTACACCACCAATGCTTGAAGAGCATCAGCATATAAAGATAATGAGAATTTATAGAGCATCTCCTTCTGGATTTGTCGGGTGCTTTATTTCCGGACTTTTTATTGCTGCGATTTTTACAATATTTCCATTATATGTGGAGGAGGTTGTGCATAGCACCTATCAGGTATCAGTACTACTTTCAATTACATTTTTATCAGGGGTTTTGATGCAATATCCGTTAGGTTGGCTTTCTGATAAGATGGATAGACAAACTTTACAGATATTACTTAATATATGCTATACAGCATTGTTAATTCTTTTTGCATTTCTTGAAATCAAAGGGATGGTAAATTTTAATATTCTGATTTTTATTGCAATTGGAATAGGGATGTTCTCTTTTACTATATATCCAATTAGCATGAATTTAGTATGTGATAACTTGAAGAGATCTGAGATAGTGCGTGGAACCGAAGTATTGACAATAGCATTTGGGATGGGTTCAATTTTAGGACCAATATATACTACATTTTCTATTAAGATTTTTGGCTTTTCTGGTTATTCCATCGCTTATGCATCTCTTACAATATTGTTAACAATGTTTAGTTTAATTTTATACAGAAAAACACAAAGAGAAAAACATATTCCTATTTCAGAAACTATTACCCCATTCATTCCGCATACCAATATTGATACCAGCAATATTAATATCAAATAAAAAAAATAAAGATACGTAATAGTTATATCAAAGATAAATTGATAAAAATGTTAATTTGGTATAGATTATCAGCAAAATTAATAAAAGAAATTTACTTTGATGCATAAATTCAGAACACATAAATGTGGCAATCTATCATCCTCTGATATTGGGGAAAAAGTCAAGGTTTCAGGGTGGATACATAGAAAGAGGGATCATGGAGGTGTGTATTTTATTGACCTGAGAGATGACTTTGGAATTATTCAACTAGTTACGTCAGATCAAGATGATAGGATGCATAAATTGGACCAAAAAAGTTTTGAACAAATTACGTCTCTTAGCTACGAAAGTGTTATAACTGTTGTTGGACATGTAGTGCGAAGATCTGATGAAACAATCAATAAAGATAGGCCAACAGGAGAAATTGAAATTGTTATTGAGGAATTTTTCATAGAATCTGAAGCTGAAATTTTGCCAATCACAGTAAATTCTGATCAACCATTTCCTGAAGATTTAAGACTTAAGTATAGGTTTTTAGATTTGCGAAAGGATAAAATGCACAATAATATTATATTACGTAGCAAAGTAATTAAGTTTTTGAGAGATGAAATGCATAATTTGGGTTTTTTAGAATTTCAAACCCCTATACTTACTTCTAGTTCACCAGAAGGAGCAAGAGATTTTGTTGTACCTAGCAGATTGCATCCTGGTAAATTTTACGCTCTTCCGCAAGCTCCACAACAATTCAAGCAGCTTTTTATGGTATCTGGCTTTGATAAATATTTTCAGGTAGCACCTTGTTTTAGAGATGAAGATGCTAGGGCTGATAGAGCTCCTGGTGAATTTTATCAATTAGATATTGAAATGTCATTTGTAACCCAAGATGATATATTTGCCACTATTGAACCTGTGCTTGCAGATTTATTTAAAAAATTCACAAGTAAAAAAATTACCGAAACACCATTTCCTAGAATTACATATAAAGATTCAATGATGATGTATGGTACAGATAAACCAGATTTGAGGAATCCTATTGTAATAAAAGAGGTGAGTTCTGCATTTAAAGATTCTAATTTCAGTATTTTTAAAAACGCTATAGCTAGTGGGTCTGTCGTACGAGCTATACCAATTAATGACACTTCAAAATTAAGTAGAAGTTTTTATGATAAAATGATCTCTTTTGCACAATCGGAATTGGGAGCAAAGGGGTTAGCTTATATTACTCTTGATGAAGCAGGTAATGCAAAAGGACCTGTAGCTAAATTTCTTAATGAAGAAAATTTAGCAGAAATAAAAAATATATGTGATATTAAATCTAATGACTCTGTATTTTTCGTTTGTGAAGTTGAAAAAATAGCACAAAAAAATGCAGGTAAAGTGCGTGAAAAACTAGGAGAAGAGTTGAAACTGATTAAAGATGATGAGTTCAAATTTTGTTGGATAGTAGATTACCCATTTTATGAATGGAATGAAGAAGAGAAAAAATTAGATTTCTCCCATAATCCTTTTTCTATGCCACAAGGAGAGATGGATGCATTGATTAATGCAAAAACACTTGAGGAAAAATTAGAAATAAAAGCTTTTCAGTATGATATAATTTGTAATGGTATTGAGTTATCTAGCGGTGCTATACGAAATCACAAATTGCCAATGATGTATAAAGCTTTTGAAAATGTTGGATATTCAAAAGAAGAGGTAGATCAAAATTTTAGTGCAATGGTGAAAGCATTCAAATATGGGCCACCACCTCATGGGGGAATTGCACCTGGTATTGATAGAATTATTATGTTGCTTGCAGAAGAGCCTAATATCAGAGAAATCATTGCATTTCCACTAAATCAAAATGCACATGATTTATTGATGGATGCTCCTTCACATATATCAAATAAAGCATTGAAAGAGTTATCTATAACAACAGTTTTAAAAAAAGATGATAAATCTACATGAATATTAGTGGAATAGGCTGTGATATAGTAGATATTAGACGAATTGAAAATTTAATGAAGGAATATGAAGATAGATTTTTGAAAAGGGTTTTTACAGAAGATGAGATAAAAATATCTAAAGAATTTAATAATTGCCATGGATATTTTGCAAAAAGATATGCTGCAAAAGAAGCTTATGCAAAAGCATCTGGATATGGCATATCTGGAAATATATCATTTAACTCCATTGAAGTGCTAAATGATAAGAGGGGGATGCCATATTTTAATAAACATCCCTTAGCACAAAATGGATTTACAGCCTTGTTAACTTTATCAGATGAATATCCGTATTCTATGGCTTATGTTATAATGATGAAAAAATAGTATCCTTATATATAATCATTTAATACCTTGATTCCATATAAAAATTTTTCCTTAGAGTACATATCAGAATGCGGTTCCAAAAGAAATTTATGATAATTGTTGAACACACATATACCTAAGATTAATTTATCACAATTATTTTTTTTCAATTCACATAATACGTACTTGTATTTATTATACATGTCTTTTAAGAAATTCTCTTCATACTGCTTTTCAGTCCATATCAAATATGTTTGCAAAAGCTTGGATTGAAGGGTTGGAGCACCATGTTTCAAGGTGTACAACCATCTGAATTTCATGCATTTAGCATGTTCTTTTTTACTTATTATATTTTTATTTAAACAAAGATCTATTGCTTCTAGGGTTATATTAGCCTGTTTTTTTATTTGTAATTCTTTTGTTCCTTTATCTATTTTATCATTTGTAGATTTTGGTCTGCCGCGTTTTTTCCACATAATATTGCATATATAATTTCATCGTAATTATCATGCATGCTGTAATCTTCAGGAAGTCAAAAAATAATATATTTTTAAAATAAGAGCAGTTTTATCAATGCTGGGCAAATCAGAAATGGCTTTAGAAATAAGCCATTTCTTTAATAACTTAATTGTTTTGTAAGAAAATTCTATAGATCTGAAGAAGTGTCTGCATCTTCTTGTCCATATAAAATATCTCTTACTGAATTTGAAGCGCAATCATAAGTATAATACCCTGTATTAACTATATAATCAGCTACTTCTTCCTTGGTAATAGTAGAAGCATTAAAGTAATCATGTAAATTTTTTGTCACATCATTATGAGCAGAATAAGCGACGTCAAATAATACAGTTTTCATTTCAGCTTTTACAGATGAATAAATAGTTTTATTGATATTCTTTTCTGATAATTTACTTTCTATAACTTGATCAGCATAATCAATGGCGATATAGCTTTTGCTAGCTCCATCAGTTAAAATATTATGCTGATGAATCAAAGATACTACTTGTGAAATACCAAATTTCCATGAAGAAGCAGCTAATAATACAGATGTGATTATATCAAATGGCTTAGCCCCATCTAATTTTTCATTTACAGTGCTTGCAAGATCTCCTGTGATATAAGAATACGAAGAGTTGCTATAATCAATACACTTAACGATAGCGTCTTTAATTTCTGACTTAGCATTAAATGATATATCTGTATTTTTTGCTTGATCTATATATTTTAATAAACCTTTAGATTTTAAATCATTTTTTGCACCTATTGCTTGTTCATCAAGATAACGTATTGAATTTCCAATGACTGGGATGTATTGTGCTACGGTACCAAGTCCAGAATATGCTTCTAATAATGGTATTGTAGAATCTTTTGAATATGCTTCATATCCTTTGTATGAAATATAAGCGATGTTTGTGGCAGTAAATAATAATTGTATCATGATAATTTCTATAAGTTGATTAACGCAATCTATGGATGTAACAGCAAATTGTCTTTTTGTCAAATTATTTTGTCAATATGTGTGATTGCAATGTTTAGGCGGTGTTTTCTTTATCAAATAAACGTCCATATTTCATGGCGTTTTACCTGTTTATAAATGGTAAGTTTTGTTTAATATCTGTGGCAAGTTAATATTATCTTGATTTTATTAAAAATTATGTTAGAATTTGCGAAATTTGCTGAACTAGTGTAGTCAGTAAAATTTTTGATGTACATTAGAGGTTATAGTCTTTTTGTTACTCTTTTTGAGTAATTCATTTGTGTATTTTTTCATGGTTTGAAATTTGCTGTTTTATAACAACTTATGTATTTAACATATATATATAAGGTATTTAATATGGAAAATTTTGAGTCATTTGATCTGCCTAATTCTCTTCAAGTATCATTGAAGAAAATGGGTTTTACGTTGCCTACGCCTATTCAAAGCAAAGCAATTCCTTTTGCTCTTCAGGGCAGGGATATTATAGCTTCCGCGCAAACTGGTACTGGAAAAACTATGGCTTTTCTTATACCTGTAATTACTAAACTTTTATTATCACCTCAGAGTAATGCTATAATTCTTACACCAACTAGAGAATTAGCAATGCAAATTGAAAAAGTGATAATTGAAGTGTCTGCTGGAATTAGTGATATTTCTTCTGTTTTATTGATAGGTGGAGCTCCTATATTTAAGCAAATAAAAAGATTAAAAACCAATCCACGAATTATTGTTGGTACTCCAGGTAGAATTAATGATCATTTAATTCGTAAAAGCTTAAAATTAAGTAACATAGAATTTTTTATTCTTGATGAATCAGATAGAATGCTTGATATGGGCTTTACTATACAGCTTGATGACATATTGAAACATATGCCTGCAAAGCGTCAAACATTGATGTTTTCTGCTACTTTTTCTAAAAAAATCATAGAGCTTTCTAGAAAATATCTACAAGAGCCAGAGCGTATATCTATAGGTGCTCCTAATGTAGTTGCTGCCAATATAAAACAAGATATTATTCGTACTAGTGCTATGGCAAAATATGATGATCTTGTAAGTGAATTAGACAAGAGAGACGGTTCTATAATAATTTTTGTAAATACTAAGATTGTTGCTAAAAAACTTACTGATAAATTAGGAAGAAGTAAACATAGTGTATCTACTCTTCATGGAGATATTGAGCATAACAAACGAAAACATGTTATTAATGATTTTCGTTCTAAAAAATTCCGAGTTATGATTGCTACTGATGTTGCTTCACGTGGGCTTGATATAGATCATATTAGGCATGTTATTAATTATGATTTACCGCAATTTCATGAAGATTATATACATCGTATTGGTAGAACTGGACGTGCTGAAAGTAGTGGTTCGGCATTAAATTTTATAATGCCTAGTGATACAAAGAAATGGCAGACTTTTGAGCGTTTATTAGATCCTACTAAAAAGCATAATCATACAAATAAAGATACAAAATTTAAAGCAACTAAGAAGAAAAAACGTTTTAGAAGTAGACCTAGTTAATATTGACATTTTTAGCTGTATCTGTATTAATTATATAATTACGAATTAATTCTTATGATATGGCTAATATATTATTAATACATGGGGCTTGGCATTGGTCTGGATGTTGGTATAAAATACTTAATTCTCCCGTTTTGACTTCACATAAAATCTACGCTCTAGATAACTTAGGGTGTGGATTTAATAAAATTCAAGATGAAGGGGAGGGGGTTTCAGATGTTGATATGGATATGTATACAAAAAACTTATCAACATTATTGCTTAATTCCACTGAGAAATTTATTTTAGTTGCCCATAGTATGGGCGGTGTATTGGCTAGTTATTTAGCAAATAAACATCCAGAGAAAATTTTGAAAATTATATATGTAGCTGCTTTTATTTGCGATGATGGTGGGAGTATGCTGGATTACATAATGTTAGATTCTTATCAGAAATTTTTAAAAGATAGAGATTTGGATTCCACAATGTTACCTGAGGAAAATGAAACTTTCTTAAATTTAGCTAATAAAGAAAAGGTGATTAAGCTATTTTATAATACAAGTGATAAAAATGATTATGAAATAGCACTTAGGAATCTTAGTGCGTCAAATTCTAACCTTCCATTCATGCATGTTCATAAACACTCTGAAAATTTCGATTCAATTTCAAAAGTTTATGTTGAATGTTTGCAGGATAATGCAATCCCTATTGATATTCAAAAAAGTATGTGTGCAAAATTTGAAGGGATAAAGATATATACAATTGATTCAGATCATTCTCCATTTTTTTCAAATGATAAGAGGTTGAGTGATATAATAGCTAAAGAGTGTTTGTAATAATTCTGTATTGTTAATAGGAATTTTTATAACGCTTTTGAAAATAACATCTTAATTATCACATTACAAAAATCTATAATATTACTGATACATAGAATTTTTGTGTACTATCTAAATATTATAACACTTTTTGTCAATATATCGTATCCTGTTCTATGATCTTTTCGAAATAATATCATTATTGCACAACAAAAAGATATTATGGGTAATGATAATATTATACATCTATATATAGCTGTTAAAAAATCTATACGAGTTCCTTCGGTACTAACAATTTTGATCTGCATCAACATCTTACCTGGTGTGCCTTGAAAATGAGAAGAATCAAAATAAGCAATGAAAATTGTTATAATAATCCATCCTATGAAAGCGTAATGATATATACTAGCAATTCCAAAAATTGCAGATATAGGTATCAATATGAGAGTAGCTAAAAATATAATAACATTATCAATAATATATGCTGATAATCTTTTATATATGATGGAAGTAAACATGTGTTTTATGCATAAAATTATGTAAGTTGAAAAAAATATAACATGCTACTGTACAAAAAGTAATAAAAAAAATATATATGGGCAAAATGTAAGGAGTTGTGTATCTTTTTCAGGTTTTGTAGTAACAAAATTTATTGATAGATCACGAACTCTCCTTGATATTGTTGTATAATATGGTATTGGTAACTTTATCTTCATTATTTTTAATATAGACCTCGTAAATATGGTCAAAGGGTTGTAGGTCACTTTAATACTGACTAATCATCTGAAGAGGGGTATGTAAAAATTTTGAAACACTTATTGAGAAATAGTTTGCTAGCAATATTAATGAGATATATCTATCATTCATAAATATTGACACAATTATTAGTTATGATAGCATTTTGATTTAATATTGCGAATAATTTATTATGGGTTTGCCATCAGATTTCAATACATATTTAAAGGAAAACAGTTTAGAAGCAAATGTTACGTCTCAAGTTTTGGAGGATAGAAAGATATACAAAATTAGCATTAAGAAACGATAAAATTGTTGGTATGTATAAAGCAGCTGTAGAGAGGATCTTTAGTGCTAATCCTCATTTATTACCACATGCTCAAGATATTTTTGAACAAGTTTTTGATAAATATGCAGGTCAAAATGCAAAATTGAATGAAGTAAAAAGCAATGTTTTAAATTTGGCTACATCATTTTTAAAAGATGCAATTAAAAATGAATCTCAGATAGATGGAATATCAGCTATAAAGTGGGCTATAAAAAATGATGCAAAAATAGATGGTAAGCCTGCAATGGAATTCGCTGAAGTTAAAGGGGGTGATGTGGGTCAAGCTGCAAAGAAGTTGGCGGGTAAGGGTGATGACAGATCAGTTTGACGACAAGAAGGAGGTGTCAAAAACAGAAGTGCAGTTGGTAAGCATAGTCAAAGGGTTATAGATCAAGAAGCTAATGGACAGTCAAGAGTGAGGTGATAATTTTATTTATTTTATCGTTTCTCCATTTGCACCCATTTGCTAGTGCATTTTTACTTTTGCAATTACATGCTATATTCTAAGTTTGCTAAACTACATGCCATTTTAAAATCATTAATATAACATTTAACAATTCAGCTTATCTTTTTTGAAAAAGTATAAGATTCCAAATAATATAAATAAAAGTCCCATAGCAAATGAGATGAAATCAAAATATTGATTTGCAAAAAAATTGAATATGGCGTAGCCAAAAAATAATAAACCCATAATAGGGACAAATAATTGGGTAATACTGAATCGTGTATTTTTATATCGTCCTATCCCACACATCTTCTTGGATCTATCGATCATTGCTAATTCTTCAAGCAATTCAGTTTTGCAATGATCAATAGAGTTGCAGCATATAATATTTTCAACAAGTTTATAGCATTTGCTGCATAATGCGCGCTTACAGTTCTTACATATTCCT
>JBKEHD010000021.1:0-17139 GCA_046710445.1 Candidatus Midichloriaceae bacterium
TCTGGCTTTAAATCAATTTGAAATTTTATGTGGAGATTTTCAGTATGATTTAGTAACAAAAATTAATTAACTTACACAAAGAAAATGATTGACCCATTTTATTATTTAATTAGCACAAAGAAAGAATTAACTCATTGCTACAGTTGTATATCCTAATTACCGTTTAATAAACGCTCTATATCTTTAGATTCTAAAGCACCATTGACTAATATTTCTCTACACTGTATAAGCATTAATCTCTCTAATTTCAATTTATCATTAACATTTAAGTTATCAACTGAATAAGCCACATGACCCATTATGTCTTTCAAAGTCTCTATAACTGTTTCTATTTGTTTCTTCTCTTTCATTACGCCTATTGTGCTTAAGTTATGCAGCCTGTCTACTTGCTTTATTAATAATGCCTCCTTATCATCAGTATCAAGAATACTGCCTATTATCTCTTCTATACTTTGCTTTTTGCCATCTTTATAATACCTGGTAAGCCTATATACTATCTGTGCTACTCGGCTGTTAAAGTCCCTTTCTATTAATTCAATAGTACAATCAGTGTCTTCTAGTACATCATGTAGTATCGCACCCACTATTACATCAGTCTTTAAATAATGTTCTGCCACTACCTCAGCTACTTCAAGAGGATGATAATAGTATGGCTCTCCTGATTTTCTGTATTGTCCCTCATGCCATTTTTTAGCAAAATTTATAGCTTTTAATATTATTTTGTCATTTATCTTATTGTTATTTTCTTCATTTATTTTTTTTATCCTTTTCATCAATTTTTCTTCCACACTTAACTCTTCTTCCACACTACTATCTTGTAAATCTTCGATTAATTCATTATCATCATTAGTATTCGGATAGCTGTAGTAGTTTCCTGATTGTATTTCTAATTTTTTAAAATAGTGTAGCGATATAATATACCCTATGACAGTTGGTACAACTATAAATAATATTCCATAAACCTCAAAATATTTGGTGAAGAAAATTAAGCCAAATGATGCAATTACTTTACCTAATGGGTTTGCTATTCCAAATATTGTTACAGCATAAGTAAATCTACTTTGAATTGGGAAATATTTATATTGTATTGCATCCAATGTTCCAGCTGTTGATCGTGTAATTGATATAAATATTACTTGTATACAGAGTAGCGAAACCAAATTTGAAGTATTACTTATCCAATATGGCAAAAAGGGCAAAATTATAATAAAAATATAAGAAATTAATAAGGCAATTTTTATAGGATGTATCTTTTTTACAAATTTTATTATTAATAAGCTTATTATTATATTTAATAATAGTGCCTTTATATTTTGGTTAGATATATCATGAAGAGATAGTTGTAATGGTTTTTTTACCGAATTAATTAAGTATACGATTGCTATATAAAATAAAATTGGGGCATGTAATTCAGTAAAGAAAAAAGCTAATTTTGTTTTTATACTAACTTTATGATGCATTTTTTTTGTATTTTTTCGCCTATAACTAATAAAATCTTTTGTTTCCCTTAATTTACTTCTAGCTAAAAATCCAAAACCAGCAACTAATGCACCAATTGCAAAAGCTAATCTCCAATTTAAATCTAGCCAAAATATAATTGATACAATAATTAATGCAAACAACCCACCTGTAATTGAGCTAACTCCTACAACACCAGCAATCACACATCTTGCCGGATTTTTAAATGATTCTGATACAAAAACATAAGCTCCCATTTTTTCACCCAATGAAGCTACACCTTGCAACGCTCTACATGCAATAATTATAACACATGAAATTATTCCTATATCTTGATATGTAGGGGTAATAGCTATTACCGCACATGATATGCTCATAATAAAACTTGTAATAATTATAGTTGGCTTTCTCCCAATTGTATCACCTAATTTCCCTATAAGATAACCACCAAACGGTCTCATAATATATGTAGTGCAAAAAGCAGTTGCTGCAAATAATTGTTGAGTTATAGGATCTGATTTGGGAAAAAACAAGTCATTCAAAAGTACCGCCATGTGTACGTAAAGCATTAAGTCAAAGTACTCAAGGAATGTACCTATTGAAAGCAATCCTACTGTTTCTTTTTGCTTCTTTGTTAGACGTTTGCTGTTTGTGCTGTTGCCTGAAAATTTATCAGATATAAGTATAAATCCACCTTTTCTCCAATTCCACTGACACTTTAACACATAAATAATAAAAATTCTTCTAATTTTTTTGCAACAAATCAAAACTACTCACCATCTTAACCAAACAACTGTTTTTAGGAAACTAGCTTAATTAATATGTCAGTTTTCACTGACATATTAATTAAAAATAGTATATTATCCGATTAATCTTAAATTGTTATAATAATCATAATATGTTTTTCATTCTACTTAGTAGATTTTTGATGCCTAATAAAGATGGCAAATACCTAACAGATTTTTTATCCGGATTAACAGTAGCATTAGCATTGATACCTGAAGCCGTTGCCTTTGCATTAGTTGCTGGAGTTAATCCAACTGTTGGTCTTTATGCAGCATTTTTTATGTGCTTTATAACTGCTGTTTTTGGTGGTAGACCTGGTATGATTTCAGGAGCTACTGGATCGATGGCAGTAGTCATGGTCTCAATTATGTTACTTTTTCCAAATGATCCTATAACTGGCATGAGCTATTTATTTTCAACAATTATTTTAACTGGAATAATACAAGTGATATTTGGTATGCTTAAATTTGGTAAATTCATTAGAATGATGCCTAAATCTGTAATGGTAGGATTTGTAAATGGCTTAGCTATTGTAATTTTTATATCGCAATTACAACAATTTAAATACATACCTGAAGGATTTGATCATAAAGTTTGGCTACAAGGAGAGAGTCTTTATATGATGATTGGACTAACATCACTTGCGATGGTCATCACACATTATTTACCAAAATTTACAAAAATTCTTCCGTCAGCATTAACAGCAATCATCGTTGTAACTCTTATAACCTTATTAATACCCTTAGATGGGATACATATTTTAAATGTAAATGACATGATTGGTGCAGAGAAAGATATAATTGAACACTCTTTTAGCATCCCGTATATTCCATTCAATTGGTATTCCCTTAGCATCATAGTACCATATGCTTTTATACTAGCTATCATTGGATTATCTGAATCATTAATGACGTTATCTTTAATTGATGAACGTACTAAAACTAGAGGACAAGGAAATAAGGAATGTATTGCACAAGGAGTTGGTAATATTGTATCTGGCTTCTTTAAAAGTATGGGAGGATGCGCAATGATCGGTCAAAGTATGATAAATATTAGTTCTGGTGGCAGAGGTCGTTTATCTGGCATTGTATCTGCAATATTTTTATTGTTACTGATTTTATTTGCTATGCCACTCATTAAATTAATCCCACTTGCAGCTCTTGTTGGTGTAATGTTCATGGTTGTAATAGAAACATTTGAATGGGCAAGCTTTAAATTCATTCGTAAAATTCCAATGCATGATGCATTTATTATTGTTGTAGTAACGATTACAACAGTTGTTGCAGATTTAGCAATTGCAGTTATCATTGGTGTAATTTTAGCATCTTTAGTTTTTGCATGGGAAAGTGCTAAAACCATTTATACTGAAATTAATATACATAAAAATGGATCAAAAGAATACATTTTGCATGGGCCACTCTTTTTTGGTTCAAGCACACATTTCAAATCTTTATTTACCCCTAAACAAGATCCACAAGAAACTATTATTGATTTCAAACATTCACGTGTTACTGATCATTCTGCTATTGATGCTATTCAACATATTGCAGATATATATAGTAAATTAGGTAAAAGCTTACATCTAAGACACCTGAGTATAGAGTGCAAAGAGTTGCTTGGAAAAGCAGGAAATTTAGTGGAAATAAATATCTTAGAAGATCCAGATTATCATGTAGCTACCGATAAATTAGGATAAAATTAGTATCAGACAAATTATTAAAGATTGTACTATTTTTCAATTTATCAAAAAAGCTTTAGTAAATATATAAATCATAATATATGGATATAAGTTGCAAAAATGTTATAATAATTATAGATTACACACATAATTAAGTTTTATTAGAAATATGGCAAAAAAGGATGTCATTGAGATTAGGGGAGTGATAACAGAGTTGTTACCAAATGCTACTTTTAGAGTGAAGTTAGAAAATGATCATGAAATTATAGCTTATACTTCAGGTAAAATGAGGAAAAATAGAATTCGGGTGTTAGCAGGAGATCAAGTTACTATAGAAATGACACCATATGATTTAACCAAAGGAAGAGTAAGTCACAGGCATAAATAAAATTATGTTTATACTAGCCTCTTCTTCAAAAAGACGTGTAGATCTACTACATAGCATAGGTTATAAACCAGATATAGTGGAGAAACCTAATATTGATGAATCCCCTTTAAAGAAAGAATCTTCTATTAATTTAGTAAAACGATTATCAAATATAAAAGCTAATACTATAGCTGAAAAATTTTCTCCTAATGATATTATTTTAGCTGCCGATACAATTGTAGAACGAGGTAGTTCTATAATACCAAAACCTAAAAATAAAATTGAAGCAAAACATTTCCTTCAATTGTTATCAGGTAGAAGGCATCGGGTTTACACAGGTGTTTGTGTAGTAAATAATGGTAAATCCATACATAAAGAAGTAAAAACAATTGTCCAATTCAAAAGAATGAGCAATGAAGAAATAGATTTTTTAGTTGCTTCAAATGAATGGGATGGAAAATGCGGAGCATATGGATTACAGGGTATAGCTGGA
Organism: Candidatus Midichloriaceae bacterium; assembly: GCA_046710445.1. Lineage (GTDB taxonomy): Bacteria > Pseudomonadota > Alphaproteobacteria > Rickettsiales > Midichloriaceae > JBKEHD01. The sequence continues at coordinate 4,783 of JBKEHD010000021.1, forward strand.
GCATATATCAGTTGGATTAACGGACATCCCAGCAATGTAATTGGACTCCCTGTACATGAAACATATAAAATATTATCTGGATTAGGATTAAAACAATCTATTCTTTGATAATAAAATAACGATAAAGAAAGTATACACTGTACATACGATAAGTTCACAACAAATTGTACAGCACAAATTGACAATATAGAAATATTATACTAAAATCGCATCAATTAAACATTTTTTTTTATTTATGGCAGGCAAGGGTTCTAAAAATAATATTAGTAACAGAGGAAAAGCTTCTGAACTAAAGAAGCTAGACGGTAAAGTAGTTAAACCAGTATTTTACAAAGGTGAAAGAGTTGGACATGGTAATTACATGGCTGCACGATTTGATGGTGGAAAATTAGTAAAAGATGCTAGTGGCAGACCAGTACCATATCAAAACTTATGATTTTATAATTTTAAAATCATAAGTTTATTTGCATCAAATTAGATTTTTATTCTGTTTAAAACTATTGACTGCTATAGATAAACACTCTATAGTTCATTCATATATAAGGACATACACTTATATAATCCATTTCTTATTTATATAGTCCATTATATCTTAACAGTTAAATATTAAAAATGATCACAAATAATACAGAAAAGTTATCTGACGATAATAAAGTTGAAGAAAAACAAAATCAACCTTCACAAAGCAATCAAGAAGTAAAAAGCAATCAAGAAGTAAAAAGCAATCAAGAAGTAAAAAGTAAGCCAAAATTAAGAATAAATAAGCCAAATTCTTTTCACAAGAATGAGCCAAAAAATACACCAAATGAAAATAGTCCTGAAAATAATACAAACAAAGGTACATTTGATGGTCAAGAATTCAAAATCAAAGATTTTAAAAAAAAATCTCCAAGCTATTTGTTAGATATAGCGGAAGAGTTAGAATTACGCAATGCAAGCAATTTAAATAGACATGATTTAGTATTTGCAATACTAAAAAATTATGCAGAAAAAGGTGGAAGGATAATAGGAGAAGGCGTCTTAGAAGTTTTATCAGATGGATATGGTTTTTTAAGATCTGTTGAATCAAATTACGTACCATGTTCAGATGATATATATATATCCCCAAACCTTATAAGAAGATTTGGCCTACGAAATGGCGATACTGTAAATGGTTTAATTAGAAGTCCCAAAAGAGATGAAAGATATTTTGCATTAACAAGCATTGAAAATATTAATGATAGTCCTGCAGAAAAAAATAAGCATAGGGTTCAATTTGAAGATTTAACCCCTTTATACCCGGACGAAAGAATTAATTTAGAATTACCAGAAGGATCAAAAAACATATACAGCGGAAGAGTAATTAATATAGTAGCACCCCTAGGTAAAGGACAAAGAGGTCTTGTTGTAGCACCACCTAGAACAGGAAAAACAGTATTAATGCAAAATATAGCTCATTCTATTTCAGTCAATCACCCAGATATACGTCTTATAGTGTTATCTGTTGGAGAAAGACCAGAAGAAGTGACTGATATGATGCGATCAGTAAAAGGTGAAGTTGTAAGCTCTACTTTTGACGAAGCTTCTCACAGACACGTACAATTGGCAGAAGTTGTTATAGCCAAAGCTAAAAGACTTGTTGAAGCTAAAAAAGATGTTGTAATACTTTTAGATTCCATAACAAGACTAGCAAGAGCATATAACGATATAGCTCCCTCTTCAGGAAAAGTATTAAGTGGAGGAGTTGATTCCAATGCTTTGCAAAGACCAAAGAAATTTTTTGGAGCTGCTCGTAATATAGAAGAAGGTGGCTCTTTAACCATCATTGCAACTGCATTAGTAGAAACAGGATCTAGAATGGACGAAGTTATTTTTGAAGAATTCAAAGGTACAGGTAATGCTGAAATAGTTCTTGATCGTAAGATAGCTGATAAAAGAGTATTTCCAGCTATTGACGTTGTAAAATCAGGCACAAGAAAAGAAGAATTGCTTATTGATAAAGCTGACTTAACTAAATCATGGGTATTAAGAAAAATATTAAATCCTATGGGTACTACAGAAGCTATAGAGTTTTTATTAGGCAAACTGAAATATTCAAAAAGCAATGCTGAATTTTTTGAGCAGATGAATACTCACAACATTACTAAAAAATAATATTTTCTTATTTAAGTAACTATTATGCATGCTTTCTCTCATGCAAAAATCAATCTTTTTCTTAATATTATAGGAAAAAAAGATGATGGTTATCATAAAATACAAAGCTATTTTGTATTATTAAATTTATGTGATCATATAACACTTGAGTATTCGCATATTGATAAATGTGTAGTTGAGGATGCAGAAATAGAAGGCAAAAATATTGTATTAAAAACAATTGATTTTTTCAGAGAATTTTACGATATTAAAAACCATTTTGATATCCATATAACGAAAAAAATACCTGTATCCGCAGGATTAGGCGGAGGTTCATCTAATGCAGCAACAGTATTGAACATGCTATACAGTATGTTTGATATAAAAGATAAAGAAAAAATACCCAATAAAATAGTAGCTTATAAAATAGGTGCAGATGTTCCTTTTTTTCTAAATTCTAAAAACGCATTTATCGAAGGTATTGGAGAAATTATATCCCCAAAATTTTGGAAAAAAAATTTATATATATTATTAATCAATCCTAATATTGAAGTATCAACAAAAGATGTATATAAAAATATACTTCCATATGATACAGATTTAAATCTAGATACATATGATGATAATAAAATATTAGCTAATATTATAAATGGAAAAAATGACTTAGAATTTCATGTGCAAAAAAAATATCCCGTAATAAAAGATTTATTATACAGCATGAAAACCTATAACAAAACCAGTAGAATGAGTGGATCTGGATCAACCTGCTTTAGTATGTTTGATACAAAAGCAGATATGCTATCTGGGTATAACTATTTTTCTAAACAATACCCTAATTATTGGATGCATTATGAAAAAATACTATTGTAAATGCTTATAATATAATATGTACTTATTTCATATAAGACCCACAAAAGTATCTGAAAACCAGAAAATTATATGTAACAAGTTGTTATTGCACTAAATTTAACATACAAACATACCCCTCATCTTTCTGATAAATCGCTCCATGTGTGGATCAGATTTTTCATATGGTATTTCATCCAATCCAAACCATTTTATTCCAGCAAACTCTTCTTGATCATATTGATATTCCTGCTCTTCACTGCCTTTTATCACATACCACAAACTAACGTCTATGTGCCCTGCTGTTATTCCAACTGTAACTGTTTGAGTGATAAAAATAGGGTGGTTAATCCAAAAATCCGCTAAAATTCCAAGTTCTTCTAAACATTCTCGTTTTACAGTATAGGTAGGGTTCTCATCAATTTCAACATGACCACCAGGTGGTAACCATAACCCTGCTTTCTTATGGTCAACAAGCAAAATTTTCTTAGTCTTTTCATCAAAAACCACAAAATATGAAACCAAATGCTTATTAGGATTATCTGGCTTACTTATTCGAAAAATAGGCTCATCACTTTTAATCCAATTAATGCTTTCTAAACACTGACTTTTTTCAATATTATCTATAGGAACAATCTGCTTTATTAGATTTATTATTTTATCCCGTATATTATTTTGATTACAATTAATCAGCATTTTTATTATATTCTTGGAAAAATTGAGAATAATGCACCATTATTTTGCTCTTAAGATTTTTTTCAAATTCCAAATCAAATCTTGGCAACTCTGTATTGTGTAAAATTTTCCCTAAAATTCTGTAAATAATTTCAAAAAAATTATCTTGTTTTATAGCTAAAGGAATTAGTTTTGAATCTATTATTCTAAAATTATTAAGGTAAAAAATTTCTTCTTGATAAATAGAATTATTTTTTATTTCTAAAAATTTCAATTGCCCTTCATATATTATAAACACATATGCTTCAGAAAAAAGATTCCATATATTATTATCTATCTTTTGAAATAAACTAAGGTCGGTATCGTTGATAACAAAAATTTTATGTTTATGATCAATAGGATTCATAGATAATTTAATTAAATTATAGATCGAGCTATAACCCAATTCATTTTTTATAAATATAATATTTTTAAGAATGTTTGAATAATTAGAAAAAGAAATTGATAAATTAAATTTTTCTAACAACTCTATCTCTTCTTTATTTCCAACATCCAAAGAATCGAAATCATTTTTTTGATCAACAATTACTGAAGGTTTTTTTTTAAATTTTGCATATGCACTCTTATTAAATTCCATAAGTAGTAAACAAAGTAAAATAACAAAATTACTATGTGCAAAAGAATACAAATAATAATCCACCTTTTTCTCAGCAATATATTGCATAGACTTAGAATTTTTCACAGCCTTCTCTATATTCGCAAAATCACTTCGACTTATCCCTTTTGCTAAAAGTGCTGTAAACAAAGCTGATATTTGAGCCGGAGTCGCACGACCACAAATTGTGTTTTGTATAGCTTTTATAAATTCATTTGAATCAACTAATTGCCCATTTAACAGACTATCTGTAATACGTTTTATAATCATTTTCTATCTATTTAATACTCTTTTCATAAAACTAAAGATACCACTTAAAACAATAATAGCACAACTTATCCAAATAAAATTTATCATAGGATTTATTTGTACATTTAATAAAATTTGTTGAGAATTATCAGAAAAATTTACCGAAAAATACAAATCATAAAATAAACTTTTTAATGTATCAACTTCTACAGTTTGTTGTTTTTCCACAGGAAAAAACCTGATTTCTGGATATACATTTTGTTTATGATCAATATTTATTACTGCTATTTTACTCAAATAATTTTGCCCATTGCTGTATATTATATCAGTCAATACAATATCACGATTCTGAAATGATATTTTATCGTTTATACTTAATGAAAATTGCTTCTCCTCCCTTAAACCATAGTACAAAGATATAGATAAAATTAAAACAGCAAAACCAAGATGAGCTAAAATCATTGGTAATCTTAAATAAATTCTAGATCCTTTGATCAAAGCTAATGTTGAAAAAATCAATATCAAAGAAAAAAAGATACCTAATAATGAATAAATATTAGAAATTAAAAAAATAAAAATACAAGTGGTAGCAAAAGAGAGTGCAATTAAACTAATATATTTTTTCCCTGAATTTCTATCGTACCTGTAATATGTTGTAAATGAACATAATGCTAAAATAACAACTACCAACGGAGGTACAACCAAATTATAATACCTCTCATTCATCACCATAGGAGTATCAAAAAAGATTTCCATAATGAGTGGGTAAATTGTACCAAGTGCTATCACAAACGCCACAAGGGAAAATAAAATATTATTTATTGATATTAATTTATAAAATGTCGAATCAGAATTTTGTTTATTTTTTTGATTATTGGAGAAAGTAACTTTATTGATATTAAATGCATATAAAAATAATGCAAAGCCACTTATAAAAAATATTGATAATAATATAAAAATCCCTCTTTTTGAATCTTGTGCAAAGGAATGTACAGAAGATATAATACCTGATCTCACTATAAATGTTCCCATCATCACTAAAGTAAATGTCAATATACTAAGTAAAACACTCCACTTTATTTGGTTATTGGATTTTTCTGTAGTAAAAAAAGAATGAATCAGTGCTACAGAGGTGATCCAAGGAATAAGTGAGGCATTTTCTACAGGATCCCAAAACCAAAATCCTCCCCAACCCAATTCTCTATATGCCCACCAGGCACCCGTCGCTATTCCTGCTGTTAAAAAAATCCAAGAAAATATCACCCATGGTTTTATTAACTGAACCCAATCATCGCATTTTTTTTGCAATAACAATGCTACACTAATAGAAAATGGTAAACAAAATCCCACATATCCCAAATATAAAATAGGTGGATGAAATGATACACCAATATCTTGTAATAATGGATTCATACCAAATCCATTGACTGGTACAGGTATTATTCTTTGAAAAGGATTTGATGTCGTTATTGTAAAAATAACAAAAACTAAGCCTATGATTGCTTGTATTACTAAAGCTAAATTTACAACACCGCTATTATCTTTTTTGGAAAAAATTGCAAAAAGAAATGACGGAAGTGCTAAAGAAAATATCCATAATAACATGGAACCCTCATGATTACTCCAAGAAGCGGCTATTTTATATATGAGTGGTTTTAATTTATTAGAATTATAAACAACATTTAATACTGAAAAATCAGAAATGATATAACATACTATTAAAGAGGCGAAACTTATTGAGATTGACATCAACGTCAACATCCAAAATATAGATATTACTCTTCTTTTATAATTTTCTATGTAAAAAAAACTCCAAATTACACCACATAAAAAAATTAAAGATGAATATAAAAAAAAATTACCTATTTCAGCAAACATTCAATAAATTACAATTTAGTACTTACAAGAAATTAGAAAGCATATTATTTATAGTAATAAACTAACTTTATATCAATATAAAGAATTGAATATAGAATATCATTATCACATAACTTATTTAATTGCTATTTCTGCAGGATTTTCTGTACAAGATGCTAATAAAATCGCCTATAGTTCTCAATATGTAGATGATAATCTTTTTGAAATTTCTATATACGATAATTCAAAGAAAAATATATTTTATAAAAATCAAGCTAGTGCTTTAAAAGAAAATTCTTTGCACAATACGAAAATTATAAAAAATACACTTATACCTTTTCACTTTTTACCAGGAAAAAAAGCATCAAAGAGGATAGATGGCAAATCTCATGAATTAACAACTACACCAAATAATAAAATAGCAAAAAGAGTATTAATAACTGCCTTGAAAAGCAAAAATTTGTATTGGATAGGAATAGCATCCCATGCATATGTAGATACATGGGCGCATCAAAATTTTGTGGGTGGATTTACAAATTTTAATACTATGCCAAATAGTATAGGAAATTTATTACCAAATATTGGTCATGCACAAGCATTTGATTATCCAGATTTAGTTGGATTTATATGGGAAGATTTACGATTAAAAAGAAAAAAAATCAGTAACATCACCAGATTTTTAGATGCTTCTATAAACCTATACACAATGTATGAAAAACAAAAATTAGAACAAGTTATTGGTATTAATGATTTTATACAATTGTTACACACTACTATGTTACGTTATAAAAGCGATAATTATATAATGATAAAACTAATGATATCCAGCAGAATTAGAGATTATAATTCTTTGGCAAAAAAAATATCCTCAATAGATATAGAACAATATAATTCAAAAAAATGGCTAAATAAAGCAGCTAATTTTTGTACCGAGCAAAACAGATTTTACATACAAAATTCAGAAGATTTTCACAAATCAGATTGGTATCAATTTCAAGAAGCGGTAAAAACCCATGTTAAATTTATATGGAAAATACTCCCTATATAGAAAATCATCTAACAGAATATGTATTGAACACCTATATATTTTTATAAAAACTTTGCAATAAATATTATTATTAGCACATGCTTCTTATGAAACATAGAAAATAAACATAAATAGGGTAATGTGTTATGAAAAGTTTAATGTATAAAAATATAAAAATTCACTCAATATGGGAGTTTAAAGAAATTGTATTGGCTGTTAAAAATGGTGCTACTAAAGATGATTTGAATCCTCTAGAACTAGAATCTGGGTCATCTACCTTTACTACTGTAATGGACGATAGTATCATGGAATGCAGCCGCTGGAGGAAGGAGCAATCTGCGGAAAAGAATACTGGGGCTTTTGGGTGCGCTCATAAAGACGATGTGCTATATCTACTCGAACACAATGTCATTGAACCTTGTTCGTCAGATCGATCACTAGCGATCGCAAATACTCAATACACTAAATCTCAGGGTCAGAATTACTTTAATTTTCAAGATTGGTCAGATGTTTGTGGTTTCACAGAAGAACAGATTACAAATTACTTACCACATGATTCAGAAGAACTATAAGCTATTTGAATAAATAGAGGTAGCGTTATTTTTTATATATAACGCTACCCTTAACTAATATTTTAATGCTCTAGAACAAAATTTGCGTTGATATAAACTTCATCATTACTTGAGGCATTGCATTAGGTATTAAATCGTATCCTATCTTCCAAGCAGATTCATCTAATATCCACGAAGATATCATTGCTGCTATATCAGAGTTAATTCCTTGACTCATAAATGATCCGCATATATTTTGAGAAAAAATCATCTCCCATTTAAATTCTTTTGTATAATATTTTGCAACTTCTGTTATTGGTTCTGATATTTAAAATATTTTTACATTCCAATTATTCTCCAATAATAAATTAGCAACAACATATCCGTCTCCACCATTGTTTCCAGGATCACATATTACTAAAACTTTACATTTATGAATTCTTTTAATTATCTCTTTATAAATTTCGAATCCCGCCTTCTTCATTAATTCTAAAGATTTATATTTAGAATTAATGAAGGCACTTTCTACTTCTCTCATTTGTTAGCTATCTAAAGCATATTTAATCATAATATTATTTGTAATATCCAAATATTATCACTAATAATTTATAACAATTTTATAAACTCATAAGATATATTACAAAATATCTTATACATTCTTTTTTAAAAATTCTTTCAATATAGATATATCTTCTTCAGATACATCTAATTCATCAGTTTCTTTATCACGTAATGATTCTATTTCTTTATTTTTGCACAATTTTGTACCAATTATTTGATATTCCAAAGGTATTAAACGCATTAACATTCCACTTATCTTTAAAAACTGATTCACCAATTTTTCTTTTGAATTATTTTCGTGTGAATGATTCGATATCACCTCTTCATTATCAATATCATCTGAAGTTTTTTTGATAAATTTCAATGCAGATATTCTTATATCAGACAAATTTGTTTGATGTTCACGTAATAATTCTTCTAATTTTGTCGAATTCATAGCTAAATAAATTTAATTTTTAGATAATAATTTTACAATACCCATCAAAGTATTCACTTCCTGAGTAGTTAATTGAGATTTTACAAAAGTATTTTTTAAATTTTGAATCATCGTTTCTTTTATTTCAGAATTTGGAAAATATTCTTTTGATTCCAACAAATGAATGAATTTATTAAAAAATTGTACAAAATGACCTTTGGTAGATAAGGTATTCTCCTTATTGCTACCTAATATATTTATATTGTTATAAAACTCATATGCAACAATAGATACTGCTTGAGCTAAATTGAGAGATTTATTTTTTTCGCTTGTTGAAATCACTGAAAGCATATCGGCATACCCTAATTCTTCATTAGTTAATCCGTTATTTTCTCTTCCAAATAAAAATCCAACTTTGGTGGCGGAATTATCTTCACAATATTTAACAATATCTTTTGGCGTTTTCACAATCTTTTCCATGTATCTAGAACGTGCTGTCATTGCTACCAAAAAATTCAAATCATATGAAGCTGATTCTATATCATCATATACAACAGCATTATCTAATATATAACTGCCTTTAGCGGCCATTGAATGTGCAATTTCTGAAGGTGGCCACCCATCTCTTGGAGAAACTATCCTCAAATCTTCAAAATCAAAATTACTCATCACCCTTGCGACGGAGCCGATATTTTCCGCTAATTGTGGAGCTACTAAAATTATAACTGGTGTATTATACACAGATTTATTTCCATTTTATAGAACATCCAATACTTGATATCTGCTCTCCAGTTAATTTTCCAGTTTTAGCTACTTCACTCATAGCTATATATAATTCTCTTGTGGCATTTGGAATAATATCTTTTTTTGCAGAATCTAAACGACCACGATACTGCAATTCTAAATTTGAGTTAAATCCAAAAAAATCAGGAGTACATACAGCATCATACTTTTTTGCGACATCTTGTGTTTTATCAAATAAATATGGAAATTCAAAATTATTTTCCTTAGCAAATAGTTTCATATTATCATATGAATCTTCTGGATAAGAAATATAATCGTTAGAATTGATCCCCACAAAACCCACACCAATTTTTTTTAATTCTTGTGCTTCTTTAGCTAATTTTATAGCAATAGATTTAACGTAAGGGCAATGGTTACAAATGAAAGCGATAACTAGACCTTTTTCTCCCATAGATCTCTCTAAATTATAACTTTTACCATCAACAGATAAAAGATCAAAATCAACAGCTTTCCACCCTATATCAACCTCTGGGGTCGTTAATGCAACCATAACAATTATGTAAAAATTTAAATATACTTGTAATATATAATTAACTTATAAAAAAGTCAGTAAAAATTTACCCTCTTCCTTGGCCTTGGCCTTTTTTCTCTTGCATTTTTTCACGATGACCAGCAAGCATGTCTACTTTTTCTGGAGGATTTTTTGCTGTATTACCTCTTATTATATTATCCACATCCTTCTTAGTGTTATTATCTAGACCACTTACTAAAACTCCAGAATTATTCTTTGTATCTGTTTGTGGCTCTTGACCTTTTCCTTTAGGATCATACTTAAATTCACTAACTTTTGGCACATATTTTAAGTCACTTTTTTGTGTATCTTTTTTATCTTCAATTACTTTTGCATCAATGTTTTGAACATTCTTTAAGTCGCTTTTTTGCCCATCTTTTTCATTTCTAACCTCTTTATCCTTACCAATATCTTCCTCTTTTTGGGTGTTTTTCTCATTGGTTTTATCTTTGGATTCCAAAATATCTTTCACATTAATATCTTTTAAAACATCAGTATTCAACTTAGAAGGTATAGTATCACTAGCAAACCAATTTTCATTCACCCATTCTTGCAATTTACTACCATCATAAAATTGATTTTTTGCAGCTTTAAACAACATTGCAATAGCAATTATAGCTCCTAAAGGAGGAGCAAATATAGCAAATGCTACAGCCCCTACTAATGCAGATTGCCAAGGTTCAAGCATAGATTCATCTTTATCAGGACGTATATAATCAGCAATGGCTCCAAGTATAGCTTTACCAAATCTAGTAAACATATTACCTGCACTTTTACCTAAACTAGCATTATCTTTTTCATTTTCATATTCTAATGATGCTACTGCCTTTCCCTGGAAATCAGCATCATTCATATCATTTGCTTTTGTGGTATATTTTTCATGTAAATTGTCCCTTCCTCTCATATCTCTTCCGTCTATTGAAGTAGAACCTTCTCTACCTATTTGTGCTATCACTTCTTTGGATTGCAATTGTATTTCTCCTTTTAGATCTCCATCTTTTAATCTTTCAAGAGCTTTCTCTCCACCAAGCGTATCTATACTATCTATGTCTACTCCCACATTTTTCAAAACATCCTCGGCACGCTTCATGATAGCATCCTTTGCTTTAGGATTTTGCATAATACGATTAGCCGTTGTATCATTTACCCCAGCTACTTCCAATATTTTTCTTGCTATATTTTCCTTAACTGTTACTGACTCTTGTTCACTCATATCGTTACCTTCCATTTGTTTTGTTTTTGTATTACCCTCGTCGCTTGCTTTACTTTTAGGCACTTTTATATCTTTCACACCACTCTTATCATCCACTTTTTTTGGATCTTGTTTCTTCTGTTCCACAACTTCTTCCTTAACGCTAAAGTCCTGCATCTCTATTTCAATATTCTGCTTCCCATCTTTCTCTTTTTTTAGGTTCGGTTCTTTCTTTTGCACTCTTGTTTTCACAATATCTTCTTTTTCCTTATCACTTACACCTAATGTTGTTAACAACTGATCAGTTATAGGAACATCCTTCCCTTCATATAAATCATTAACCTCTTTTGGCAAAAAATCTTTTATATCCTTTTGCTTATAATTCACCCCAAAATACTCACTCCAAGATTCTTGAATTCCGATATCCTTACTATTTATCTTTGTATCTTCACCAATTTCTACATCGTTATTTTTTAAATGATTTACAACAGCATCTCTAACTTTTTGTTGCACACTTACAGCTCTATCTGATTTATCAACTCCGGTTTTAAAATCAAAATCTGTTTTATTAGATAGATCAACACCTCGTTTCAAATTATCCAAAATGTTACCAGACCTCTCTACATCTTCTGATTTTTCTTCAAAACCTTTATACAACTCTTTTAATATTTGATAATTTTTTTGAAAATCTTTCTCCTTAGATTCCTTTAAATTATCAAATGCTAAACCAAATATTTGTTTTTTTAATTCTCCCTTTTTGTCTTCTACAAAATCAACTGCATCTATCCTTTTTACCGGAGCTTCAAGAACATTATCTTTTTTTATATCACCAATAATTCCTTGTTCAACATTCTCTAAAATACCTAACTTTCTATTATCTACATTCAAATGAAATTCCACCT
>JBKEHD010000022.1:0-17030 GCA_046710445.1 Candidatus Midichloriaceae bacterium
GCTTAAAAAATTAAAACAAAAATTTTTAAATCTATCCATAAAAAAGAAAATCATATCTTTGATAGCGATTTTTGTTACGTTAATACCGACTACTTTCTTAGGTTTATTAGCATTCACTTATTATTACATAGGAATAGAATCCACCTTTAACAATCAAATAAGCAAATCTATATCAACAACAGTAAATGTAGCTAAATTATATTTAGAAAAAAGTAAAGAGAGTATTAAATTCGACTTATTGCAAATTGAAAAAGTTTTAAATAAAGAAATGAAATTTATAGAAGATGCAAATGAATTAAGCTCTTTATTGGACGCACAAGTAAAAACAAGAGGGATAACAGAAGCAGCAATTTTTGCCATAGATGAAATTCATTCTGGGAAAATAATAACCACAGAACAAACAACAATTGCAAGAAGCAAGCTTGCACTTAGCATGATTTTTCAAAAAATCACTTTACCTATGCTTAAACAGATCGATAAAAATAAAGTACATTCATTTGAAACTACAGATGGTGATAAAATATACGCTGTAACAAAATTAGAAATACCAGGATCTGGCGGTGATATGTATTTGATTGTTAGCAATTACATAGACAAAAAAATTATTGAACATTTAAAAAACACTCAAGGTTCTGCAAAGCAATATTACGACTTAATGCACGATGCAAGCATAACAAAAAACAAATTATATATAGCATTTTTCATACTAAGTTTTGTAATTGTAGCTATATCATTTTTTGTATCAATAAAATTTGCCAATATTATTATACGACCTTTAAATCAACTCTTTGATGCAACGCATAAAGTAAAAGAAGGGAATTACTCTGTACGCGTATATGAGAGAGAAGCAAATGATGAATTGTCAGCTTTAAGCAAAGCTTTTAACAAAATGACAACTACAATTGAAAAGCAACATAACGACCTAAAATTCGCATATAAAAAAATAGATGAACGAGTAAAATTCATAGAAGCAGTACTTACTGAAACTGCATCAGGAGTAATTGCAATTTCTACAAATAAAAAAATTAATTTATTTAATCACACAGCTTCAAAATTATTCCCATTAAAACTTAAGGATAATATTGAGACTACATTTCCAGAGATAACCAATTTAATAGAAGAAATACAAAACAGTCCACATGACAACTCACATACTAATATAGTTATCAAAAGAAAAGGACGAAAGTACAATTTATTGATAACCATAGGTGCAGTTATCATAGATGAAGAAATCACGAATATCATAATTAGTTTTGAAGATATAACGGAATTAGTTGCTGCACAAAGAGAATCTGCATGGTCCGATGTTGCAAGAAGAATAGCTCATGAAATAAAAAATCCACTAACCCCGATACAACTTTCAGCAGAAAGATTAAAAACAAAATACTCAGATCAAATCAATAAAGACGATTTACCAAAATACCAAAGATATATCAACTCCATAATCAAAAATGCTAATGATATCCATATAATAATAAATGAATTCATACAATTCGCCAGAATACCAAAAGCTAAGCTAGAATCATGTGATATAATTAATATTATAAAAGACGTAATCTTTAATCAAAAAAACATTTGTAAAAATATAAATTATATATTTAACAATGAACTAAAAAGCTACAATGTGATCTGTGATAAAACACAAATAACTCAAGTACTAACCAATTTATCAAATAATGCGGCAGAATCTATTGAAAATAAATACGGTGCAAATAGTAATTTAGGCTTAATTAAAATAGAACTATTAGAAAAAGATATAAATACATTGGAAATTTCAGTATATGATAATGGTGGTGGAATAGAAGAAGATTTATTGCTAAAAATTTTAGAACCATATATAACAACTAAGAAAACTGGGATGGGATTAGGTTTATCTATTGTTAAGAAGATTTTGGACGATCATGATACAAAATTGGATCTAAAAAATCTTGACGAAGGAGTTGTGATTAAATTTGATTTAAAAAGAGATATTGATGAAAAATAAAAATATGGTTACTGGAATTTGGTATATGATACTGAACTCTATGTCTCTCGCCCTGATTTATGTGTTTATGAAAAGATTATCATACTCTTTTGACACAAGCCAAGTGGTCTTTTTCTATAAATTTTGTTGTTTCATAATTGTATTACCTTGGGTTTTTAGCAAAGGTATCAGTATACTAAAAACACCACAATTAAAATTACACATCTTAAGAGGATTTTTTAGTGCAGCTGGTTCTCTTTTCTTCATGTATTCACTACAATTTGTAAAAGTAGCTAACGCAACAGCATTGAGTTACCTAGAACAAGTATTATGGACAATTATTGCATTAATCTTCTTTCAAGAAAAATTTTCCTTTTCAAAAATATCAGCAATATTAATTAGCTTTATAGGAGCATTAGCAGTCATATATCCAGGATTAGTACAATCATCTTATCCTTTTTTCAATGTTAACATAATCTTTATTCAAGAGTATAACGAATACTACACATACGTCTTTTTAGCGATAATAAGCTGGACAGCAAATAGTGTGTCTGTAAAAATACTTGGGAAAAAAGCAAAAAACAAAACTCAAGCTTTTTATGCATTATTATTTTCCTCAATTTTCTCTTCATTCGTAGCATTTGTAAATTGGAAAAAAGTGGAACTAAGCTTTTTGACAATAATGATGCCATACAAGTTGGTTCCACTGACAAATATAAACTTTGAAGCATCTCATGTAATGTTTTTTATAGTTATCACAATTTGTTATGTAATTCACTCAATAGCCTTTTTCAAAGCTATGCAAAAAGCTAACATGTCAACATTAGCACCTTATCATTATATAAAAATAGTATTTGTAGGAATACTAAGTTATTTGATATTTGGTCAAACACTGGATAGTAATGTATACGCCGGATACTTAATGATAATAGTATCTGGCGTATTCTTAATAAGGCACGAAAAAAATATACAGAAAAAAACCTTAGTAGAAGACAAATAATCTATAACTCTTCAGGCGAAGCTGAATTACTTGCACTTTCTTGTTCAGATGCAAGAGCATCAACTACATCACATGTAGCTACTACAGCTCTTTCAACAAATTGAGCGGCTCCTTCTACCCCTTCTTGCAAAAGATGTACTCCACCTGTACTCACATCTTTATATACTTCTTCAGCTACAGGAATTAACTTAGATATACCTTCAATTATTTCTGGTAAAGAGTCTACCATATCATCTCCAAAATCTGCCGCAGCCTCTAAATAATTTTTTTCCTCTATATCTTCATATATTTTATATACAGAAGTGATAACAGTATGCACGATATTTTCCAATTCTTTAATATCCTTACCAACACCGTACTCTTGACCAAGTTTTTCAACAATTCTTTCTAAAAGCACAGTCTTTTTTACATTACCTAAACCAGAGCTTAAAGCTTCAAGACATGAAACCACATGCTCTGCAATATCTTCTCCTGCACGCAATTTATCGATAAAATTTAAACCACTCATAACACACACCATTTAATTAATTAACTATGTATGCTAACATAACTATCAATAACTCTATACAACCCTAAATACGCAGCAATGTATTTTTGTATTTTTGTTGTTTTATCGCATCTGCTGAAAATCCTAAAAATTATTGATAATCTGGAAGAGATTGTTTGAGTAGCGAATGTTAAAATGATTATTTCGCTAAACTAGAGCTACCTTTTGAATCTGATCTCACATTTAATATTGTTTCAGTAAATTTTCCCACCCCATCTCTTTGTACATTACTATCTTGAGCATGATCTTTGAGATCAAATTTATTTAATTCAACATTAACCTTTAATACTTCGGATAATTGTTCTTTAATTTCTTGTGTTTCTTGGTAATATGATATTAATTTTATGACACCCAAAATTATACCTGGAAGCACTGTTATCACTGCTAAAGCAATACCAAATTTATATGCAATGCTAGAATTTTTTGCTTCAGGCTGATGTTCTTCTAATTTCCTACCAATTTCTGAGAGTTTTTCAAGCGTCTCCAAATCAACACCCCTATACAAACTTTTTAAATCCAAATCTTTCTGCCCATCCATATCTAAAGCAAATTCTCCTTGATTAATTAAATTATTAATTTTGTTAAAACATTTTTCTGGATCTGCAACAAAATTAGCAAGAGCAGAGTCTTTCTTAGTTGTGTCTATAGATAAATCTAAAGCTAACTGATCATACATAATTTTAAGCTTAGCTTTATCTTCTTTACTTGTACCCTCATCAAGATATAAATTAACTACAGCATCAAACATTTGCTCCTTATTACCATTGTGTACTTTATCAATAGATGGAGAATCTTTGGATAATTGTTCCCTTATATACAGTTCGGCTATACTATCAGGTACTTTTGCTCCATCTTCAATTAACGGGCCCACTACTATCTTTACAAAGTCTTCTTTTCCTCTCCCGGCGCTATTGAATTCATCTGCAAAAAGTTTAATCATATCTTTATTTTGCACGGGATCTTGCTTCAAATGTTTAAAAAAATCTTTTAATTGCTCTTTGTTCCCTTGTTCTTTTAGGATATTCTTTACTCCCTGTTGTTTATCACCATTTGTTTCAATTGCGTATTGTATTGGAGATTTGCCATCTATCATGAAATCACCACGCACTGCAATTTTCATTAAATCTTCAGGATTCAGTCCTTCAAAATCTGTTTTATTTCTTATACATTCAACTACCTTTTTCTCAAATTCATCAACAGAGTAATTGTTACTACCAATAGCTATGGTATGATTCTTAGTACGGGCTGTTGCTAACACAGCCTTATTTGTATCAAAGCCGTCATTTTTCAATGCAAATAATACAGGATCTTCACCATTTATAGCTTTTGTATTTTCAATTGCCCATAACACAGGATCTTTACCATCTAACTCAATTCGCATTATTGCAGCATAATGCAAAGGATCCATGCCATTGAATAATTCACCTTTTTCTATTGCGGATAAAATATCATCTTCTTCAGACATAACAACAACACCATATCAACCATTATTAACTAGTGTATAAGCATCTATAGATTTTTTCAAATTTTAAATATTATGCTTTTAATTAAAATTAATTATATTATAAACGTAAAGAAATAAGATATTTTGTGAAAAAATGAAAAATATAATCGAAACAATTAATCCAGCAACAGATGAAAAAATAAATGAATATCAATGCCATGATATCATCGCAATCAAAAAAATAGCTCAAAATTCAGCAATAGCACAAAAAAAATGGTCGAAAATTAATTTAAACACAAGAATAAAATATATTGAAAAATTATCCGAGATATTGGATTCAAAAAAGCAACATTTAGCAAAATGTATAACAAATGAAATGGGGAAAACTATATCAGAATCCATAGCTGAAGTAGAAAAATGCAAGATATTATGCGATTATTATATAGAAAATTCAGAGAAATTTCTGAAGTCAAAAATTATACAAACAAATTTCAGTAAAAGTTATTATACTTACCAACCATTGGGCGTAATATTTGGCATCATGCCATGGAATTTCCCATTATGGCAGGTAATGAGATTTGTAGTGCCAAATTTAATTATTGGAAATAGTATTTTATTGAAGCATGCATCGAACACTACAGGTGTTTCTTTAGAAATCGAAAAATTTATGAAAGAAGTTTTGCCTGAAAATTTATTTAGAAGTTTAATACTGCATGTGAATTTAGTCAAAGAAGTCATAAAAGATTGCAATGTCGCAGCAGTAACCATCACTGGAAGCAAAAAATCTGGCTCTTCCGTCGCACAAGAAGCAGGAAAAAATATTAAAAAATCAGTCCTAGAATTAGGTGGAAACGATCCCTATATAATTCTAGAAGATGCAGATTTAGATTTAGCAGCCGAACACAGTGTGAAATCAAGATTATTAAATACAGGCCAAGTATGTATAGCAGCAAAAAGAATAATAATATGTGAATCAATCAGAAGTGAATTTGAAAAAAAAGTGATAGCACTTGTAAAAAAATATAAATACATCAATCCATTATTACCAGATGCTAATCTTGGTCCATTAGCAAAAAAAGATATAAGAGAGACATTATCAAGGCAGGTAAATCTGAGCCTAGAAGAAAATGCATCTTGTATATACAAAAGTAATATCCCAAACGGTAAGGGCTATTATTTCCCCGTAATGATATTAAACAATGTGGATTGTAATAATACAGCATTTAAAGAAGAGCTTTTTGGCCCTGTTGTTTGCATAACTTCCGCCCAAGATGAGAAAGAGGCAATAAAATATGCCAATATGTCTGAATACGGATTATCTGCTGTAGTATTTACGTCTAATATAACTAAAGGTGAATATATTTGTGCTAATGAATTAAATTTTGGTATGTGCAATCTAAACAGCATGGTGGCATCAGATCCAAGATTACCATTTGGAGGCATAAAATCTTCTGGTTTCGGAAGAGAGCTTGGTGAAATGGGGTTAACAGAATTTGCTAATATAAAAACCATCAATATTAGATAAAAGCTTCCAGAATAGCTTATCTTAAATAGTATTCATAAATTTCAATTGCTCTTTATTTTTCTTATACATAATAACGATTAAAATCACAGGAATGCATATATTAACTACATACATTAGTGCAGAAAATTTATCTGGATTTCTATTAAGTAACATATATAAAATTAAATTAATTATTATAACAAATACACCAGCAAAAAATGCCAATACATTGATGTTATTAGATTTTTCTCTACTAAACTGATCTTGAGTTAAGAAAAAAAATACAGCGACTACAATTGATAATGATATTGACGGCCATATTAATCTAAAATGACCATGAGCTCTAAATTTTGGTGCAGCATTTTTAGAAAATCCATCAAAAAATAGTAATTTTGAAATACTCATTTCATAAGCATCATCTTTAACAAAATCCTTTTTTGCCATAATTATATTATTAATATCTATAGAAGATTTAGAAAATTTCATTAAAGAATTTTTTTTTGTTTTTTGATCAAATTCTAAGCGAGATCCATTATACAATATAAATTCCATCTTCTCTCCATGACGCTGCAGTTTGCCAGAATTCGCGATATACGTCACATCTTTAGAAGGGTTTCTTGAATTAAATAAAAATATATTTTTCAACAAATTATCATCTTCTCTTTTTTTTATATATATAGTTAAACCATTTATTTTAGATATGAATGTGTTGAATTGTAAAAGATTCACTATGGAACTTTGATTTATCTCTAACTTTAAATCTTTAAATTTTGATGTACTAATTGGCAATAAATATACTGATATAATCCAGTGCAGTGCAGCAACAAATAATGAAAAATATACAAAGATTTTTAATATATTAACTCTATTAATACCAATTGAATATAAAACTAATATCTCTTTATTATAAAGCATTTTTTTATACGAATAATATACCGTAAGAAAAGCAGATATAGGTAAAATAATAAAAAGAAGCAGCGGTAATAAATAAATTGTCAATTCTATAAAATGGCTTATTTTAGCACCTTTATTAAAAATAACATCGAGATACCTTATAGATTGTATGGCCCAAGAAATGATGGCCATAAAGGTAGTGATAGTGAAAAAAGAAAGAAACAAATTCTTAAAAATACTTTTCTCGTATAAATACATTATCAAAAAATTACTTGGTGTGTCCTGGAGGATTCGAACCTCCGACCCATAGCTTAGAAGGCTATTGCTCTGTCCAGCTGAGCTAAGGACACAAAATCAGAATAAACTAAATATCAATGAAAAAGCTAAAAAGTCAAATCATTTATTTAATATTACGACAAAAAAGAAATTTATATATCCTATTTCTCTTTATATCACCACATATATATACCCCTATTATAATCATAATAAAAGATAATAATTGCCCCATTGTAAATACTGAAAATATATATCCTATATGCGAATCTGGCTCCCTAAAGCACTCAATAAAAATCCTAAAGATCGCATAAAATATTAAGAAATAACCAGATAATTTACCTGATACATTTCGCACTTCTTCTTTTTTTATAAAATACATCATAATAATAAATAATACTATCCCCTCTAAGAATGCTTCGTATAATTGACTAGGATGTCTTGGATAATAATCTGTGTTTGGAAAATATACACCCCAAGGAACATCAGTTTTTTTTCCATATAATTCTGCATTTATAAAATTTGCAATTCTACCAAAAAACAATCCTATAGGAACAACGCATGAAGTTAAATCTGTAATTCTTAAAAATGATTTTTTATATCTTATTGAAAATATATATATTGCAACAGCAACTCCTATTATTCCTCCATGAAAGGACATGCCACCATGCCATACTTTAAAAATTTCAAAAAAATCATCAATGATATATTCCGGATAATAAAACAAAATATCCCCAAACCTTCCACCGATAATTATTCCAAGAATAATATATATAACAAGTGAATCGATACATTTTTTATCCAATTTACAAATAGAATATTTCTTTTCTAATTTTTCTAATAAAAAAGCTCCAATCAATATTCCACATACATATGAAAGACCATACCAACGAATTGCTAATGCTCCAAAATCTAAAATAACAGGGTCGATATTAGGGAAAAATATTGCATACATAAGTTTTTAAATGCTAAGCTAATATAATATAAAGTATCTTAAGATATTATAAAAATGAAAAAAAACAATAATATAGTTGATGATCTTGCTAGATTAGCTGGATCTACTTTTGCAGGGGCAGTAAATATGAAAGATGATATGTCTTCTTATATCAAATCTCAAATTGAAATAATGATAAAAAAATTAGATTTCGTACCTCGTAAAGAATTCGAAATATTAAAAGCAATAGTTCAAAAAAATGCCATTGAGATCGAAAATTTAAAAGAAAAAAAAGATACATAATAAAAAAATATTATTTTGGGGATGGTTTATGACAAAAGATGCTGAACATTTAGTTGAAGAATTAGAAAAGTTAGAATCTAGTGTGCGAATTGTAGAAATTTCTGCTGAAAATGGAAAATTACAATTGCTGGAACATTATGTAGAAGAGCATAATAAAATAAAAAGGGGTGAGCAAGGGGATAAAGATGCAGTTGGCAACTTCAATGAGTATTTGCAAAAAAAATTACAACAAGATGACCCAAGTTATGCAAATAGCGTTGTTATAGCGGAAATAACAGGTCAAATTGGAATAAATAAAAAATACGACTATCAATTTGATATGTCAAATATAGAGATAGATGGTGCAGATTTATCTGGATGTAGACTGGTTAATCTTTATGTATTTGAATCTTTTAAAGACGTTATTTTACGCGATTGTTTTTTTGAAAATGTAGAATTTAATGCTTGTGATTTATCAGGTGTAGATTTAAGGGGAGTAAAATTAAAAAATTGCCATTTTATTGGTTATGGTAAAGAAACCAATAAACTTAACGATCTCCATATGGATTTTCACTCTCCAGAAGATATTCAGAAATTAGGCATTTTTGAATTAGATGATAACATACACAGAATGAGACCCGCAAATGAAGATGGCGCTCATAAAGAAGTTGAAAAAGATCGCAAAGCTGAACTGGCTACATTTGTAGCTGATAAGAAAAAGGAACAAGGGTATAAGTCCTGGGGTCTTAGTTTTGCATATACAACAGAAGCTCAGCAAAAATTTAACTCCGAAATGGAATTAGGAAAAAAAGAAATCGAAGATAAATATAAACAAATTTTACAAGAAAAATTAAAAAATATTGCTACAAAATATAAAATTAAATTATCTAAAGAAAGAAGAGGTACAAAATCTGATCAGACTTATATTCCGCGAGATAATAAGAGAGCAAATGCTAAGAAAATTTTAATGCAAGTTGATGTAAATGACCTAATAGATTACAAAGCTGCTTATAATGCTGAAAATCCTATTTCATTTAATGAATATATATTGGGGATACGTGAATACAAGGAGCAATGGGAAGAATTCCAAAAGCAATATCCAGGGGAAGATTTAATTATAGTAGCAGATTTATCTGGTCAAGAGATTGATAATATAGATTTATCTGGATTGGATTTGAGTGAAGTAAATTTTGCATATGCTAAATTTTCTGGCTGTAAATTCGATAATGCTGACTTAACAGCTTCATGTTTTGAAGGAGCAGAATTTTCTCAAGGAACTAGCTTTAAAAAATCTACACTTACAGATGCAAATTTCATTGGAGTAACAGGTGCAGCGCTTGATTTTACAAATGCAATGATGCCAAGAATACGAATGATGTATTCAAGTTTAAAAAGAGTTATATTTGAAGGGGCTCTGTTATATTCTGCAGACTTAACTGGCGCAGATATGGAACATGGAATATTAAGAAATGCGGATGCTAGTAAAGGTGATTTAGATGGAGTTAATCTTAGATATGCAGATGCACAATATGTTAAAATGCGTCACGCATATCTTAAAAATGCAATTTTAGAAGAAGCTGATTTTTCTCATGCAGATCTTACAGGAGCTATTCTAGAGGGAGTTCAAGCACAAAAAGTAATTTTTGAAAAAGCAATTCTTGATGATGCTAAATTAAAATTTGCAGATTTGCGAGAAGCAAAATTGAAAGAGATGCAAGCAAAAGGAGTTGATTTAAGTGAAAGTGACTTACGAGAAGCTCAAGCAGAACTTGCTAATCTAGAAAATGCAATAATGGATAGAGCCAATGCACAATTAGCTAATTTTGAAAAAGCTATATTTAGAGATGCACGAGCACAAATGGCAGATTTTTCTCATGCTGTAATGGAAGGAATTCAAGGAGAAAGGTTTGATGTACAAAAAGCTATTTTAAACGAAACTGATCTAAGAAATGCAGATCTCACGGGAGCTGTTTTGGATGAAGTAAAAGCTTATAAAGCTGATTTTACAAAAGCTAAATTAGAAGGGGCTCGTGCAGAATTTGCAGAAATGATAGCTTGTGATTTTAGCGAAGCAAATGCAAGGAATATGGACCTCAAAGGTGCCAAATTACCAATGTGTCATTTCGAAGAAGCGGACTGTACCGGCATGGAATTCAATGAAGAAACACTTTTATTGGATGTAAATTTTAGAAATGCAATTGGTGCTGAAGCTTTAAAAGAGCTACAAGAAAAACAACATAAATTAAATCCTCAATTATTTGGACGCAGTCAATACGGAGCTTGTAAAAACAATCAAGACGGTACAAATGACAGATTTAAATGCCAAAGAATTGGGGCAGATATCTTAGCAGCAGCAATAGGTGGAGGAACTGGATATGTATACGGAGGTCCTTTAGCCGGAATGGGTGGAGCAATTATTGCTGGCATAGTTACCGATCGTTCTTTAGAATCTATCAAAAATGCTTACTTTAAAGATCAAGGATATATTAGCAATCAATTAGGGGATAAACTTGCTGAATTGGGAGCATTAGCAATAGCAACAGGAGCAGGTAGTCTTGACAAAGGAGCAAATGCTGTTCCAGTTGCTGCAGCTTTATGTGCTGTAACTGGCTTGATATCCCCAGAAAGCATAGGTATGGTTGCAGGTGGTGGATTTGCTGCATTTGCTGGTGGAAAATTACTTGCAGATGGATTTACTGAACAAAGTATGTGGAAAAAAGCTGTCGGAGTTGTACTAACAGGATTAGGATCTGTATCAGCTTATATGCGAGTAGCATCAATTTCTACAGGACTAAATGCATTTGCTGGAATAGTTCTTTGCGGTGCAGCATATGGAGGTATACAAGGTGGTGGATTCGCATATAATCAACTTCATGCATATAACGAAGAAAAAGGAACAGGCATGAGACCTGAACAAATTCATGCTGTAAGTGTTCAACAAGCAAAAGATGCTTTACAAAAAATATGGCCTACCTGGAATAAGTTCCTATGTGCTGCAGTATTTTGTGCAATTGGAGTGGGTATAGGATTTGCATTAGCGGGACCAGTAGCTTCAGTAGTAGGAATGGGACTCATACCCAAAGCATTGCTAGGAATAAAGCTTGGTTTAGGTCTTGGAGTATTTGGAGGAGCGAGTGGTTATATATTTGATAAAAAATTATCTTTTTGGAATCATGCAGCAGAATTGAAAGAATATTTATTTCCAAATCACGATAGCCTTGCCTCAGATAAACAAGAAGATGAATCTAAAAATTTAACAAAAGAAAATGAGAAAGAAAAAGAAAAAACCACTGATAAAGTAAAAGAGAATACAAAGGAAGTAACGAAAGAAGTAAAGAAAGAAACAGACAAAGATATTGAGGCTAAACCCGTTAATCAATCGCACCAAGATTTTGTGCTGCAATCCAGAAAAGATACCGAGGAAGTAAAGAAAGAGGAAGAAAAAGGTGGAAGTTTTTCAGAAAAAGTTGAAAGAGAAAAAGCGGAAAAGCCCAAAGAAAATGCTTTAACACATTCTGATACCAAAGAGGCTATAATTCAGCAAGGTGATGCTAAAAAAGATCAAACAAAAGCAAAGGTTGTTCAGGAAGAAAAAGCGAAGCCCAATGTGATCACAAAAGGTTGATGAAAGAAAAAATTAATTATCACTACGCTATAGATTTTTATTATATCCACAATATTTGCTAAATTTTTGACATAGCTTAAAGTTACCTCTATGATTTTTTAGCAATATTAAGTTTTATATGGAAAATTTACCTAAAGGAAAAGTTTTACTTCACTCTTGCTGTGCTCCATGCTCTGGAGAGGTAATAAGTGCTATAATAGAGCTTGGAGTAGAGGTTAGTATATTTTTTTACAATCCAAATATTCATCCAAAAAAAGAGTACGAATTAAGAAAAAAAGAAAATATAGAATATGCAAATAAATTGGGTTTAGAATTTATAGATGCAGATTACGATGTGCAAAATTGGTTCAAAAGAGCAAAAGGATTGGAAATGGAACCAGAAAGAGGCATAAGATGCACTGCATGTTTTGATATGAGATTTGAAAGAACAGCTCTTTACGCATACGAAAATGGGTATTCCACAATAAGCAGTTGCTTAGGGATTTCCAGATGGAAAGATATGAATCAAATAAATGAAAGTGGAAAAAGATCTGCAGCAAAATATCCAGGAATAAGTTATTGGACTTTTAACTGGAGAAAAGATAATGGCAGTGCTAGAATGTATGAAATTGCAAAAAAAGAAAATTTCTACAAACAAGAATATTGCGGATGCATTTACTCACTAAGAGATAGTAACGATTGGAGAGTAAAAAGTGGCAAACAAGAAATTGAAATAGGAAAAAATTATTATTAACAATGAGTATTTTAAAAAATTACGACATCATTTTAATGGATCTATGGGGTGTAATATATGATGGGATTCATCTATATGATGGGGCTGTTGAAACTTTAAAAAAATTAAAGCAATTAAATAAAAAAGTCATATTCCTTTCTAATGTTCCAAGAAGAAGCTCAACTATCGAAAAAATGCTATTGGGCTTTGGTATAGATAAATCATTATATTTTAATATAATAACCTCCGGAGAATTTGTTTATCACTCATTACACAAATCTAAAAATTTTGGAAAAAAGTATTTTTACTTAGGTTCCCCAGCTTCTGAAGAGGTTATACTAAACGTCAAAGATTATGAAAGAGTTTCTAATGCCAAAGATGCTGATTTCTCAATACTAGCAGGAACAAAAGGAGAAACTGGAACAACTGATTATTATGAAGAAGCCTTAGCTTTATCGAAAGAAGCTATAAAATACAATCTCCTATTATTATGTACAAACCCAGATAAAACTTCTATCACAAAATGTGGTGAAATCCATCCTTGTTCTGGAAAAATAGCAGAAAAATACGAAGAATCCGGTGGTAAAGTTTTTTATTTTGGAAAACCTCATAAAGAATTTTATGAGTATGCATTAGAAGGAATAACCAATTTAGAAAGTGTACTTGCAATAGGTGACAGTCTTGCCAACGATATTCGTGGAGCAAATTCTATAGAAATAAATTCTGTTTTAGTATCAAGTGGTGTACATAGGCATCATCTTGAAATTAAATTAGGAGAGCAACCTCATAAGGATGTGTTACAAGCTTTGTTTGAAAAATATTCGACAAAACCAACATATGTGGTAAGCTTGCTTAAAGATTTACTATAATTTATTATATAGCCGTTATGTATATACAAACAGAAGAAACGCCTAATCCAAATACATTAAAATTTGTCCCAGGAGTAGAAGTATATAAACACGGCACTCTGATTTTCAACAAGAATGACGATTATAGCACTTCAGCATTAGTAACAAAATTATTTAATATAACAGGTGTAACATCTCTTTTTTTCGGAAGTGATTTTATCTCAGTTACAAAAGAAGACCAACAAAAATGGTCGGAGATAAAAACACATATATTAGCAGATTTAGTAGATCATTTTATATCTGGCATACCTATTGTAGAAGACAAAAAGCAAAATACTCAAGAGCTTGATGAAAAAACTCTTTCAAAAATAGAAAAAGAAATTTTATCTCTAATTGATACAAAAATTAGACCAGCAGTTGCTCAAGACGGAGGAGATATAGTATTTAGAAAATTTGAAAATGGCGTGGTTTATTTGGAAATGCAAGGAGCTTGCAGTGGCTGCCCTAGCTCAGCAGTGACACTAAAACAAGGAGTGGAAAATATGTTAAAGCATTATATTCCAGAAGTAGAATCAGTTGAATCAATATAATTCATAAAAAAAACATCTATGTCAAAAATAAACAAAGAAGCTTTGGAATTTCATTCAAAAGAACCAAAAGGAAAAATATCGATCAAACTTACAAAGAAAATTGTTAATAAACATGATTTATCTTTGGCTTATAGTCCTGGTGTAGCTGAGCCTTGTTTAGAAATACAAAAGGATTATGAAAAAGCATATGATTACACAGCAAAAGGAAATATGGTTGCTGTAATTACCAATGGAACCGCTGTATTAGGATTAGGAAACCTAGGTGCTATGGCATCTAAACCTGTTATGGAAGGTAAGTCAGCTTTATTCAAACGTTTTTCAGGAATTGATTCTATAGATGTAGAAGTAGAAGAAACAGATCCAGAAAAATTCATTGAAATAGTAAAAAAAATTGGAAACAGTTGGGGTGGAATAAATTTAGAAGATATAAAAGCTCCAGAATGCTTTATAATAGAAGAAACTTTACAAAAAGCAATGGATATACCAGTGTTTCATGACGATCAACATGGAACAGCAATAGTAACATCAGCTGGATTAATTAACGCTTTATACTTAACTAAAAGAGAATTATGCAATGTAAATATTGTAGTGAATGGTGCAGGAGCAGCAGCAATAGCTTGTATAAATTTATTAATAAAATTAGGCGCAACAAAAGAAAATATAATAGTCTGTGATACAAGAGGCGTTATATATACCGGAAGAACAGAAGGAATGAATAAATGGAAAGAAAAATTAGCTGTAAACACAAAGCACAGGTCATTAGAAGATGCAATGCATGGTGCCGATGTATTCCTTGGTCTTTCAGTAAAAGATGCTGTATCTCAATCAATGATAAAAAGCATGGCTAAAGAGCCAATTATATTTGCGATGGCAAACCCAGACCCTGAAATACTTCCAGAAAAAATATATGAAGTAAGAGATGACGCAATAGTCGCAACAGGGAGATCTGATTACAAAAATCAAATCAATAATTTTATTTGTTTCCCATATTTATTTAGAGGAGCACTGGATGTCAGGGCAACAAAAATAAATGATGAAATGAAAATTGCAGCAACGAATGCCATAGCACAATTGGCTAGAAAAGAAGCTACAGAAGAAGTGAAATCCACATCCATTACTGAAAATTATGAATTTAGCAAAGACTATATAATACCAGTTACATTCGACTCAAGGCTAATGTCAGAAGTATCATCAGCCGTTGCAAAAGCTGCAATAGATTCAGGTGTAGCAAAAAAACCTATTTCAGATTTCAACAGATACAAAAGAAAATTATCTGGTATGTTAAATCCTGGTAATAATCTGATGGAGATCTTCTACAGAAAATTAACAAAAAACAACAAAACAATTGTATTCGCTGAAGGAGAAGAGGATGAAGTAATAAAAGCTGCCGCTGATTGGGAAGCTTTTGGATATGGAAAGGCGATATTGGTTGGTAGAGAAAAGGTTATAAAGGAAAAATTAGCTAAACTTCAAATAAAAGATTTAGAAATAACCAATGCAGCAATTTCTAATAATACTGAACAATATACTCAACATCTATATAATAAGCACCAAAGGAATGGCTACTTATACAGAGACTGTACAAGATTAATAAATAGAGAAAGAAATATATTTTCTTCAGAAATGGTAGTGCACAAAGAAGCTGATGCATTAATTACAGGTATTACAAGAAATTATACAAAAACTTTAGCAGAAATTAATAACGTTATAGAAAAAAGAACTGAAAGCACTTTATTTGCGATAAACATTATATTTGCAGAAGATAAAATTTTATTCATTGCAGACACAGCCATTCATCAGTCTCCTTCAAGTGAAATATTATCTGAAATCGCTATAGGTACCGCTTCAGAAGTTAAAAAACTTGGTATAACTCCAAGAGTTGCGTTTATTTCATCATCAACATTTGGATCATCAAAAGATGATAATTCTAAAAAAATCGCTAATGCTATAAAAATACTAAATGATAAAAACGTAGATTTTGAATATGACGGAGAGATGCAAGCAAATGTAGCATTAAATGAAAGTTTATTAGCTAAATACCCATTTGCAAAATTACATAAAAGTGCAAACATATTGATCATGCCTTGTTTAAGAAGTGCCGATATAGCAATCAAACTTTTATCAGAATTAGGTGATATTCAATCTATAGGTCCCATTCTTTATGGCCTCACACACTCTGTGCAAATTGCCCCTATGAATACAACATCAACTGATATTTTAAATTTTGCCGCTATAGCTTCAAATACATAGGATTGTTTGTTAGCTCTTACAAACAACCCTAAAGATATACTGAACTAACAAAAAAGTGGAGCTGGATTTAATTCAATTTACCGTTAAAACCAGCCCATCTAGAATTTTATTGAGGGTGTAATATACTTTGTGTAAGTTACTAAAAAAGATAAAATAAAAGTAAC
>JBKEHD010000023.1:0-16834 GCA_046710445.1 Candidatus Midichloriaceae bacterium
TGGGGTGTTATGTCGAAATTTGATACTGTATCTGATAATGAAAAAAGTACAAATCTTGAAAAAATGCAAAAAGAGTTTAAAGCAAATATAGATGCAATGACTGCTGCGCATACAGTGAAGATGGAGCAGTTACTTAAATTTCAGAACCATAATTTTGCTGATACCGTTTCTGAACTTGATACTGAACAAGTAAAAGACCTGCAAGGTGAGATAAATTCTGATAAGTATCTACAGGAAGTGACGCAATATCTGAAGGAGAAGATGGCGGAGCTGGATGAGAAGATGGCGGAGCTGGATGAGAAGATGGCGGAGCTGGAGAAGTATACACAGAATTTTGCTGATACCGTTTCTGAACTTTACACTGGACAAGTATATAACGAATCGCAAATTACTGAAGATTTTGAGTAATTAAAAATCTCATAGGAGACTATTTTATAATCTTTATATTAATCTAATAATCTAATTCTAGTATCGTAAGTATAATAAAATAATCTTCTACAAATCAACTTCCCTAAATTGCATTTCATATATTCTTGAAACCGCCCTCTTGAATTCTGATTTATGCGTGTTTCCTAGATATAAATTATCTAATGAAACTTCTGCAGAAAATACCCCATGAATATTATTATCATACATACAATCTATCAAAGTTATAAATCGCAAAGCTTCGTTATGATTTTCTTGTGTCATTTGTGGGATTTTTTCAATTATAACTATAGAAAAATTTTCACAAATAGCTATATAATCCGCAGCCCCTAAATTCCTATTACACAACTCATCAAATTCAAATAATACTATACTGCTATAAGTGTTACTCAAAGAAACACTTCTATTCTCCGTGATAGACAACTCTTTTGCTTGAAATTTATTTCCTTCTGTTAATCCATTAACAATTGAAGACATTTTCAATATATTATTTTGCTCAGCATATGGATATATGTATAAACTCTTCTCAAATATATTTCTTTTCCTATAATCATCATCATTATCCAAATGATAAATATCCAAATTATTTTCTATAAATTCTATCAACGGAAATATATACTCCCTCTTCAATCCATCTTGATATAATTCTTCCGGATTACAATTTGAAGTAATAAACACATATATTCCTAACTCAATCAATAATGGCAATAATCTTGTAAAAATCGTAGCATCAACAATATTATTTATATAAAATTCATCCAAATATAAAACTTTATATTTTGCTCTTAATCCATTAGCAAAAATTCTTAATTTATCAGCATCAGGAGATTTACCATTTAAATTTTTATGACAATCAATAATAAATTTATGAAAATGCTCTTTATGTTTATTTTTTACCTTTAAGTTTTTAAAAAATAAATTTGTGATAAAACTTTTTCCCCTACCAACATCTCCGTAAACATACACCCCTTTTTTTCCCTGTGCTTTGGAATTAAATAGTTTTTTTATGAACCAATCATCTTGCCTCTCTAATATTTGTGAATATTGAGACAGTAATTCGACAAGCTTGAGTTGGCTTTGATCTTCTAAATAATTATTTTCTTGTATAATATGTTTATATAATGATATCAGCATTACGACATATACATTCCACCATTAACACTTAATGTCTGTCCGGTAATATATGAACTTTCCTCAGAAGCCAAAAACAATATTGCATTTGCAACATCTTGCGGCGTACCAATCTTTCTCATAGGAATATGTGCAATAATTGCCTCTTTAATATTATCACTCAATCCTTTTGTCATAGGAGTATCTATATATCCTGGTGCAACACAATTTACTGTTATACCTCTTGTCGCAACTTCTAACGCAAGGGACTTGCTCATCCCAATCATGCCAGCTTTACTTGCAGCATAATTTGATTGCCCAACATTACCGCTCAAACCTATTACGGATGATATATTGATTATTCTACCATATTTTCTTTTTATCATAGATTTGATAGCTTGTTTGTTTAATTTAAATGTAGAAGTTAAATTTAGTTTAATCACATCATTCCATGCTTCATCTTTCATCCTCATTGCAAGAGAATCTTTGGTGACACCAGCATTACAAACCAAAACATCTATATTACCAATTTCTTTTTCAGCGTTTTCTATCAATAAATCCACATTTTCATCTTCATTAAAATCACATATAAGATAATGACAATTTGAACCTAATTCAGATTTCAAACTATCCAATGCCTCTTTTTTTCTACCCACCATTATGACTGTTGCTCCTTGAGCATGAAATGTCCTCACAATAGATTTACCTATCCCACCAGTTGCCCCTGTAACTAAAGCTATTTTACCATTTAACTTAAACATATAATTTCTCCTTTAATTATTTAAAAATTTATCTATACCTTCAATACTATCTAAAGAACAGGTATTTATATCTGAATATTGTCTTTTAGCTAAATTCGAAAGTACTTTTCCTGGGCCTATTTCAACAAAATTTCTTACACCCATTCTGTATATTTTATCTATTGTTTCTCTCCATCTAACCATACCTTCAATTTGATTTACAAGCATATCTTTTACGGAATTTAAATCTTTGTAAAAATCTGCTGTGTAATTTGCAATAATCCTTACTTTAGGATCTACAAACGTATATTTTTGCAATTCTTCATTCATCATATTCGTCGCATGTTTCATCAAACTTGAATGAAATGGTGCACTAACTGGCAACTGTATAGCTTTCCTTATTTTTAATGGCTTGATAAATTCATCTATTTTATCAAAAGCTTTTTTCTCTCCACTTAATATTATTTGCCCTCCCCCGTTATCATTTGCTACTTCACAAATTCCATCATTTGATAATTCTTCACATAATTTTTGCGCTGTATCATAATCACAGCCAATTAATGCATACATAGCACCCTTCCCCATTGGTACTGCTTCTTGCATAAAAACACCCCTTTTCCTTAAAATCTTTGAAGTATCAGATATATTTATGGATTCTGATGCGCATAAGCTGCTATACTCACCAAGAGAATGTCCAGCTGTTACATCGCATAATTCTTCGAATTTTTTTCCTGATATTTTTTGTAATACTTGCAAAATAGCAACGGATGTTGCCATGATCGCTGGTTGAGTATTGCTAGTGATTTTAAGTTCTTCACTATCACCTTCAAATATTAATTTTGATAGATTTTCTCCTAATGATTCATCTACTTGTTGAAAAACTTCTTTTGCCTCAGAAAAATTATCATAAAATTCCTTTCCCATACCAATATACTGAGAACCCTGTCCAGGAAATAAAAAAGCTACTTTCATGTTTCTTTATAATATAATCATTAATAAAGAGGCAGTTTAAATTATTTAATTAAATTCATCAATGAAATTACTTTTTTAAATCAATTTATTTGAAAAAATCACCTTTTGTTTAAATTTTTATATACATTTAAAAATCCGGAAAAAAAACCTAATACCGAACATATGAAAAGAAAAATTGGTAATGTATTTAAATAAAAATCACATATATATCCAACAAAACCGCCAACTATCATGCCAACTAGGATATCTACAATTATAAAAAATGTGGAATTATTTTTGGTTTTTTTTTGCTTTGAACCACTTTCATGAAGAAGCTGCTCTCGTAATTTTCTTATTTTTTCTTTTCTACTCACTATAATTGTTTTAAAACAGGAAATGTCATTTCAAATTGAGTGTATTCACCATATACAGATGTGCATTTGACAGTTGCTCCCATCTTTTTTAGTACAGTTTTACAATAATATAAACCTATTCCAAATTTTGAAGTTGTAAAATTCATATCAAATATATATTTGATAACATCGCTTTTTATACCAACTCCAGTATCTTTGAAATACAGCTTATTATCTTTTGCCCATATATAAATATCTGCTTTAGTCCCAGCATGAGAAAAACTATTTTTTAATAAATTAAAAATAATGTATTTAAATAAAAGCCTTGATCCATAAAAATAAAAATCATTGGTATTATCAAAATTAATTTTTTCAAATTGTTTATCTAGAAAAAAATGTTCATCAATAGCTATTTCAATACATTTTATAATTGAATATCTTTTTGTATCTGAATATTCAGTATCTATATTTCTAGAAGTAATTAGCATAACCTCTACGTTATTCAAACATAAATTAGTAATCCCATATATATCTAAAACATCTTTTGAAAACTCTTCGTACTTTTCTTCCTTAATTTTTTGCATTAGTATATCCGCCTTTACTTTAGCAATAGATATAGGTCCATGGACTTCATGAGCAATGGCATTTGCAAAAGTTTTAGAAAATTCAATTTGATTTTGTGAATAATTCAACTTAAATAACATAATTAATAGCAATGCAATACTAAAAGCTCCATTAGAAAATATAGCATATGTTTCTAAATCATCTTCCATCATCAATGATATATTTACTTCATAAAATCTTAAAGAAATGAAATAATATACTAAGTACGCAAGGATAGCGGAAAGTATATGATAAATTATGAATTTTTTTTGGCTAACAAACATATACAAAATTGCTGAAGCAAGTACTAATTTCATAACCCATTGATTATCAAATTCACTCAAAAACAAACAATAATATGAAATAAATGGCAAAGAAAAAAACATGATAGATGATCTTAAAACCACTACTGCACTATCAGTTTTAAAAATAACATTATGAAGTAGATTTACTATATTCAGAATAACTAATAAAAAATTAAAAATTATCAAAGATTTGATGATAAAACTATCCTCAACAACGGCATATATAACGATTGGTGTATATGTTAAAATGATTAATATGGACAATAAATAGTTTAATTTATTATTCATATCATCAATTTTCATATCTCCAAACAATAGCTGAAATAGAAAATTTCTTACTTTCAATCCCACGATAAACTACTTAGCTAAATTCTTTTGTTGAACAACATGCTAACATAATTATTTTATTTTTAAATATATCTTTTATTAATGCAATTAATTTATTACGATAAACATCAGAAAAAGGTAAAAATAACACAAATTCATGCACAAAGAAATTTTAGAAAAAATTTCACAAGAGGTATCAAATGATTTTAATACATTTAAAAGTCATTTTTTAAATAGCATAGTTGTAGAAAATACCCCAACACTTCTAAAAACTATTGCTACATATATTGTTTCTTCAGGAGGGAAGAAAATAAGACCTCTTTTGACTATATTAGTATCAAAATTATTTGATTTAAATGATACAAAAAAGAAAAAAATAATACATTTGGCAACAGCAATTGAACTCATACATACTGCCACATTACTTCATGATGATGTCATAGATGAAAGCTATTTAAGAAGAAATAATAAAACCGCAAATAATATTTGGGGAAACAAAGGTAGTATTCTTGTTGGAGATTTTCTTTTCAGTCAGTCTTTTATAGAAATGGTAAACACTGATAATATGAAGATTTTAGATATATTATCTAAATCTTCTTCAAAAATTGCTGAAGCTGAAGTTTGGCAATTAGATATTATTGGTGATTTTGATTTAAGCTTTGAACAATATATCTCTCTAATCACATCAAAAACAGCTAGGCTTTTTGAATCTGCATGTGAATGCTCAGCCATAGTATCAGATGCAAAAGAAGATGACATATATGCTGTGAAAAATTTTGGTTTGAATTTAGGAGTCATATTTCAAATAAACGATGATATTGCTGATTATTTTTCCAATAGCGATTCTCTGGGAAAAGAACCAGGTGGAGATTTTTTTGAAAACAAAACAACACTTCCTATGATATTGTTGATAAGCACTATTTCTGAAGAGGATAATAAAACCTTAACAAAAATATTATCCGTAACTAACAAAGGAAAAAAAGAACTAAGTGATGTAATGGATTATTTTGAAAAATATAATATTAAAAAGAAAGCTAAAGAAACCTTAAATAATTTTGTCACACAAGGAGAAAATCATCTAAAACCAATAAACGATTCAAATGTGAAAAATTTACTTTTAAAATTAATAGGATGTTATAAAGAGTAAAAAGAGCCCTAAAAATCAGGACTCTTTTTTTATACAGTTATATTACAAATCTTCTTTTGGAGTTTCTACAGTAGTATGTGTAGAAGTATCTTCATTATTATGCAATTCACTTGTTCCAGAAGATGCAACATTACTCTTTTCAATAGGTGATCTATGCTGCACTAGAGTATCTATAGACGCATCTTTAAATTCCACTAATTCCTTTATAGAACCAGCAACTCCATGTTCAATTATATTTTTTGCTATAAATGCTCCACCCATGCATGCGATAGGATAATTATGAATAAGTGTAACAACCTTAAGAGATACACCTATAGGTCCAGCAAATGGGAACACAAGAGCAGAAATAGCTAAAGTTCCTAATAAAACAGTACTAGGAGCAAAATCTTGCAATGCATTATCCATTCCTTTTATCAAATATGATTTTTCTGCATTAGTAGAATTATCTATGCTTTTATTATTAGCACAAAATGCATCTTTAGCAATTTTAGGAATTACGTATTCACAAGACCATTCACTGCTATTAGATTTTGTCTCACCAAATGAAGAAGCGTATAAATATGCATCATGCATTCCTTCTGATACAAATAAATCACCTGAATTACTTACACCATGATCTTGGTAATATTTTTTCCCAGAATTTTTCATAGATATAATCCCTTTGTCAATACTATCAAGCACAGAACCTAAACCAACCATCTCCATTGCAGATGGAATACCAGAAAAAGCTTTCATAAGTGGTTTTACTGAATCTTATTCATAAGAAACATAACCAGCCACACCCCATTTTGCAGCCCATCCAGCCCAACTAGCCATTCCAGCTTTTTTAACCTCTTCTACTTTTTTTACTGATTCAGTATCTGTAGGAGTACTTGCTCTAGAATCTATAGGTTTTGCTTCTACAGTACCTGCAGAATTACCTGCATTAGAATCTGTAGCTTCTGCTTCTGCTGCAGTATCTATAGGAGTACTTGCTCTAGAATCTATAGGTTTTGCTTCTACAGTACCTGCAGAATTACCTGCATTAGAATCTGTAGATTCTGCTTCTAATTCAGTATATCTAGGATTACTTTCTCTAGCATGTGTAGATTCTGCTTCTAATGTACTATCTGTAGGACTAGGAGTACGACTTGCTCTAGATGCAGTATGTTTCGTTTGTTGCATATTATTTACCTCTAATTAGTTAATTTCACATCACAAATTATAATGAAAATTCTCTTTTTGGCAATTTTTTTTTGCAAAAAAACGAATACAACGACAGATTGAGTTATTTAACGCTTAACTCTTTTATCAAAATATCCCTTATATCGGGTATTTTGATATGCTGAGGAAAAAATATATGCTGCTCTATAAAATGTTGAAAAATTTTAAGACCATTTAAAATTTCATCTTTGCTTGCATCCATCTCTTCATTAATAAAAAATAATGGGATTTTGAATAATTTGTCACTATATTTTTCACCCACCTCTCTTGTAACAGCATTGCCAGTTTTTGGTGAAATATAATATATATCTTTTTTACTTTTAGTAACTGCACATTCAGACCAATTTAATGAATAACCGCAACTATTCAATAATCTAGCTTCAAAATTCACATACATCTTAAAATTATGCAAAAGATCATCTTTGTTTTTTAAACTTTCTATTAAATCAATTGTCTCTTGGTACATAAGAGTATTTAATTCTTTTTCTTTTAAAGAGCATAACAACATCTGAAGTGCGCAATTAAGAATCAAAAGCTTATGCCTTACAAACATTATTTTTGATAACACGTGATCTTGCACATACAAATCTACATACCCCAATTGTTCAGACAACCTTGCTTTCCAACAAACATCCACTACATTTCCAGCTATTATATCATGTTTTTTCTTAGAAATTCTTGATAATCCAGAAACAATCCCGTGATTCTTTGTCAAACACTTGACGATAATAAATTTTTCTTGGAATAGTTGAGATGAAAGTATAATACCTACATCTTTTATTTTTATCACAAAATTATAAATTAATTATTCTAATATTTTGGATTTCACAGTTAATATTTTCTTTTGAGAAGAGTCCATCAATAATGTCTCTACCAAATGATACCCATTTCCTTTTTTTACCCCAGATACCAAATCTCCATCAGTTATACCAGAAGCTGCAAAAATCACATCACCTTTTACCAAATCGTTTACTGAATAAACAGCATCAAGATTTTTTATACCTAATTTTTTGGCTCTGCTCTTTTGATCTT
Source organism: Candidatus Midichloriaceae bacterium (assembly GCA_046710445.1). Lineage (GTDB taxonomy): Bacteria > Pseudomonadota > Alphaproteobacteria > Rickettsiales > Midichloriaceae > JBKEHD01. Next base: position 8,198 of record JBKEHD010000023.1, read on the forward strand.
CATTTTGAAATATAAATTTACAGAACATATGCCCACCTATGCACTTTAAAGCCGATGCAGCCAACACACCTTCTGGTGCACCACCAATGCCAATATACATATCTACATCATTATCATTACTAGCAGCAAGAATAGATGCACTTATATCTCCATCCTCAATTAGTATTATTTTTGCTCCGGCTTCTCGTATATCATTTATTAAATCTGTATGCCTCTCTCTATTTAAAACAATAACCTTCAGATCATCAACATTACACTTTTTAAATTTAGCAAGATTTGATAAATTTTCCTTCGGGGATAAAGATAATTTTACGGTATCCTCTGGGTATTGCGCACCTATTACTATTTTTTCCATATATACATCTGGTGCTTGAACAAATGTATTTTTACGTCCTATTGCAATCACAGACATAGAACCATTTTGTCCTTTAGCACAAAGAGAGGTTCCTTCTAACGGGTCAACAGCTATTTCAAATTCCTCAACACCCATTCCCAATTGCTCGCCTATATATAACATAGGAGCATTATCTCTTTCACCTTCGCCAATTGAAACAGAAATTTTTATCTTTAATTTATTTAATTCTAATCTCATTAAATCTGTTGCACATTTATCTGCCGCAACATTATCGCCCTTCCCTATCCATTTGTGACAATTTATTGATGTTTTTTCAACAATATTTAATATATCTAACAACAGAGAGTTATTCATAATTAATTGATCTTAAATATAATTCTTAACATTCTTAAATATTTGTGCAAGAATGGCAAGTAATTAGTTTTTATGTTTAATATCTGTGAGAAGGAACAAGATATCAGCCTCAATATTGTCTGCAGATTTTTCAAATTTGGGAAATGAGGTGCGTACATTATCAAACGCTGGTGTAGACTCTATACACCTCGATATAATGGATGGAAAATTTGTACCAAATATTAGTTTTGGTCCACAAGTAGTAAAATCTATAAGAAAAGAAACGAAATTACCATTCAAAGTGCATTTAATGGTGGAAGAGCCTGAGTTATATATACAGCAATTTGTAGATGCAGGAGCAGAAACAATAATTTTTCACATTGAAAGCACTAGATATCCGCATAATTTAATAAAACAAATAAAAAATTATGGCGTGAAAGTGGGTGTTGCTCTAAATCCATCAACCTCAGAGAGTTCTCTGGAATATATTTATAATGAATTGAATGAGATTCTAGTTATGACTGTAAATCCAGGTTTTTCAGGGCAACAATTTATAAACTCTCAATTGGAAAAAATTAACAAAATAAGTTCTATGATTTTTAAAAATGACTTGATTGACCTTGGAGTAGATGGAGGAATAAATCCAGACACATTAAAAAGATGTTCTGAAAAAGGCGCAAATCTAGCCATTGTAGGGGATTATTTATTTGCAAAGGATAGTATACAGAATAATGCAAAAAATATTGTCAAATCATTTAATAATAGTTTATAATACTACAATTCGTAAGCTTATCATGTTAGCACTAAATATGTACTATATATATGACTGCAAAAATTCTAATAGCTGATGATATTAAATTCAACATTGATATTTTAAAAAAAAAATTTCAAGAGAAGAATTACGAATTACACTTTGCTGATAATGGGCAAGAGGCACTTTCAAAGGCTATTTATTTAGCCCCAGACCTTATCATAATGGATATTATGATGCCTGTAATGGATGGGTTAAGTGCTTTAAGGGCAATAAGAATAACACCAAAAATATTCCATACCCCTGTCATAATCACCACTTCTCTTACTGCTACGGTAGATAAAGTAAGTGCTATATTATGTGGAGCGGATGATTATGTAGTAAAGCCAACCGACTATAAATTACTTATTGCAAGGATTGATTCTTTAATTAAGTCAAAATTTGTTTTAGATCAATTACTCATAAAGCTTGAAATAAACAATAGTCTATCAGCATTATTAAACAAAGAAATTCTGGTAAATGATTTATTCTTATCCAATAAAAAAATCTTATTCGTTAATTGTTATACAGAAGAAACGAATAATACTATGAATGCAATGATATTAAAATTGATAAAAGAAGGATTTATCATTGATATTGTAACAGAGATAAATCAAACTCTCTTGAAGGCTTTAAATAATGATTATGAATTAATTATCATCAATGCTGAAGATAATCCCGAAACTATGCTTGAATTAGCTATAACAATTAAAAATAATAAAGATATAAAGCATATACCTTTATTAGGATTAATTGATCAATACAACCAAGATTCATTACTAAGATTTTTGGAAATAGGTATAAATGATTATCTCATATCTCCATTTAATTTAGATGAGTTATTAGCTAGGATGAATAGACAATTAATAAAATTTAGATACGAAAAAAAATTGCGAGATGTTTACATAAAAACATCATTTATTGATCATTTAACAGGATTGTATAGCAAACAATATCTTGAATCATATTTTATAAATGTTTTAGAAGATATAAAATGTAATAAAAAAAATTATTCATTTTGCATTATAGATATAGATGATTTCAAAAAAATAAATGATACTTTTGGGCATGTTACGGGGGATATTATTTTAAAAGAAATATCAGATATAATATTAAAAACGTTAAGTGATTCAGATTTTGCAGCAAGATTTGGAGGCGAAGAATTTGTAGTGATACTTAAGGAAAAGACTGCTATTCAAGCAAAAGAAACACTAGAAAATATTTCTCATGAAATTGCACAATCTAAAACTCTAGATTACACAGCAAGATATATTGTCAAATACACTATTAGTGCCGGTATAAAAGATATAAGTGAAGACGATACTCTTCATTCTTTAATACATGAATCAGATATAAAACTTTATACAGCAAAAAGATCAGGAAAAAATATGATTGTTTCATAAAAAAACAGAGAAATTAAATATTCCATATTGAATTATTATTTTTTCTTACTATATATAAAGAAAGGTAATTTTACGCATAGACATGTCTGTACAAAAACAAACAAAAAAATTTGACGCCGAAATTGGAAAAGTATTAAATTTAGTTATCAATTCTATTTATACAAATAAAGAAATATTTTTGAGAGAGCTAATATCAAATTCCTCAGATGCATGTGATAAACTTAGGTATCAATCCATAAATAATCCTAGCTTAATAAAAAATGATTCTGAATTCAAAATTTCAGTTAATATAGATTCAGAGCAAAAAACCATTACCATTACAGATAATGGAATAGGAATGAGCAAAGAGGAATTGATAAATAATTTAGGCACAATAGCAAGCTCTGGAACTCAAAAATTTATTGATCAATTATCAAAAAACAAAGAAGAAAAAGATTATAATCTCATTGGACAATTTGGTGTAGGGTTTTATTCTTCTTTTATGGTTTCTGATAATGTTACAGTAATCACAAAGAAAGCAGGAGAAACAGAAGCTTATAAATGGATATCTGATGGGAAAAATGAATATTCTATAGAAAGTCATAATGAGGAAAACTTTGATCATGGAACAAAAATAATATTGCTATTAAAAGAATCTGAAGTTGAATTTTTAGAATCACACAGAATTCGCCATATAATAAATACATATTCTGATCATATAGGTTTCACAATAGAATTAATAAACAACCAAGAAGATGCTGAAATTGTTAACAAAGGTGTAGCAATATGGATGAAAAACACATCTGAAATCTCTAAGGAAGAATACGAAGAATTTTTTAGTCACGTATCACATTTTCCAGGGAAACCTTGGATGACATTACATAATAAGGTTGAAGGTGCATTAGAATATAATAATTTATTATTTATACCGGAAAACAAACCATTTGACTTATTTCACCCAGATAGAAAAACAAGAGTTAAGTTGTATATAAAAAGAGTATTTATCTCTGAAGAAGGAAATGATCTTATACCATCTTACTTAAGATTTTTAAGAGGTGTTGTTGATTCTGAAGATTTACCATTAAACATCAGCAGAGAAACTTTACAAAACAATGTTATTGTTCATAAAATAAAAAAATCTATAGTAAAAAAAGTATTGAGTAGTCTAAAGAAAAAAGCAGTAAAAAATCCAGATGAATACGAAAAATTCTGGAATAATTTCAGCGAAGTTCTTAAAGAAGGTCTTTGCGAAAACACATTAGAAGAAAAAGAACAAATATTGGAAATTTGTAAATTTAATTCAACAAAAAATCCAGACACATTAATAGGGCTGGATGATTACATCAAAAACATGATAGAGGGTCAAAAACATATATACTTCTTAAACGGGGATAATTTAGACTCTCTCAAAAAAAATCCACAATTGGAAGGGTTTAAAAAAAGAGATATAGAAGTTTTACTACTGAAAGATCACGTCGATAATTTTTGGGTAAACGCTATTAACAAATATAAAGATATTGAATTGCATTCTATTTTAAGCAATAAAATAAATTTAGATGAGATAAAAAATCTAGATACTAATAACAAAGAAGAAAAAGATACAGTAAACAAAGCCCTAACTAAAGATGTTTTGAAATTACTAGAATTTATCAAAAATATTTTGGGTGATAAAGTCAAAGAAGTTGTTGTATCTACCAAATTAGTAGATAGCCCTGCATGTATATCAATTACGGAAGGTTCTATGAGTCCAAGGATGGAAAAGTTTTTAATAGAGCAAAAGCAGATGCCAAATAAATCTGCACGTATATTAGAGATTAATCCTAATCATGTAATAATGAAAAAAATAAATAATTCATTACAAAAAGACATAAAAAATGATCAGGATGCAAATCTGATACATGTTATTTATGTGCAAGCATGTTTAATTGAAGGAGATTCTATAGATAGCCCTAGTGATTTTGCTCAACAATTAAACTCACTCCTTGAAAAAATTGTTTGAATATGTATGTTTACAATTCGATTTTTTAGATTACATTTGATGATAATTAAATTTAGATAAAATTGTATGTATAATAATAAAAATGATCAAAGTTGGCATGCAACTACCATACTTTCAATTAGAAATAATAAAGAAGTTATAATAATAGGAGATGGTCAGGTAACATTAGGACATACCGTTGTTAAAAATTCAGCAAATAAAATAAGAACTTTAGCTAATGATACCATAATAGCTGGATTTGCAGGTGCTACAGCTGATGCTTTCACATTATTTGGCAGACTTGAAGAAAAATTAGATAAGTATTCAAACAAATTACTCAGAGCATCAGTTGAATTGGCAAAAGATTGGAGATTAGATAAATATCTAAGAAGATTAGAAGCAATGATCATAGTCTCTGACAAAACCAATACCTTTATTATTTCAGGATCTGGAGATGTATTAGAACCTGAAGATGGGATAGCGGCAATTGGATCTGGTGGGAATTATGCATTATCCGCTGCCAAAGCACTAATTGATATTGATGGAATAAAATTGGAAGAGATAGCGAAAAAAAGCCTAAAAATCGCTGCAGATATATGTATCTACACCAATCATAATACAGTGATGAAAACAATAAAAATAGATTGATGCTCTCAATATCTTAATATACAATCAGAGCATATTTGTATTTTAGGAAGAAAATGACAGATACAAAGTTACATAGATTATTTAATTATATTGAACAAGGGAAATATGATTCTGTAAAACAATACGCAGAACAAAATCCATATTTATTAGCAATAAGTTCATCTTCATATGAATATAAAACTCCTATTTGTTACTTAGCAGACAAGCAAGAGTATGATATAGCCCTTTATTGCGCTAAATTAAATCTAGACGCCTTATCTGAAGATTGCGACGGCTTTTCAGGTAATAATATTGTTTTTGATTTGGTATATAAAGATATTGAGACAGCGTACAAATTTGCTGAGTTAAATAAAGATACAGTAAATATTCATGTAATAAAAAGTATTATATTGACTAATAAAGAATACGTCGTTCAATTTACAAAATTAAATCCTGAAGTTTTATATGATAATTATTCAAATTATGAAATTATACCAAATTTAATAAAAGAAGGTTTAACAGAATTAGCAAACGATATGATTGATATCGCAGAAAATTATGATGCAAAAGTTGATTTATAATTACTATGCTGTTTAAATATATGAAGACTGAATATCATCAATTGTAATTGTAGTGGATTTACACAAATATTTATCAGTATTTCATGAAATAGCTATTTATTTATCTATACCTATATTGGCTATAATTCTAAGCAGCATACTCTGTAAAATATTGGTAATTACACCAAATTTCAAAAGTATCATACAACATTTTAGTGCAGGAGTTGTGTTTTCAGCATTATCAGTTGAGTTAATTCCTGAATTATACCACACAGCTTTTAAAATTCAGTTAATAGCTGGTTTTGTACTAGGTACAGCATTGATGCTTTTTATACAGTGGTTATTTAGCAACAAAGAGGGGCATCATGCTCATAAATCTATATCTACGTTATTAATAGCAGTTGGTATTGATATATTTATAGATGGGTTGCTAGTTGGTATAAGCTTTACAATTAGCGTCGCTAAAGGATTATTAATTAGCATTGCACTATCTTTAGAACTGCTATTCTTAGTATTATCGGTGGATGTATCTTTACAAAAAGCTAAAAAGAAATTTTCGACAATTGTTTTAACAAATATTGCATTTGCCTTATTGGTTCTATTAGGATCCACAATAGGGTTGTTATTTGTTAATGCTTCTCATAGTACGCTGGTTGGCGTCACATCATTTGCAGCAGCGGCATTGTTATATCTTGTCACAGAAGAGCTATTAAAAGAAGCTCATGAAGAAAAGGAAAATATGTTTTCCACAAGCATGTTTTTTCTTGGTTTTTTAATTATATTATTATTAAAGTAAGATTTTCTAAAAATATTTAGAAATATATGATTTCAACTGATACTCATACTTATTTGGCTCACGTATAAAATACTCAATAGAATTTTTCGTTGCAAACTCTATTGCTTGTTCTTTTGTGGTGAAATATAACATCACCTCATTCCTATACATATTGCCACTTCCAACCCATCCCATAACTTGATCGTGAAATCTTTGATCTAATTCAACAAATTCCAAAATCCACTTTTTATTGTTTTTAAACCCAGATTGCATGGGGTTCCTAATATCTTTGTATATATTAACTATCATTTTTCTTCAATAAATCTCAAAAATCGGTTACTGTTTGTATACTCAATTTGTATTTTAAATAAATTATGATAAAAAGTCTAACTAAATTAAGTTTTGAAAAATCGTTAGAAAGATTAGAAGAAATTGTGAAAAATTTAGAAAAGGGGAATGTAGAACTAGAAAATGCAATAAATCTCTATGAGGAAGGAATTTTATTACAAGAACATTGCCAAAAAAAATTAAATACTGCAAAAATGAAAATAACAAAGATTGTTAATAAAAACGGGGAAATTAGCACTGAAAAATTAGAAATCTAATAACTTCAAATAGATGGTGCCCAGAGGCGGAATCGAACCACCGACACAAGGATTTTCAGTCCTTTGCTCTACCGACTGAGCTACCTGGGCAACATTTTAACATCTAGTTGTCGCTTATTTGGCGACCCCTACGGGATTCGAACCCGTATTGCCACCGTGAAAGGGTGGAGTCCTAAACCGTTAGACGAAGGGGTCATGGGAATGGATCATATACTTTTTTGGCATAATTTCAAATATTTTTTTTACCTTTATGTCATTAATATATAAAAACCATATATATATATCAAAAACACACCTACTTCCCATAAAAAAAACATACCATCACATGATTAAATTTTTGTTTATTTATAAATATTTTTGTGATCTAATGCTCATACTAATTTACTGTGGTAGTGACAATTAATATATTAGACATAACAATAGTAGGCTTATATTTATTTGTCTGCTTAGTAATTGGATTTTATAATTCAGGGAAAATAAAAAATCTAAAAGAATATACCGTTGGTAACAGAAATTTCCCCACTGCAATTTTGGTCGCTACAATTTTTGCAACATCAATTGGAGCTCACGCTACAATTGGAACAGTAGATTTAATTTATAGAGTTGGTATAGTGTTCTTGGTTGCGAGATTATGCTTACCAATATCTTTATTTATATTATCTTATTTATTTGCGAATAATTTACAAAAATTTTCTCACCTAATATCTTTTACAGATATAATGAAAGAGTTATACGGAGAAATAGGTTGTACAATAACTAAAGTACTATTGCTATGCTACAATATAGGGATATTAGCTGGGCAAGCGATCTCTATAGGGTACCTATTTAATTATTTCTTTGGAATGACTTATTTTTGGGGTATTATTTTAGGTTTTGGTGTAATAACCATTTACTCATCTTTAGGCGGTATTTTGGCTGTAGCATTCACAGATTTCTTTCAATTTACAATATTTTTTATTGCATTGCCAGTAGCATGTGGTGTGGCATATAATGACATGGGTGGCTATGAAAATATAATAAAACAAATACCAGCAACTCATTTTTCATTAGACTACGTAAAAAACGATTTTACTTTATATTTGTGCATGATGTTGTACTTCCTTGTTATACCCATCCCAAATCAAATTGCGGATTTTAGAATCTGAAAATTATCATTAATACGCGTTTCTAATCCCGTACTGAGAGTATGCCAGTCATCTTTAAAAAATGACAAAATCGACTCTCTAAATTCT
>JBKEHD010000024.1:0-16817 GCA_046710445.1 Candidatus Midichloriaceae bacterium
CTTCTGTTAAGGTAACTTTATATTTTATAGCCACTATATACACCCAATTGTAAAAATATTTTAGCTAATTTTACACTATATTTCAGATATATGAAACGCCGTATTTCAATGAGTTTGGAGCACTAGTTAACTTATCTACCATTTCAGAAATACGTTCATTAAATGCATCTTTTATAGTTTCTACACTGCATTCTGTATCTTCTACAACATCATGTAATATTGCCGCAACAATGATATTGGTTTTAAAATAATAATCTGCAATCATACCTGCAACGGCTAATGGGTGAGAATAAAACGGATCTTCTCCTGTTTTTCTCATTTGATCACCATGCCATTTTTTAGCAAAAATAATCGCTTTCTTAACCAAATTAATGTCTACCTTGTTATTTCCCTTATGATTTAAGTTTTCAATTTTTTGAATCAATACTTGTGAATACTTGCAGTCAGTTCCAAAAGGTTCATATTCATCCCCCAACTCATAATTATACTCTTGTTCTTTAGCATATGTACCAGTATCTCCAAAATCTTCATCTGGATAATTATGATAAAGCCCTCTTTTTATTTCAAGTTTTCTAAAGTAAAAAATAGCCCAACAATACCCTATAACAGCAGGTGTTAATAAAATTAAAATAGCATTATATCCAAAATATTTAGTTAAAGGTATCAAACCAAATGAAGATACCGTATACGCTAACGAATTCGCTATTCCAAAAGTGGTAGCAACAATGGTAAAACGCTTACCAACAGGGAAATACTTATATTGTATCCCATCTAATATTGTATCCCATCTAAAGTACCATATGTTGATAAACCAATAGAAAAAATAATACATTGCAATAACAATAAAGATGCTAAGCTTGAAACATTTTCAATCCAATATGGTATAAATGGGAAAACCATGACAAAAAATACAGCAGTGATTATAGCTATTTTTATTGGATGTATTTTTTTTACAATAAACGCTATAATCAAAGCTCCTATCGCGACAAATATAGAAACTTTTAGATTTTGATTAATCACCTGTTCAGGGGTCATTCCCATAGTTTTTTTCATGAAATCACCAAGATACATATAGGTAATATAAAAACAAATAGGTATATGAAATTCAGTAAAAAAGAAGGCTAACACCGCCTTTTTATCTGTTTTTTCATTAGTAACTAAAGAATTTTTTATTGATTCTGTCTTTTGATTGCTTTGTTCTGCAATATTTTTCATCCTACGTTTATAATCTGTAAATTCAGAAGCTTCTCTCAATCTTGTTCTTGCTAAAACACCAATCAATGCTATCCCCGCCCCTATCCAAAAGGCTAATCTCCAATTAAAATCTGAAGAAATAGCAAATGATGCTACTACTAAAGCAAATACTCCACCTAGTTGCTTGCCAAATATAACTATTCCAGATGCAAAACATCTATACGGAGTTTTTAATATTTCTGTTATATAAAGTTGTGCCCCCATAAGCTCTCCAACTGAAGAAAACCCCTGTAACATTCTACAAATTATAATGCCAACACTTGCTGTTAACCCTATCTCCGCATATGTTTTTAAATTTGCCATAATTAGACATGACGCTGCCATTATAAATGTAGTCAGCATTATTGTGAATTTTCTACCTAAAAAATCACCTGTTGAACCTATGATAAATCCAGCTATTGGCCTTAAGAGATACGTCAAACAAAACGCTGTAGCAGCAAGCAGTTCGTTTGCCAAAACGCTATCTTTTGGAAAAAAAAGATCGTTTAGCAGAACAGCCATATGCACATATAGCATTAGATCAAAATACTCAAGAAAAGTTCCTATAGAAAGCAATCCTATAGCTTCTCTCTGATTTTTTGTAAGCTTATTACTACGCATGTACATACCTCTTTAGCAAGTTACAGAAAAGCTTATCTCAACTATAAATGTTTGGCAAATCTTTTTAGTGGTGCCGAAGGGGAGAATCGAACTCCCGACCTACTGATTACGAATCAGTTGCACTACCTCTGTGCTACCTCGGCAAATGAATTTGTGATTAATGACTATTAGTATTGGGTATTACAACAGCCATATTTATGTAATTATCGCTAATAGCTTTTTTTAGCTTTTTAAATCCCTCAGTTTTAGCTTCTTCATTTTTAATAAATGATTTTTTAAATAAAATATGATCAGTAATAACTGTATCTTGATTGATACAGCTGGCTGTTCTATTAAGCTTTATCCACTTAGTATCCATGTTGAAATCTAAATTCTTAATATTTGTCACACATTTAGACTTAATAATAGTTGTTATATCAGAAGACCTTGGAATACCGATATAAAAATCAACCTCATTATCCTCAGCGATATTGTTAGCAAATTCTAAATTTTTATATCTCAATTTCAATGCTTTGCCTAGATTAGTATTAAGTAATAAATTATCAGCTTTATATTCAAGTTTGAACTCCACATCACTTACAATTCTTGATTCTAGATTCGGTATCACTACATCTAACCTATCTTTTGGATCCACAACTTTTTCATCATTTATATTATTAAAAAATATATCTTCTAAACTTTTTTTAGAAAACATTTTCCCTATGCCACTCAAATTCCATGCAGATTGCCCACTTAATTTAGCATCAAAAACAATTCTTACATCAGTTTTATCAATAAAATACTCTTTCGTGATAGAATTATTTGATTTCTTTGGATCAATCGGAGGTATTTTTTCATATTTCGCACTTGTTTTAGAAATCACCAAAGCCATTCTACCAGCTGTATCTGGAAACATTCCACCAGCCATGCTTTGAAAATTTGTAGGATCCAACCAATAAACATTACCATTTTTGCTTTTTACTTTTAGCATCATATGATTAAACACAAAAGCTGGAATTGGAAATTTAAATTCAGGATAGATCTCACCTCTATGAACCAATACAGTATCAACTTCATATCCCAATTTTTTCAATATAGCACCTGTTACAGAAGAAAAATCCTTGCAATCACCATATTGAGTTTTTGCAACTTCACTTAAATCCCTAGGAAAAACATTTCCAGATACGGTACGTCCATCCATCAAATATTGGATTGTATCATTTAACTTATATGTAATGATGTTTATCTGATCAATTTCATTTTTTTGCTTTTTTGCTTCTTCATAAATTTTTTCAAAATCTTTTGGTAATTTTTGATTTATTATTTTTGAATATTTATTAATAAATTCCTCATGAAATCCTTGCCATGTACTTTTATTTGTTACAGCCACCCAAGTAAGATGCTTCAAATTAATATCGCCATCAGTTGGCTCATCTATTAAATCACTAATAAAAGGCTTTTTAAGCCTGATAGTAAATTTCTTGCTTGGTTTATCCTTTTTATTATCCCCTTTAATTTCAAGAACTTTATCCGGATCATTAACATGCATATAGAGAGGTATCTCTGAATTTATTGTGATATTTTGATTTTCATAATAGCCCCCTCCCCCAAAAGAAATAAACTCACCAAAATATTTTGGAATAGACGCTTTGATTGTCTTAATTTTATATTTCAAGTATATCTTTGCACCAACAACTACCTTTGGAAATGCTATAGATATTTGACCATATTCTGCAAGAGCATTTGCCACGCTTGCAAGCGGCTTATCTTCTATTTCAGCAGCTTTCACAATATATTTTTTATCATTAAAAATAGTATACGCCTCCAAAATCTCTATTTTTTCTCTTTTCATATCATATTGAAAAATGTATTTTGAATACCTTCCTCTACCCTGCTCTTTTAATATTTCCTCTAAAAACTCTATTTTTGTATCAGAAGTATAATCCTTATGAATTGAAATATCCACATTATCATAAATCACTTTTATCGAAGAATCTTCTAAAGTCTTCCACCTAGCTTGTAGATCTATATTAAAAAAACACAAAAATAAGACAGATATAAATATTCTTAACATAATAATCACCCAATTAAATTTCTATTCTTTGATATTTTCATCAAAATATTTTTCGTATTTATCTTCTTCATCCTCAAATTTTTCCGCATCCTTTGGCGCCTCTTTTTTCTCTGTTATATTTGGCCAAATCTTGGAATATTTTTGATTGATTTCTAAGCTTTTCATTAATTTCTCAGACTCTGGCTTAATAGCATCCACAGGGCATTCTGGCTCACATACACCACAATCTATACACTCTTCTGGATCTATAACAAGCATGTTTTCACCTTCGTAGAAACAATCAACAGGACATACTTCTACACAATCAGTGAACTTACATTTTATACAATTTTCGGTTACAACATATGTCATATTAGGATATTTGACTTGATTTAAATTTATTCACGTGTATTTATTTAGTGTGCTCATTATACTTGTTTTATAATAATTTGAAATAGTTTAATGTAAATAATTGATGCTTAGCGGGTGTGGCGGAATTGGCAGACGTGCTAGATTTAGGATCTAGTGCCGCAAGGCGTGTGGGTTCAAGTCCCTCCATCCGCACCATATAAAATTTTATGTAATGACAAAAATACTGATTTCTATAGCAAACTATTACAAAGATATATCTGATGTAATGTTAGATACTGTTATCTCTGAGATAACCAAAAATGATATGGTGTATGATTTAGTAAAAGTACCAGGAGCATTTGAGCTTGCTAGCTCTATAAATATAGCTCTTGAAAATTATGATTATGCTGGAGTTGTAGTATTGGGATGTATCATAAAAGGAGAAACGGACCATTTCACTTTGATATCTAAAGAATGTTCCAGAGCTATACAAGATATATCCATTTATTACTCTGTCCCATTAGGATTTGGAGTTATAACTGCAAATAATATGGAGCAAGCAATAGCAAGATCAAAAAAATATGGAATCAAGGCTGTAAATACGTGCTTAGAAATGATAAAAGTTAAAGAAAGATTTACTTCATATGGTGATGGAAAAGTACGAAGATTCAATTAATCAAAAAGAGGATATACACCTATATACATCTAGGATGTTAGCTGTACAATCCATTTATTCTTTTAATTTGTTAGGTGATATAAAATCCCCTTCACAGATTAGTCTAGATTATATATCTTATTATACTAGTAATTATTTAATGCAGAATTTAAATCAGAGTTTTTATCTGAATTTATTTAAACACACTTATGAAAATATAGCTTTAATAGACGGTGAGATTCAAAAAAGATTACAAGAATCGTGGAAACTTCATAGATTATCAAAAATTATTTTAGCAATATTAAGAGTAGGTGTTTCTGAATTATTTTTAAAACATGAAAAAAATATAGCTATTATTATAAATGATTATTTACAAATTAGTAAATCACTAGGTCATACAGATGAAACAGGGTTTGTAAATGGTATTTTAGATTCTGTAGCTAAAGAAATCTCTTGAAAATTAAATTTTATTTCATAAAGTTACTACTCTTTTTCAAAAAAATGTTTAATATATTCAAAAAATTTGATAAACCATATCTATATAGCAATAAGTAAAAAATAATATTATGAAAATAGACGAAATTAAAAACGAAGGATTCATTAAAGAATTTCAGGTTACAATACCTTTTGAAGATATAAACAAAAAAATAGAAGAAAAAGTACTAGAAGCTGCTAAAACATTTAAAATGCCTGGTTTTAGAGAAGGGAAAGTACCAGTAAGTATTGTTAGACAAAAAGTTGGAAAAGAAGAAAGAGGAAAAGAAATACAAAATAGTGTATCAAAAGCTATTGCAGAAATTGTTACATCTAAAAAACTATCTCCTGCATCTACCCCAAATGTTGAAATAACTTCTTTTGATGAAGAAAAGGGATTGTCTATAAAAATCGCTATAACTGTATTACCAGAAATTCCAGAAATCAAATGGGATGCAGTAGAAGTAGAAAAAGTGAATATTAAAATATCAAAGAAAGAAATAGATGATAGCAAAAACATGATCTTGAAAGATTTCAGGACTCATAAAAAAGCAGGGAAGGAATATACAACGGCACTTGGTGACAAAGTTGTAATAGATTTTCATGGAAAAATTGATGGGAAAGAGTTTGATGGTAATAAAGCAGAAAAAATGGAATTAGTTATTGGTGATAACAAATTCTTATATGATTTTGAGAAAAATTTAGTTGGATGCAAAAAAGACGAAGAAAAAAGTTTTGAAATAGAATTTCCTAAAGATTATCCAAATAAAGATCTAATTTCTAAAAAAGCTACATTTGACGTAAAAATTTGTGAAGTAATGGAATTGGAAAAAGTTACCAGTGTAACTCCAGACATGTTAAAAAAGCTTGGTGTTGAAAGTGAAGAAAAATTAGTAGAATTCATCAAAAATAAAATAAAATTTGATTTTGATAACGCTTCTAGAATGCGTATGAAAAAAGAGTTATTTGATAAAGTAGATGCAAAATATGATTTTGATGTGCCACAAGAAATGTTAGATCAAGATTTTGAAATGATTTGGAAAGATGTTGAAAAGAATAGAGAAACTAATGAGGAATTAAAAAAGAAAAGCATAGAAGATTTGCAAAAAGAATACAAAAAAATCTCTAAAAGAAGAGTGAAATTGGGATTGATTATGGCTGATATAGCAAGGAAAAACAATATCCTAGTTAGTGATGATGAAATTAGAGAAATAGTCAATATACAAGCAAATCAAAATCCCGAAATAAAAGAAAAAATGCTTCAATATTATCAAAGTGCAGAAAATTTAGAGAAAATTAGAGGCCCTATATTAGAGGAAAAAACAATGGATCTATTATTAACAAAAATAAAAATCAAAGAAGTGGAGATGACTTCAGAAGATTTTATAAAAAAAGTATTACCAGAAGTGAAATAGGTTGATTTATGGCATATATCCCCGTTGTTATCGAACAAACCGCCAGAAGCGAAAGAGCATATGACATATTCTCTAGATTGCTTAAGGAAAGAGTAATATTTGTTACTGGAGAAGTAGAGGATGGAATGGCTTCGATAATAGTAGCACAACTACTATTTTTAGAATCAGAAGATCCAGAAAAAGATATATATATGTATATCAATTCTCCAGGTGGCGGTGTAACAGCAGGGTTAGCCATATATGATACCATGCAATACATCAAACCAAATGTCTCTACTCTTTGTATGGGGCAAGCTTGCTCTATGGGAGCATTTTTACTTGCCTCAGGAGAGAAGGGGAAAAGATACGCCTTACCAAATGCTAGAGTTATGATACATCAACCATTAGGTGGATATAAAGGGCAAGCAACTGATATTGAAATACATGCTAAAGAAATACTTAACATCAAAAGAAAATTAAACGATATGTTAAGTTACAATACAGGACAAACATTGAAGAAAATTGAAAGTGATGTTGAAAGAGATAAATTTATGTCAGCTATAGAAGCAAAAAAATATGGAATTATTGATAATATTGTCAAAGAAAGAAAAAGTTTAAAAAATGGATAAAACAACTTCAAATACAATACACTGTTCATTCTGTAAAAAAAAACATAATGAAGTTCAAAAGCTAATCTCTGGCCCTCGTGTATGCATCTGCAATGAATGTGTCGCTCTGTGCAAAGAAGCTATAGATGACGATATAAAAAAATCATCTTTATCAATAAAAAACAATCTTGTACCTAAAGAAATTTATGAGGTGTTGGATAAATATGTAATAGGTCAAGAAAGAGCAAAAAAAGCTCTATCAGTGTCTGTATACAATCATTATAAAAGACATGAATTTAAAGATACAAAGCTAGACAAAGTAGAGATAGAAAAATCTAACTTGCTAATGATAGGTCCAACAGGTTGCGGCAAGACATTATTGGTACAAACGCTTGCAAAAACTTTGGGAGTACCATTCGCAATAGCAGATGCAACAACATTAACTGAGGCAGGTTATGTTGGAGAAGATGTTGAAAATATATTAGTAAGACTATTACAAGTCGCTAATTATGATATAAATATTGCCCAAAAAGGAATTATTTACATAGACGAAATAGACAAAATTTCTAGAAAATCCGAAAGCCAATCTATCACAAGAGATGTATCCGGCGAAGGTGTGCAACAAGCATTATTAAAATTAATGGAAGGAACCGTTGCGTCAGTACCTCCACAAGGCGGACGAAAACATCCTCAGCAAGAATTTTTACAAATTGATACAAAAAATATACTATTCATATGCAGTGGTGCATTTAGTGGATTGGATAAAATAATATCTCAAAGAGTAAGAAAAAGTTCTATTGGATTTGAGCAGAATATAAAAGGTAAAAATAAAAACAACTCATCCGAAATGTTGAAAATGATTGAACCGGAAGATTTAGTCAAATATGGACTTATCCCAGAGTTTATTGGCAGATTACCCCAGCTGGTAACAATTGATGATTTAGACAAAGATATGCTTGTTAAAGTACTATTGGAGCCAAAAAATTCTTTAATACAACAATACACTCAATTATTTTCTTATCATGGAGTTGAGTTAGTAATAGACAAATCTGCCATACTAGAAATAGCAGAAATCGCTTCAAAAAGAAAAACTGGAGCAAGGGGATTAAGATCAATATTAGAAAAATTACTTTTGGATACAATGTTTAAAGTACCAGGTAATAAAGATGTGCAAAAAGTAATTGTGGATAAGGACGTTGTTAGTGGTAAAAAAGAACCTGAATTAGTTTTAAAAAAAACTCTTAACCAAAAGAGCGACAATAAAAAAGCAATATAAAGTTATTCCAAAATGAAATTTACATATAATTGGCTAAAATCTTTCATAGATATAGATTTATCTCCCGATTCTTTGAGTGATATATTATCCTCTATAGGATTAGAAGTTGAGCAAATTACAGATAAAAATGCAATTTATTCCCAATTTATATTAGCAAAAATAATTGATACAGAACCACATCCAAATGCCGACAAGTTAACAATCTGCAAAATAAACAACGGGAAAGAAGTGTTACAGATTGTTTGTGGAGCAAAAAATGTTAAAAACGGAATGAAAGTTGTTCTAGCTCCAATAGGATCTATAATCCCAGCAAATAATTTCCAAATAAAAGAATCGGTCATCAGAGGAGTAAAAAGCCAAGGCATGCTCTGCTCAGAAGAAGAGCTACTTTTATCTCAAAACTCAGAAGGAATTATAGAAATAGAAAGCGATGACGACAAAATAGGCACTACCTTTGCTAATTTCATGTTATTGAATGACACAGCTATTGATTTGAGTATAACCCCAAATAGGGGAGATTGCACATCAATAATGGGAATAGCTAGAGACTTAGGAGCGGCCCTTAATAAAAATTTAACTGATTATTACCATAATTTTTACAAAAACAAATTAACTTTTAATAGCGACAATAACAACTCATTTATATTAGATAATAAAAAATATTGTCAAGAAATTGCCTTTTGTGAAATCAAAAATGTAGACAATACGGTTGTTTCTGAAAAAAAAATACAATCATTATTTAAATTAATAGGTGTAAAATCTCACTCACCTTTAGTTGATATATCAAATTTTTGTATGTATCAATTTGGACGTCCAAATCATATGTATGATTTAGATAAAATATCAGGAAAAGTAACAGTTAGATTATCAAAAGATGGTGAAAACTTTTTATCACTAGAAGAAAAAAGTTATAAATTACCAGACGGAATATTGGTAATATCTGATGAAAAAAAGATACTTTCAATAGCTGGTGTTATAGGTGGTTTTGAGAGTAAAGTAGATCACAATACAAAAAATATTTTAATTGAAGTGGGAAATTTTGAACCCACCATAGTATCTAATGCTGTAAGAACATTAGACATTAGAACAGAATCATCATTCAGGTTTGAAAGAAGGGTAGATTTTGGAAACACGCCATTTTTCATGCATTACATAACAGACCTTGTGCAAAAAACATGCAATGGAAATTTAATAAACTCCACACTTCTTAGCGGAGAAAAATTAGAATACATAGAGTGCTTCAAGATAGATTATAACATTATAAATAAAATTTTAGGCACAGAAATTTCACCAAATGAAATAAATAATTATTTAAAATTATTAGGTTTCGAACAAGAAAATGAAATTATTAAAATCCCATCTTGGAGACAAGGAGATATAGAAAATAATGCAGATATTGCTGAAGAGGTTATTAGATTTTTTGGAATCGGAATATGTGATAAGAAAAGCCTAGATAGCAAATCTGATAAATCAAAATCTCCGCAAAACTATATTGATATTTTTAAAACCAGTTTATTATCAAGAAATATATATGAAACAATAACCTGGTCTTTTATAAAAGATGATTATGCAAAATTATTTTTAGATACTACTAATTTAGTTTATATAAAAAATCCTATTAGCAATGAATTTGGAGTCATGCGACCAAATTTATTACCAGGATTATTAAAAGCACTAAAGACAAATATATCAAATGGAATAAAATCTATATCTTTCTTTGAGGAAGGTAAAATATTTTATAAAAATAACGATCAGATTGTTGAAAAAAATACGTTAGGAATAGTAAGAACTGGCAATGCGACGGATAAAGGTGTTTTCACAAAAGAGCGAAAATTTGACTTTTATGATATCAAAGATGATGTTTTAAATATTTTATCCGAATTAAATATTTCAGAAAAAGATTTAATAATAAAAAAAGATACTCCTTCCTATTATCATCCTGGTAAATCTGCAGCTTTGTATCTAGGTAAAAGATTAATAGCTTTATTGGGCGAGATACATCCTGAAATATCTAAAAAACTTGATATCAAAAATACTGTATATGCATCAGAAATATTATATGAAGATTTACCAAACAAAAATATGGATAAGCGTTCTTTATTTATTTCCCCTGAATTACAAAGTATAAATAGAGATTTTGCATTTTTTATAAAATCAGATACAGAATCTAAAGAAGTCATTCAAGCCATTAGATCTTTGAAAAACCCTTTAATTACTGATATAAAAATATTTGATATATACCATAACACCCAACAAGATATAAATAAAAAATCTATAGCCTTTAAAATCACTATACAACCTAAATTGAAAACTTTAGTTACTGAGGAAATAGAAGATATATCGAATCAAGTTATAACCTGTATCACTGATAAATTAGGTGCTGAACTAAGAGTTGATAACTAAGTTAACGATACATATAGTGCAAAAAGTCACATTGTTGCATACAACTTATTTGTATGCTTTATTTATAAAACAAAGTTATAAAACACTACATTTTGCGTGAATATTACTGATCCATTTTTCACTGACATTGACATTTACACTGATTTCAGTCAATATACTCAACATAATGAAAGAATCAAATTTAAAAACAATTATAATTACTGCCTTGGGTGCAACGGTGGAGTGGTTTGAATTTAGTATATTCGGATATCTCGCAACCTATCTAAGCGTATTATTTTTTCCTGAAAAATCAGGATATACAGCTTTAATTTCCATATTTGGTATTTTTGCAGCCAGCTATTTTACACGTCCGTTTGGTGGCTTTGTATTAGCTTCTATAGGTGATCGACTTGGGCGCCGATATGCACTTACATTAAGTATTGGGTTAATGTGTATACCCATGCTAATTATGACAATTATTCCCACATACAATGTCATTGGTTGGTGGTCTGTTGCTATTTTGATATTTGCTAGGATGATTCAAGGTTTTTCGATAGGTGGCGAATATACAGGGGTTCTTGTTATAATTGCAGAGAGTGCACCCTATCGTTTTAGAGGGTTTTTTACATCACTTGCATCAATGACATCTCAATTTGGTATTATTTTAAGCGCAGTAGTGGTTGGCATTTTAACGACAATTTTTACTGAAGCTCAAATGCTTGATTTTGGCTGGAGAATTGCGTTTCTTATTGGGCTATTATTAGGAGTTATTTCTCTGTTTTTGCAGCATTCTATTACAGAATCCCCATTATTTGTTAAAGTAAAAAAGAAACGAAAAACATTGGAACACCCATTATTATCTGCACTTAAAGGCCCTAAGATGCCATTTCTTTGGGTATTTATATTAACAAGCAATGCTGGTATTGCATATTATATGCTGATAACATTTTTGCCGAATAATCTTATAGTGGCACGTCATATAGATATCAATACTGTAATGTGGATCACTGTATTAACCTCACTTATTTATGCTTTTGTCTCTCCTTTATTTGGTTGGTTTTCTGATTTATGGGGACGTAAGATAATGCTTTATATCCCTATTATTTTATTGCTTATTGTAGCGTATCCAATATTTTTCTGGTTTAATAATGGTACTATTATTCAAATTTTCTTTGCTGGAACTATTTTTGCTATTTTGATTGCAGCAATTACAGCGTCTTTTCAAATCATTATTTGTGAGCTTTTTCCAACAGAATATCGTTATAGTGCTGTATCAATAGCGTATAATTCAGGGAGTGCTTTATTCGTTGGCACAACACCAATGATCTCTTTATTATTAATAGATATCTTTCAATCAAGCTTTGCTCCATGCTATTATTTAATTATTACTTCGATAATTACATTGTTAACTATTTGGAAAATGCCAGAGACAAACAAAAGTTGTAGAGTAAAAGAGAATCTCATACTGAGAGCACATCCTCAAGGGATATAACACACTAATCTCCTAGCATTACAAATACTAGGAAATTAGATTGTTTCTAACTTCCTTTTTTCTACGGTACACCACAAATTATTACATATCATCATGCGATATAGCAATATGTTCATCATTTATATCAAGAACAAACATCTTCTTCTCAATCCACTGAGTGCATTCATTACTATCATGCCATCCACTCCCAAAAGATACCTTATCACCTTTATCCCAAGCAACACATTCTTGTAATTTTTCATCTTCAAATCTGAAACGAGCTGGATGCATAGATAAAGAAGGTGTTCCTAAAACCTGCTCTACATTATCAGCAGTTACTTCTTTCGCACCTACAGATTTCCAAAAAGCATCTTGGTATGGATGATCCATATTGAATGTGGCAATCAATTTTGTATATCCTGTTTCTGCAACACATTTTATCATATGTTCTTTAACTTCAGCTCCAATATATTTAAAGTCATTCTCAATAAATTTATCAGATATAAATACCCCAGAACTTTCATATACATCAGACTCAAAAGATTTTTTTAAATATGGTATATGATAGCCAATCTTATCAACTATAGAAGGAAAAGATATGCTGGAAAAATCTTTAACAGTATTCCCAGTGACACCTATATTAAAAAATCCTATATTTTCATCATCATAGTAAATACTAAATGCCAATTTACACTCATTACCATTTGCTTCATCACCTCTTTTTCCCCAAAGATCAATCTTTTTCTGATTCCTAGCTTCATCATCACAATGGCTTTTACCATAATCTTTACATGCTATCGGATTTTTAGAAGAATCAAGTAAATCTTTTAACACATCACCTGATTTTGAATTTATTATATTTATAGACACAACACCCATCCCTTTTAAAATTACGCCCGATGGTACCATACCAAACATATTTCTAACAGCAAAAACTAATGAATCGATAGTCATAATTGCACATCTTATAGTTGAATATATAATGAGATATAAAATAAATTACGCTGCTTAACAAGAAGAATTTTATTATATTTTTATAATTTCTAGTACTTTAAATAAATTCCCCATCTCTTTATCTGAACATAATCTATCTATTTCTTTTGATATTTTTTCTTTTGATGCACCAGAATTTATCAAAGATTGAGCACGAGTTTCAATACCCATATTGATCAAAAACTCCCCTTGTGTTGTAGAATTTGAGATAATATCAAATTTTTGAATGATATTTTGTATTGATTGAAAATCTACTAATGAAGTGATATCAGAACTTCCCACATGCTCAAAAAACCCAACTTTTTTATGATTTTTTATTGCCTGTAATGTACTTTTATTAGGTAGCTTATTATACCCATAATCAACTATCAATGCACAGCCATTATTCTTAAATATCTTATTTGCTATCAAAGAACTATAAAAATCTCTATCGGCTGACAATTCTAAAAAATTTATATTTTTTGGGAAATTTTCTCTATTTAATTCAGTCGTATTATCAATTGAATTCAAACATAAATTTCCTTGTGGATTTGATGCAACACATATTTCCTTAACATCATCACCCTCAACATAAAGCTGCTTAATTGGTAGAGCATCAAAGAATTCATTAGCAACAATAAATAAATTTTCCCCATCAACTTCTTCAAGATTTTCATGCCAATACAAATCAATTTCTTTAAAACGCTTTAGATTTACCTTTTGTTTATTTATCAAATATTTACTTGTTTCAACTAAATGTACAGCTTGTAAAGATTCCATAATATCTGGAAAATTTTGTATAGTTCTTAAAATATCTGACATCATGGTTCCATTCCCAGGCCCTAATTCAACAAGAGAAAATGGTTTTTGAAATTTTTTATACCATATATCACATAAATATATCCCAATCATCTCGCCAAACATCTGGCTTATTTCAGGAGCCGTGATAAAATCACTAGAAGGACCTATAGAATCTCTATATGAATAATAATAATTTGATACTATTTTCATATAATGATCTAACGTTATATATCCATGAATTTTTATCAAATCCTTTATATATTGCTCAACATTATACTGCATCAATATTGTAATAATTAATGAATATATCTCTGATAAACGGAATTGTTATTTTTCTTTTTTCTACTTTTGATAGCTTATCAATTAAATCTATAATTTCATTTATAAACTCATAAGTTCTTTCAATATTAGAAAGCATATAATTTATAACCTCTTCTGGTATTATAATTTGTTTCTGCAAAAATAATTTGTGAATTATATGTTTTATAAGATTTTCATCAGGTTGTTTTATTAAAATTTTATACATGGATTTTATTCTAGAATTCAAATCACTCAGCTTAAAGATCGGATACGAAGTAGCAGTAAGCAATAAGGATATGGATTTTTCATTAGTAAAATTAATAATATTCACCAGCTGTAATTCTTTAAAATTTTCTATATCATCAATTATTAATCTACCATTTTCAGATATACTATCTAAATCATCCTCTTTTTGCAAAAATACAGCTTCTGAGTTTTTCCTCCACAAATTTGCAATCAAAGTTTTTCCTGAGCATTTAGGACCAATGATCAGCACTCTATTATCTTTCCATTGACAGCAATCTTTAATCGCATTGGATGCTTCAAAGTTAGAATAAGACACCATAAAATCATCATTGAAATTACTATGTGATTTTATATGTAAATCAAGTATTTTTTGCATATTCAAAAATCAGCAATATTAATGGGATATATAATGTAGAAATTATCGTACTAATCAAAACTCCAACCGATGCCTTTTCAGCATGTTTATCAAATAATATAGCAGTCATTATACAATCTGCACCAGGCGGAAGAGCAGCTAACAACAAAAACACTTTATACATTTCATTATCATATATATGAAATAAAAATTTATCTAATAAAATAAAAGCAACATATAATAATGGAGACAATAATATTTTAGTCATGCTAAAATATGTCATGAATTTTACTCCAGCATTCAATTTCACTCTACTTAAACTTAATCCAAAAATCAACATCCCTAATACCACATATGTAGCTCTCATCTGCGAAAATAAATTATTAAACCCATCAAATAATTCAAACTCACTAATGTTAGCAACTAAGCCAATAATAAACGCATAAAATGGTGGGGTTTTAAACAAAAACATAAATCTCCCCTTCCCAGAGGTTACGTGGTTAGAAATAATATATCTCCCTACTGTATTTGTATATAGAACGGAACTAATGGTAGCTAACATGAACATTCTAATATAATCATCATCCATTACCAACATTGCTATCGATAATCCTAAGCTATTGACATTCATGCTACCCGCCGCATACCCAATCACATTCTCTCTTCCATCACTAAAATATTTTCCAGCGATTTTCTTGCTAATAACACTTAAAATAGTTGAGAAAAAAAAGAAAAGTATCGGCAAAATCATATACTTCACTTCCATTTTTAAATTCAAAGCTACATCGAAAAATATGATTGGCATTATGAAATGAAACATCAATTTGCTAATTGATTTGGTGTCTATATCATGTAATTTTCCCCCTATATACCCTTGTATAACTATAATATACAATGGTAATATTTTAGAAATCAAACCTAAAAATGACATTTAAATTACTCCTCTTTTAGCTAATTCTACACTTGCCAACAACTCTATCTCTTCAATCACATTTTTTACTTTATCATCAATACCGCTTAACATAAATACCGAAATTAATTCTTTAATTTCATGCAGATCTCTCAGAGATACGTCTCCACTAATAACTTTTAGTCTATATTCAGATAATAATCCTAAAATCTTTTCTCCATATTTTTGACCCTTTTTCTCCTTGCGTTCTTCAAATCCCTCTTGCATACAAAACAAATTATCTGAAATGATACTTTCCTCACTTACAGAAGATTTTGGCTTGGATTCAGTAGTATTTAATGTAAACTTTTTAGATCCCTTTGCACTATTTTTATCTGTATTCTTTTCTACTTTTCTCAGACTTGAAACACCAGAAGCATATATGGGATTTACAATAATCATGCTAATCACAAAAAATTATAGTTCGTCATCATATACCTATTCCACCTTTTTTTCCAGCACCTTATTTATCTCGCATTTCCCTCACCTCTGTTAACTCTTTTAGCATTTGGTATTTCAGATCCAGAATCACCCCTTCCTCTTTTATGATTTTTATTAAATTCTTGTAATCTTGCATCTACTTGTTTAGAGGGTTTTTTCCCTCCTTGCACCATTGTATCACCATTTGATGCTCCTAATGCATTATGCATTGCTTGAAAATCTTGAGCTGCCGGCTGCATATGTTGCTGTGCTTGGG
>JBKEHD010000025.1:0-13991 GCA_046710445.1 Candidatus Midichloriaceae bacterium
TATTATTTTTTGTTACTTTTTGTGCCATATATGTTACCTTTATAAGTTACTTTTATTTTATCTTTTTTAGTAACTTACACAAAGTATATTACACCCTCTATGAATTTATTTCATAATAAATATTTACATTTTTTATTAGGCGCAACATGTCTTATTGTATTAATTAACTTAATTTTCACCTGGGGTCGTCTTATTTCTGATGATCCCATGAC
The DNA here is from genome assembly GCA_046710445.1 of Candidatus Midichloriaceae bacterium. Classification (GTDB taxonomy): domain Bacteria; phylum Pseudomonadota; class Alphaproteobacteria; order Rickettsiales; family Midichloriaceae; genus JBKEHD01. The sequence goes on from JBKEHD010000025.1 coordinate 213, forward strand.
ATATAAATTAATGATTATTACAATTAATATTGGATTTTCTTTTATTTTAATTTCTTTATTTTCTATTTATAGATTTTTCTTTATTCCTTTTTATATAATATTTTTATTTTTCGGTGCTTTATTAGGGTATTTTAACTTTATTTTTGGAATAAAGTTAAATGTATATTTGCTTGAGTGTACTTTTAACACTAATTTTGAAGAAGCGTCTACTTTTTTTGATTTTAACTTAGTATTGTGGTTGGTTTTCTTATGGTTAATACCATCTATATTATTAATAAAATACAGAAATTTACTGAAAATAAAATTAAAGAAAAAATTTAAAATAACTTTTTATTCTATAGTAGGTGGTCTTTTGATATTATACATACCTATGGTTTTTATAAATAAAATAAATCCTATAGTTTTCCAACAACATTTATTAGCAACAGATCTATATCCTAGCAATTTATTCGCTAATTTAAAAATATATAATAAACATAAATTTTTCAAAAAAAACAAAGATAAAGTTGATATATTATCAAATTATAATTTCACTTTTGATGATAAAGATATAAAAATAGTTTTGATATTAGGAGAGTCAGCAAGAAATGATAAATTTGCTTTAAATGGTTATAAAAGAAACACAACACCTAACTTAAGCAAAGTATCTGGATTAGTTAGTTTTAAAAATAGTTATTCTTTAGCAACATATACCATAGCCGGTTTAAAAAATATCTTTAGAATAAATCCTAATAAAAACGAAACAAACCTTATATCAATATTTAATACTTTAAAATTTAAAACTTATTGGATCAGTGCACAATCTTTTGTTGATGATATAAATTTAATAGCAAGTGAAGCACAGAATATGCTCACTAAAGAAATTGTTATACATAAAACAAAAATTCCGTTAAGAGATGAAAATTTATTAATACCTTTACAGGAAGAACTAAAAAAACCTGATAACTCATTGATTATACTGCATACTTTAGGTAGTCATAGAACATATGATGATAGATATACAGAGAATTTTAATAAATACAAACCAACATGTTCAAATATAAATGAAAAATCTTTATTCAAAAAATTATTTAAAAGAAATTCATGTTACACAAAAAAGGAAGCAGGAAATTCATATGATAACAGTATATTGTATACAGATTATTTTTTAAGTGAGGTAATAAAGGAATTACAAGGACATAAAGCAATGATGATATATATATCAGATCATGGTGAGTCATTGGGAGAAAATGGAATATATTCACATAGTCATGAATATACTACAGCACCAAAAGAACAATTACATATACCTTATATGTTATGGTTTTCAGATAAAATGTTAAAAGAACCTGGGATTCAAGAAAATATAAATAAAGCAGAGAAAAATCAAAATATAAAAATTGATCAAAGTACGGTAATACATTCAATATTAGATTGTATAAATGTGAAATCAGAATTTATAGATAAAAGAAAGAGCATATGCTCATCAGAGTTAGGAAAAGGAATTGTTTTTGCACAAAGATAGGCTAATATTTTTTTTAATATGAATATAAAAATTGAATCAGATAAAAAGAATCCTAACAAAGGAGGGCAACCTTTAAGTACAATGATATAGATAAAATTGTTAGGAAGAAAATATGAGAAGAGATGTACTTAAAGGCAGCCCATATCACAACGAAACAACTATAACATACGTATAATATAAAGGTCAACGATAATTATATATATAATACTTTTATACTAAAATTGATTATGAATTTATATGTTTTGCTACTTCAACAGCTGCATAACTAATAATTCCTGAAGCTCCAGCTCTTTTTAAAGCGATAAAACTTTCTATCATTGCATCTTTAAAGTCAAACACTTGATTTTCTGCTGCCATTTTAATCATGGAATATTCCCCACTTACTTGATAAGAAAAAATTGGTATATTATGCTTTTTTCTAGCTTTTTCTATAATATCAAGATAAAAAATACCAGGTTTTATTATAATAGAATCAGCTCCTTCTGATATATCAAGAGAGATTTCATTTAGTGATTCATTTGAATTTCTAATATCCATTTGATAACTACTTTTATCTATTTTTAATTTAATTTTAGATCCAATTGCATCACGAAAAGGTCCATAAAGACATGACGCATATTTTACTGAATAAGAACATATTTGCACATCATAAAAATGATTACTTTCTAATGTTTCTCGTATTTTTCCAATTCTACCATCCATCATATCTGATGGAGCAAGAATATCAAATCCAGCTTCTGCTAATACCAAAGACTGTTTACATAATATATCAACAGTTTTGTCATTCAATACATTTCCTTCTACACATGTTATACCATCATGACCATCTAATGTGTATGGATCAAGTGCTACATCACCTATTATACCTATGTCAGAAAATTTATCTTTTATGTTTTTTATAGCCCTACACATTAAATTATTAGAATTATATGCTTCTTTTGCATTATAACTTTTTTTGTTTTGTTCAATACATGGAAAAATCATAAATACTTTTATCCCAATATTTACAGCATTTTTAATTTCTTTCAATAAATTATCAATACTTAACCTATATACACCAGGCATAGTTTGTATTGGGTCTTTTATATTTATTCCCTCAGAAATAAAATAAGGTTGTATTAAATTTGATATTTTTATATTATTTTCTGCAATTAAATCTCTACTCCAATTTTTATTGCGTGTTCTTCTCAGTCTAGTATATGGATGCTTAATATGAATCATAAAATATAAATATAGTTAGTCTAAAATACTATGTATTTAAATATAGTATTTTAATTAATTACAAATTTTCACTTATATATAATAAGTTTAAAAAAAATGATATAAAACATTGTATGTATAAGATAATCTTATAAAAGAAAAAAATGACGTGATTTATGGATTAAATAAACTGATTAATAGGAATGGCAACTACCTACTCTCCCGTGTCTTAAGACAAAGTACCATCGGCGATGAGGCTCTTCACTTCTGAGTTCGGCATGGTATCAGGTGTTTCATCCTCTCTATAATTGCCATACCTATTAATCAGTTTATTTAGTAGTAAATAAAATATTGTTTCGCTCCCTTTGAGTATATTCTTCTTATTAATGGATACAAAAATTGCACTATATATACGCTATATAATAGCAAAATTCAGTCGTGCTATTAGTACTGGTCAGCTAAATAAATTACTTTACTTACACTTCCAGCCTATCAACGTGATAGTCTTTCACGGCACTATTGGGGAAAATTAGTTTTGAGGTGGGTTTCTCGCTTAGATGCTTTCAGCGATTATCCCTTCTATACTTAGCTACTCAGCGTTGCTTTTGGCAAAACAACTGATACACCAGAGGTATATCCAACTTGGTCCTCCCGTACTAAAGTCAGATCCTCTCAATTTTCCTTACACCCACGGCAGATAGGGACCGAACTGTCTCACGACGTTCTGAACCCAGCTCGCGTACCACTTTAATTGGCGAACAGCCAAACCCTTGGGACCTTCTTCAGCCCCAGGATGTGATGAGCCGACATCGAGGTGCCAAACGAACTCGTCGATATGGACTCTTGGAGTTCATTAGCCTGTTATCCCCGGAGTACCTTTTATCCGTTGAGTGATGGTCCTTCCACTCAGAACCACCAGATCACTATGACCGACTTTCGTCTCTGCTCGACTTGTCAGTCTCGCAGTCAGGCAAGCTTATGCCATTGCACTCTTAGGCTGATTTCCGACCAGCTTGAGCTTACCTTCGCACACCTCCGTTACTCTTTAGGAGGTGACCGCCCCAGTCAAACTACCCACCATACACTGTTTCAGAACTGGCTTCACAGTTCTTGATTAGATATCAAAGTATAAAAGGGTGGTATTTCAAGGATGACTCCACCATAGCTAGCGCTACAGCTTCAAAGTCTCCCACCTATCCTACACAATTATACCATAATATCAATGTAAAGTTGTAGTAAAGGTTCACGGGGTCTATCCGTCTAACCGCGGGAACTCCGCATCTTCACGGAGAATTCAATTTCGCTGAGCTAATGTTGGAGACAATGGAGAAATCGTTACGCCATTCATGCAGGTCGGAACTTACCCGACAAGGAATTTCGCTACCTTAGGACCGTCATAGTTACGGCCGCCGTTTACTGGGGCTTAAGCTCGAAGCTTGCACATCTCACCTTAACCTTCCAGCACTGGGCAGGCGTCAGACCCTATACATCCTCTTTTGAGTTTGCAGAGCCCTGTGTTTTTGATAAACAGTCGTTTCTCCCTGGTATGTGCCACCCTATTCTAGTTACCTAAAACAGGGTCACCCTTATTCCGAAGTTACGGGTGCAATTTGTCTAGTTCCTTCAACATTATTCACTCTACGCCTTAGTATACTCTACCTGTCCACCAGTGTCGGTTTGGGGTACGGTCTTAAATGCTAGAGCTATTTCCTGGAAATCCTTGGCTGCATCAATAATCCAATAAATCAATACAACTTCCAAATTCCGTCACTTCTAGCAGGCTCACGAATATTAACGTGATTTCCATCGATTACGCTTTTCAGCCTCACCTTAGGGGCCGGCTAACCCTGCGCAGATTAACTTTACACAGGAAACCTTGGACTTTCGGCGGGAATGTTTCTCGCATTCCTTTACGCTACTTATGTCAGCATTCTCACTTGTGATATCTCCAGCAGACCTGACGATCTACCTTCACAGACTTACACAACGCTCCGCTACCGCTTATAACATATGTTATAAACCCATATCTTCGGTGTATAATTTGAGCCTCGTTACATTTTCGGCGCAAAGTCGCTAATAGACTAGTGAGCTATTACGCTTTCTTTAAGGGATGGCTGCTTCTAAGCCAACCTCCTAGTTGTCTTGGCGTCTTCACATCCTTTCACACTTAATTATATCTTGGAGACCTTAGATGATGGTCTGGGCTGTATCCCTCTCGGCTATGGACCTTAGCACCCACAGCCTGTCTGCCGATCTATACTCATCAGTATTCGGAGTTTAGTTAGGTTTGGTAAGGCTTTTGGCCCCCCTAGCCTATCCAGTGCTCTACCCCTGATGATCAACAATCGACGCTCTACCTAAATAGATTTCGCGGAGAACCAGCTATTTCCGAGTTTGATTGGCCTTTCACCCCTAACCACAAGTCATCCCACAATTTTGCAACATTGATGGGTTCGGTCCTCCATTGGGTATTACCCCAACTTCAACCTGCTCATGGCTAGATCACTCGGTTTCGGGTCTAATGCATTTAACTAAATCGCCCTATTAAGACTCGCTTTCGCTACGGCTACATCTATCGACTTAACCTTGCTAAATACACTAACTCGCTGACCCATTATACAAGAGGTACGCCGTCACATACAAAATTCCCGAAGGAATGGTTATGCTCCGACAGCTTGTAAGTATTTGGTTTCAGGATCTATTTCACTCCTCTCATCGAGGTTCTTTTCGCCTTTCCCTCACGGTACTAGTTCACTATCGGTCAACAAGTAGTATTTAGGCTTGGAGGGTGGTCCCCCCATATTCAAACAGGATTTCTCGTGTCCCGCCTTACTCAAGCTTTCAATAATTTTTTACCTATACAGGACTATCACATTCTATGGTTGACTTTTCCAAGTCATTCTAGTTTTTATTATTGAAAGACTGGCCTGGTCCGCTTTCGCTCGTCACTACTCACGGAATCTCGGTTGATTTCTTTTCCTCTGGGTACTTAGATATTTCAATTCCCCAGGTTCGCTTTTTAGAGCTATTTATTCACTCTAAAATATCAAGTAAACTTGATAGGTTTCCCCATTCGGAAATCTACGGATCAAAAGTTATTGGCACTTCCCCGTAGCTTATCGCAGCCTGTTACGTCCTTCATCGCCTCTTGTTGCCTAGGCATCCACCAAATACTCTTCTCATAATTTTACTATTATAAATAGCGTATAATATAGAGCAATTTTTGCATCAGCTATATTTGAAACAATATTTTATTCACTTTGTCAAAGAAAGTATGAACAGTTTATACGTGAAAAATAACACCCCGTCAAGGGCTATTTTTAAATTATTTGAAATGCTTCATTCCTCCACTCAAATAAGAGTACCCAGTTATGACTGTTAACCCAGCAGAAACCCACAACACAAACTCACCTATCGTATCAAAATATTGTATCCCAGATATATCCTCACCTATTAATAAAATGGTAATTGCCAACATCTGTGTTGCAGTCTTAACCTTTCCTAGATAACTTACAGGAATATTAATCTTTATTTTTAATTCCGCCAAATACTCTCGCATCCCAGAAACTAAAATTTCCCTACATAATATAACAACCGACGGTAAAACTGGAGCTATATCACGATCAACCATCATCATCAAAGTTGCAGCCACTAGCATTTTATCAGCTATAGGATCCAATACCTTACCAAAATTTGATTGCACTTTCCAAATTCTAGCTAAAAATCCATCAAAATAATCAGTAATACTTGCAAATATAAATATACATACCACTAAATAATGTGAAAATTTAGAATCAATATAAAATCCGGCAATAAGCACAGGTATTAATAGCACCCTAATAATAGTAAGAGCATTTGGGATATTCTTTAACATGTTACGATTATATAAATTTTGCTGTCAAACTTTATGTATATACTGAAAAATAATTTTTGCCAATTTTTGATTAAAGCCTACTAATTGCGAAATATCATATTGACTCGCCAACATTAAATTAGCAACAGAGCCAAAATTTGATAATAAAATTTTCTTTCTTTTTATCCCAACCCCTGGGATTAAATCTAATGCAGATTTATTAGAAGCCCCACTCATCATCTTTCTATGTGAAATTACTGCAAATTTATGCGCTTCGTCCCTTATTTTTTGCAAAAACAATAACAACTTATCATCTTTTTTTAATTGAAATTGAGAACGATTATTTTGGTGAAAGAATTCTCTACCAGCATTTCTATCTTTCCCTTTTGACATTGCGACAACAGGAACCTGAACAATTCCCAATTTCAATAATTCAGATTGAACAGCAGAAAGCTGCCCCTTCCCCCCATCAATTAACAAAAGATCGGGTAAATCCCGTTCATTTTTAGAAAATCTACGCCTAATAACATCTCTAAACATACCATAATCATCAACAACCCCATTGAAATCATTTTTTTCAAATTTATATTTTCTATATTCACCTTTTAAAAATCCACTATTATCAACCACAACAACACATCCTACAGGACAATCCCCTTGATTATGACTATTATCATACACCTCTATCTTTTGAGGGATACTTGGCAACTCGAAAATCCTAGATAACCCTTTAAATAACTCTACATTGCCCAAATATTTCTTTATATAATCATCATATAAATTCTTAGTGTTGTTTTTTATAAATTCCATCACACTCTTTTCCTCAGTTAATCTAGGGACAATCATATTGACCACCCCTACATTTTTCGAGTTCAAAAATTTAACCAATGTTTTTTTATTTTTTAATGTTACATTACTCCATATTTTTTGGGGACAAGGCCTTTTTTCATAAAACTGAACAATGATTTTTTCCAAAACTTCATCCTCCTTTATCAAAAACTCCTCTTTGAAAAATTCTACTTTATTACCTAAACTCCTTCCATTACGAATTATATAAATATGTACACACCAAAATTCATACCCATCTTCTTTATAAAAATAAAAAATATCTATATCAGAATCTACCAAAGCACAAAATACATTTTTGGATTGAATATATGTAAGTAACTCTATCTTATCTCTAATTGCTGCAGCATCTTCGTAATACAAGCTTTCACTTAAATTATTCATCTGCGTAATCAACTTATTTTGCAATTCTTTACTTTTCCCTTGTAAAAATAATTTACATTGCTCAACAAAACCTTTATATCTTTCAGATTCTATATAACCCATGCACGGAGCGCTACATCTCTTTATTTGATACATCAAACATGGTCTTTTTCTAGAATGAAAATAACTATCTGAACAACTACGTAACAGAAAAATTTTCTGCAATTCAACAATGGTATTATCTAATTTATTAGCAGATAAAAAGGGGCCGAAATACATATTGTCTTTACATTTAGTACTTCTTGTTTTTATCAATCTGGGGAAATCATGCTTTATATCTACTGCAATATAAGGATACGACTTGTCATCCTTAAGTAAAATATTGTATTTTGGTTTATGATTTTTTATAAAATCAGACTCTAATATCAAAGCTTCAGTTTCAGTATTAGTTATTACAACCTCAACATCATACACCAAAGATACCATCATTTTTAATCTATTAGGCAAATCACCAACATTCGAGTACTGAATCACTCTTTTTGATAAATTCTTCGCTTTGCCTATATATAATACTTTGTTGTCACTACCAAGCATCTTATATATACCAGGTTTATCCCCCAAAACCTTCGCTACTCTTTTTATAACACTTATACCCCTTGTTATTTCAAGCATATAAGAATTTTACTATTGAATATTAAATCACCCCTCTTTGATAAATCTACTCTACTAATCTTCTTTATTTTTATTCCTTAAAAAAGTTGGGATATCAAATATATTTCTTTCTTTTTTATCCTGCTTTTCGTAAAATTCACTTGGATTAGGATCCTCTATTTTTTTATCTCTAAATTCTTCAAACCCATCTTTTTCTTGAAATCGAAATGAACTCTGCATAGATTTTTTTCCAAAATCTTGATGCAAATCATCATCTTTTTCTATTTTTTCACTAGCTTGATCAACATCTTCCTCGACATCATCCTTTTTTAAAGCACCAGACGGCTTAGGTGCAGAAACATCTGAACCCAACATCTCTTCTGAGATACTTTTATTAGTTTTTGCATCTATTCCAGTTGCAACAACCGATACACGCAACTTGCCATCCAAATCAACATCGAATGCAGAGCCGAATATAATATTAGCATCTGTATCCACCTCTTCCTTTATCCTATTTGCAGCTTCATCTACTTCGAAAAGAGTCATGTCCATGCCACCAGTTATATTTATCAAAACACCCCTAGCACCCTTCATAGAAGAATGATCCAATAAAGGATTTGATATAGCAGCTTCGGCAGCTTTTATAGCTCTACCATCACCTTCAGCCTCACCTGTTCCCATCATAGCTTTTCCTCTTTCATTCATAACAGTATGAATATCTGCAAAATCTAAATTTATAAGACCTGGCTTTGTGATCAAATCAGTAACACCCTTTACACCAGCATGTAAAACTTCATCTGCCATTTTAAAAGCATCTGCAAATGTTGTTTTTTCATTAGCTAGTCTAAAAAGATTTTGATTTGGTATAATAATTAAAGTATCAACATGTTTTTGCAATTCCTCCAATCCATCTTCTGCTACCTTCATTCTTTTAGCACCCTCAAAATGAAATGGTTTAGTAACAACTCCCACAGTCAAAATGCCCCTTTCTTTAGCTAATTTTGCAACTATTGGAGCTCCACCAGTGCCCGTTCCACCGCCCATACCTGCTGTAATAAAAACCATATTATAGCTCTCTAAGACATGTATTATCTCATCCGCAGATTCTTCTGCAGACGCCTTACCAACCGCAGGATTAGATCCAGCACCCAACCCTTTTGTAGAAGATAAACCTAATTTTATTTTATTTACAGCGACAGAACCTTCTAAAGCCTGAGAATCTGTGTTTGCAACAAAAAAATCAACCCCCTCAAGATTAGATGAAACCATGTTATTAACAGCATTCACACCGCCACCACCAACTCCAAATACAGCAATTCTAGGGCTTAATTCACTCTCTGTCGGTATGCTAATCTGTATACTCATATCATTAATAAATTCTTTGTTTCATATAATATACAACAATTTTTCACACAGTCTAATTGTTTTTTATTATAGCGTATAATAGATATTATCAAAATATCTATAAAAAACCAAAAAATATTACAGTAAAATAACAATATTTTATTTTTTTAATTTATACATTTTGCTGATATCTTGATATTATTCAAGTCCCTTTTCATACTATTTGGTATATCTAAGAATGTGTACTCAGTAAATTTCACAACCTTACATGCACGATCATACTTAGCGATTTTAACTAAGCTTTTTGCAAGCATAACCAAATTGCTTAAAGATCTAGCCCCATATTTGTTACTTTGATATCCACGTATATAATTTATTGCAGCAAGAGGATAATCTTCAGTTTTATAAGCTATTTCACCCAAATAAAAATATGCATTAGAATTTATTATACTTTCTGGATTGTCATCTATAAATTCCTTCAACTCCTTTGTAGCTTGCTCATATTTTTTTTGTTCTACGAGCTTTATAATTTTACTATAATGCTCTTCTTCATCTTGTAATTTTACTGGATCAATAAAATCAGGATGATTCGCACTTTTGCTCTCCAAATTATACGATATATCTAAATCATTATCTATTATATTCAATATTTTTTCATCATATTCATTTTTTGAAAGCCTATTTTCCAATTTAAACATCTTATCCTCTACATTAATAGAGTTCTGATTAAAATTTAGTTTTAATTTATTAATATCTTCTCTTAATTCCTCAAATTCTTTTCTAAGTAATTTAATTTGATCAATAAATTCATCTGTTTTTGAAGAAGTCCCGACATTGACAGATTTTTTCATCCCTTGAAAATTGAACATATTCTTAGACAAAAGGTCGTACTGTGCCTGCAAATCATCAACTTTTTTATTAATTTCTTTTGATTCATCCCTAGATAATCTACCATCTAATGCATGACTCGCATGACTTGCAAAACAACAGATTGTCATACTTAATAAAAATAGTGTCGAGAATTTTTTCATCATTGAATTACAAAATTAATTATTTTATTAGGAACATATATCACTCTCTTTATATTGGCATCAAATAAATATTTGTCCAATATTTTATTATCACTGATATGCGACAAAACAACTTCTTTATCATAATCAATAGGAATATCAATAATCTTTCGAGTTTTTCCATTAATCTGAATTGCTAATTTCACCTCCTCCTGAACAAGAAATTTTTCCTCTACATTTGGCCAAGCAACATCAATTAAAAGCTTTGTATCCCCTAATTTTTCCCAAAGTTCATGAGAAATATGTGGCGCAAATACAGATAATAATTTTAATAATGTTTTAACTGCTTTCAACTTAATTGAATAAGAACATGCAATAGACCCAATATCGTTAGAAAATTTACGAATATCAGCTATCGCTTTATTAATAGTGAATGTATTTAAATTTTCCGTGACGTTTTTTATAGACTGATTTATTGATTTATTCATCTCTATATCATTTTTGCTTGCACCAACCTCATCTCCACTTGCATTCTTGCAGATTAGATCCGTACACATCACATATATTGAATTAAGATATTTAAAACAACCCTCTATACCATCGTCAGACCACTCCAAATCTCTTGTTGGTGGAGAATCAGACAACAAGAACAATCTAACAGCATCAGCTCCATATTTATCTATCATATACGTTGGATCAATGGTGTTCTTCTTTGATTTACTCATTTTTTCAGTACGACCAACTTGCACTGGCTTTTTTCCATCTTTTGTCACCCATTTTTCTCCAGCTTTTATAACTTGATCTGGACTTAACCAAGAATTATCAGAATCTTTGAAAGTTTTATGACATATCATTCCTTGAGTTAAAAGCCCTTTAAATGGTTCGTTTACATTTAAATATTCGCAACCCCTCAATGCTTTAGTAAAAAATCTTGCATATAAAAGATGCAAAATTGCATGCTCAATACCACCAATATACTGATCAACAGGCATCCATTTCTCAACCACATCTTTATCAAAAACTTTATCTTCATGAGGGGTGCAAAATCTTGCAAAATACCAAGAAGATTCAAAGAAGGTATCGAATGTATCAGTTTCTCTCGTTGCTTCACCATTGCATATATGGCATTTTGTATGTTTCCAAGTTGGGTGATGATCAAGAGGATTCCCAGTTTTTTCAAAAGAAACATCTTGCGGTAATTCTATAGGCAAATCCTCTTTTCGAACTGGTAAAACTCCACAAGATTTACAATAAATCACTGGTATTGGACATCCCCAATATCTTTGTCTAGAAATACCCCAATCCTTCAATTTAAATATCTCATGTGTATTTCCACTTTTTTCTTTGATAAATTCTTTTATAATTTTATCGTTAGCAGATTTAATATCCAATCCATCTAAAAATTCAGAATTTATAACTTTTCCTTCTAATTCTAAATATGGCAAAATATTCAGTTCTTTTTGTGTTGGCTCCAACACCTGAATTTTTTCAATGTCATATTTTTCAGCAAATTCAAAATCTCTCAAATCATGTGCTGGGCATCCAAATACAGCACCTGTACCATATCCTGATATCACATAATTCGCTATATAAACCGGAAGTTTCTTTCCTTTAATAAATGGATGAATTACATATTTACCCGTAAACCACCCTTCTTTTTCATTTTCCTTATCAATCTCTTCATTCTCTTGAGATTCTTTGCATTTTTTTATAAAAATTTCTTTTTCTACAGAATCATCTATAACAGATACAAATTCATGATCACAAGCTATACATAAAAACGTTGCTCCAAAAATTGTCTCTGCTCTTGTAGAAAAAACTGATATCGTCTCTTCATATCCATCTACTTTAAAATCAATTAAAGCACCTTTGGATTTTCCAATCCAATTTTTCTGCATAATCTTAACATTATCTGGCCAATTAGGTAAATTATCTAATTCTTCCAGCAACTCATTTGCATATTTAGTAATCTTCAAAAACCACTGCTTAAGTTTCTTTTTTTCTATTTTTGCACCAGATCTCCATCCCTTACCATCAATTACCTGCTCATTTGCTAAAACCGTACAATCTACTGGATCCCAATTTACGATAGATTCTTTTTGATAAGCTAAGTTTTTCTCAATAAATTTTATAAACATTTCTTGTTCATGCTTATAATACTCTTTTTGTGATGTGTTTATTTCTCTAGACCAATCATATGAAAATCCTAAAGCTTTTAGTTGCACCTTCATGCTTTCAATATTTTTGATAGTCCAATCATTTGGATGTAAGTTATTTTGGATCGCAGCATTTTCTGCAGGCAATCCAAATGCATCCCACCCCATAGGATGCAATACATTATACCCTTGAGATCTTCTAAATAAACTTAACGTATCACCAATAGCATAATTCCTAACATGCCCCATATGTATATTACCAGAGGGGTATAAAAACATCTCAAGTATATAAAATTTTTCTTTCTTTGGATCATCAAATGTCTTGAAAGACTCACTCCTCTCCCAAAGTTCTTGCCATTTTTTTTCTATATGTGAAGGATTATAATTTTGACTCATGAGAATTTAGTAATAATTTTTTCCAGTATGCTAGCACAACAATGGAATTAATAAATAAAATTTTATTGATATTATTTTTCACGTACTATAGCATTTATACGTGAAACAAATTTATTGTTATATAATATGATCGAGTTAAGTGCGGAATTTCTATCAAGATTACAGTTTGCATTTGTTATTTCGTTCCATATTATATTTCCGTCTTTCACAATAGGTTTAGCAAGTTTTTTAGTGGTAATTGAGGCCCTTTGGCTCAAAACAAAATTACCCGTTTATTCTGAAATTTATAGTTTTTTGATAAAGATTTTTGCAGTTGTTTTTGGAATGGGTGTTGTAACTGGTATAGTAATGCAGGGCAATTGCATGAAATTTTCAGAGTGCCAAAATAGGCTAAATATGGTAAACAATAAAGAACAAATGAACAAAGAAAAAATAGATGAAGCTCTTAGAAGCGAT
>JBKEHD010000026.1:0-13552 GCA_046710445.1 Candidatus Midichloriaceae bacterium
CCTTTACATCAATTAAATTTGGATATTGCACTTCTTCAAAACAAGCATCTTTGGTTTTTGTATAAGCTATTTCCCCCTTACCCTTAAAATGATTAATGATCTCAATCATATTTTTTGGAGCAAGTATTGTATCATTTCCAGACCATGATGCTTCACTTCCATTATCAAAAGGGCAAATCATTCCTTTATTATGTGCATTAGTCCAAATAGCAGCTGGTAAAATACCTGGGACTTTATATAAATTGCTGCTGAGAGATAATTCTCCTAAAACTATATAGTTATCTATTTCCTCTTGATCAATTATCTCCATCTCAATCAATAGCCCCATAGCTATAGGTAAATCATAATGACTACCTTCTTTTATTAAGTCTGCTGGAGAAAGATTTACAGTAATTCTTTTTGGTGGCAAAGATAACCCAACACTACTAAAAGCAGATCTGATACGTTCTTTGGATTCAACAACAGATTTATTCGCCATCCCAACGATTGAAAAAGCTGGCAATCCTTCACTAATATGAACTTGAACCTCAACTTGTTTTGCAGTTAACCCAACAAAAGAAACAGTGTATACATTAGATACCACTGGCATTTACCTATATTCCCATACTCAATGAGCGCATGCTATACTAGATTAAAAAATTATTCAATATCCTTTCTAAGATCTCTTCGCTTATCTATTTAGGCAATCTTCTTTGACTTCCTATCAAAATACATAAGAAATACACAAATAACCATTCCAATAACTAAGCCGATCACTATTGTTGACATAGCGTAATTATAACTCGATTTAGTATAGGTAATAACTCCTTTAAGATCAATATCACAAGTATAAAGCATCACTTTACCCATAGATCTATGAAATACATATCCAAAACTCATCATGATCATATTTGCAACAGTAGATGTAAGCGTAGCATGCTTTTCTGATGCGAAAGTAGCAGCTTTTGCAATAACTATCAATTGATACCCACAGAAAAACCCTATTACAAAAAATAAAAATTTTAACAAAATCAAATTACCTATTCCAAATATTACTAATGTCATTGCTAATCCCATTCCAAAAGCAGATAAAAGTATCAATCCATAATATGTCTTAAATTTTTCGAATAAATAACCAAGAGATACTAATCCTACAGCCATACCTAGATATATCATTTGTGTTGCAGAACCTGCAGTTTCATCATTAAATTCGTATACAGATTTAAGATATTGATTGCTCCAAGCATCTGCAAATCCCTCCATAGGACCAATCATAAATCCACCCATAATACTCAAAATCCACAAATACTTATTTGTTGCTATCAATTTCAAGTCTCCTAAAATAACCTTTATACTCAACCCATCTTCATTAGAGCTAAGTTTCGGAATACTAAAAAAACTATAAATGCACAAAACAATTCCAAAATAAACCATGAAATTTAATGTATTAGTCCATCCAAATATTGAAATAAAATATGTAACAGGACCTGAACCAAACATCGCTCCTAATAATCCAATAGATACCATATAACCTAACATTTTTGGGAACCTTTCTTCACCAAAACAAACCCTCAACATCTTAAACGCACCAAGAGCAGCCCCAGCTGCACCCATTCCTGAAATAAATCTCCCAACTGTTATCAACATCCAATTATCAGAATATATCAATGGCATAAAACCTATTACAGTACTAGCAATACAAGCAGTAATAACCTTTCTTGGTGAATAGTGATCAAGAATTATAGCAAGGGGAATATGCATCAATACATAACCAACATAATAGATACCAGCAAAATTACCAACCATATCCGCATCAACTTTAAAATTATCCATAATCTGCTGCATAACAACATTAGGAGTTATTCTAAGAATAAGTTGGTATGCATAAAACATTACCAAAACTAACCAAGTATTCCAAGCTACAAAAGCGGGGTACATTTTTAACCTACTATATAATTTTCAATAAACCTCGCGATTCTACATGTTTTTTTTATAATTTACTATACTTTTTGTAAATTCATTAGATTTTCATAAAAACAAAAGCTATGCCTAGGAATGTTAAATGCTCAGATATTAATATTTACTCTACCTTTATAACAGTAGGATATTTTATAATATGAAATCAATACACATATTCCTTCAGGCGATCAATAGAATGATAAACTGCCTTTTTTAAATTATCATTTAGTAAATTTCCATCATCATCAAAATTTTCAAAAGCATTTGGAATTGCAATTTCTCCTGGCAAAACGATTACTCCAACATTACTCAAAAGGAGCCTCAAATGCGGCAATGCTCTAATGCCACCAAGAGTCCCTGGTGAGGTAGCGTTTAATGCGGCAACTTTACCTTTGAATGCTATTAATGGAGCTTCATCTTTATCAGAAGGTCTACTAAGCCAATCTATAATATTTTTTAAAAGTGGTGAGAAAAATCCATTATATTCTGGTGTTGATATAAAAAACCCTTTAGATTCAATAAATAATTTCTTCAATTCCTTTACAGATTCTGGAATTCCACTTTCATTTTCTAAATCTGCATTATAAATTGGCATATCATACTCTGATAAATTCACAAGCTTTGCGTCAATACCTATATTTTTTGCGTATTCGTAAGAAAAATTTACAAGCAGCTTGTTATAAGATCCCATTCTTATACTACCTGATAAAAACAATACCGACATCACTTTCACATGAAAAATAAAAAACTATAATTAATGCTACAAACAAAAAAAATTTAGTCAACAAACTTTACATATTTTGCTATATTATAATATTGATTTTTCATCTATAAATTATTATGATACACTTTTAATTTCATTGAGGGTGATGTTATTATGATGAAGAGGGATGATAGTAAGATTATAATCACAAGTAGTTGGGATGCTACCAGAAACATTGAATATATAAAAAAGAATCTAAACGATGTACAAACCATTTTTCCAATTACATTAGATTTTGCTATTGAATCATGTAACAACTTATATCCTTCCACTGAAAAAGGCTTAGCATTTGGTTGTCATAATCCAAATGATGTCAAATATCTTATCGATAATAATATTATTACTCCGAAATGTAATGATAAATCACACAAAATTGCACAAGCTCAATATTCTTATAGCTTACTAAATACTGATGATTATTTTAGTTTTGAGGACTGGCATTATACTTGTGGCTTTACGCAAGCTCAAATAAAAGGAGAATATTATGACAATGATCCAATTACAACTGCTGATTCTTAGCATTGGCAACTAACTCAGCGAGAGTTTTTTGTGCATCAAGAGGAGTGAGATTGTATATATCTATATTTTTTAGATACTCTACTATTTTTGACTCCTCTTGGTTATTATCTTTCTTTTCTTCTTTTAAATTTTCAATATTTTCTAATTTATCAATGGCATGAGTCTTCTCTAGCTTTTCTAATATTTTATTGGCTGTATTTATAACTGATTTAGGCAAACCAGCTATTTGCGCAACATGCACTCCATATGAACTGTCGGCTATTCCAGCAATTAACTTATAGATAAAAATAATCTCATTATTCCACTCTTTTATTTGCATCGTATATGTAGATATAGAATCATATTGATCCTGAAGTTGGGTCAATTCATGATAATGCGTTGCAAATAATGTTCTTGCATTTATTTTTTGTATATAATCCAGTACCGCCCATGCTATCGCTATACCATCATATGTAGAGGTTCCCCTTCCTATCTCATCTAATATCACGAAGGATTTTTCTGTCATATTATTTGTAATATACGCAGTTTCTATCATTTCAACCATAAATGTAGATTCACCTTTTGCTATATTATCAGATGCACCAAGTCTACTGAAAATCTTATCTACTACCCCTATATGCACTTTGGTAGCAGGTACAAAACTTCCCATTTGAGCTAAGATGCAAATCAAAGCATTTTGCCTTAAAAAAGTACTTTTACCCGCCATATTCGGGCCAGTAATTAGCCATACTTTTTCATTGTCACTAATATCACATGAATTTGGCACAAACTTATCTTGAAAATTTTCTACAACAGGATGTCTTCCTTCTGTAATTTCAAATTTCAAACTATCGTCAATATGCGGCTTAGTGTAATTTTTTTCCTTTGCAAGCTCAGCAAGCGAACTATAAAAATCCAAATTTGCAATAGAATCAATAACAAGACTTATTTCTTCAAAACACGATTTTACTTTAGTAGATAAAAAATCTAATATTTCGTTTTCAATAGCTAGTATTTTATCATCACAATTGAGCAAAGTATTTTCTAAATCTTTAAGTTCATTTGTATAGAATCTTACTGAATTACCTAAAGTTTGCTTATGAATAAAATTATCGTTTTGCAACTTTTTAGCATTTGTCGCACTAATTTCTACAAAATAACCCAAAACATTATTTCTGGATATTTTTAGATTCGATATATCCGTATCTTTTGCATACTTATTTTTCATAAGAATGATTTTTTCTTCAGCAGTATTTTTCAAATCATATAATTGATCTAAATGATTATTATATCCCCCTTTAACAAATCTATCTTCTTTATTATCTAGCAAAGCCTCTTCTAAAGTAGATAACAAACCTGCAAATCCGTAAATTTGCATAACTAAAGAATTAATTTCATCTATTAGTGATGTATCGCTAATTCTAAATATTTCGCTGATAATTGTTGAAATCTTTAATCCATCTCGGATAGAAAGCAAAGTATCAAAAGTCCCTTTATTTATAAATAATTTACTTAACGATCTTTCCATATCTGGGAAATGGACGAGATATTTTCTCATATCTGTACTAAGCTTTTTATTTTTATAAAAAAACTCAACAGCTTTTAACCTTTTATTTATCGCTAAAGAATTACACAAAGGAGAATTCAGACGCATTTTAAGCATCCTTCCACCACAAGATGTAATGGTTTTATCAATTATATTTAATAATGAGAATTTTTTATCGTGACATGTTGCCGTATCCAACTCCAAACTTCTTCTTGTAGCAAAATCTATCTCCATAAAGAATTTTCTATCTATATTTTTTAGATTTTTAAGTTTAGGAATATTATTTTTCTTTGTGTGTATTATATATTCTACCAAACCTCCAGAGGCTACAATTTGAGCATTTGAAAATTCACCTAAAGATCTTACAGATTGAATATTATAGTATTTGATCAATCTACCATTACATGCTTTTAGATCAAAAATATTTCCTGTTCTTATTGTAAAATTCCAATCTTGCTTAATATTTGCAAAATCTTCAAAATCTTTTTCAGAAATTATTATTTCTTTTGGTTGTAACCTTGATAATTCCGTAAATAAATCTTTACTCTGACAATTAATCGTAAAAAATTCACAAGTTGTTAGTTCAACACAAGCAATAGCATATTCATCTTTATATTTAGCTATCGAGATAAGGTGATTTACTCCTTTATTCTCTAAAACACCCTCTTCCATCAAAGTTCCCGCTGTAATTATTTGTACAACATCTCTTTTTACTACAGCTTTATATCCTCTTTTTTTTGCTTCTTCAGGCGATTCTAATTGTTCACATATGGCTATTGTATAACCATTTTTTAGCAATTTATTCATGTAATGTTGAATACTATGATATGGAACACCACACATTGGTATACTATCATCATTATTTTGCTTTCCCCTTCTTGTAAGAACAATATCTAGTGCTTTAGATGCTATTTTGGCATCTTCAAAAAAAAGTTCATAAAAATCACCCAATCTATAAAATAATAAATGTTCTTTATGCGCAGATTTGATACTTAAATATTGCTGCATCATAGGGGTTAAATTACTCCCCAATATTACGCTTTCAGAATTATCATTTTTTATCATTTTGCATTAAGGAATATGATTTTTTATATGTAATCACTTTTTATTATCAATATTAAATCTTTCAGCTCTACTTAAAAAGAAAAACGATATCAGTGTTGCAATCAGTGTGAAAATCTCCATGGGATAAATAGTTTGATCATAAAAACAACTTGTAAGCTTTACTGCAAAAGCACTAAATAACATCTCAAACATAATCATAGTTGCAGATGCGCTCCCAGCTAATTTCGGTACTGAACTTACAACTTTATGCGTTGCATTCCCAAAAATCCATGCAATAGCAAATAAGTATGGTATTTTTATAGCTTGTATAGCTATAGGATCAATATACCCCGTATACTCCATTATAATTAAGGAAATACTACTAAAAAATACTCCTATCAAAGCATATCTTATAATTTGATCAGAATTGAAATAATTAATTAATTTATCATTTACCATTCCACCAATTACAAAACCAAGCCCACCAAATGCCATTAAAATTCCACAAAATTCAATGCTTGTTAGGAATCTCTCAATAAAAATTAATGGCAATGTAGTAACATTGATAAAAGCAACAGACACAAACAATACTTTTATCACCATATAACTTACAAAACTACTATTGGATAAAAGTACTTTATAGTTACTTAATATCTTTTTTATATTTAATTTTGATTTTTGATGCTCAAGAGTTTCTGGTAGAAAGAAAATACTGCAAATCAACAATATTGCACCTAATCCAGATATTAATACGAAACTATTTCTCCAACCAATATTAGCTCCCACATATGCACCTATACTCGGAGATGCAACTATTACAACCCCAATTAATATTTGCAACTTTATAATTGCTTTTTCAAATTGTTTCCCTTTATAAATATCATGCACTATAGCATTTCCTACAGACCAGGAAACTCCTGCTCCAATACCCTGTAGAAAACGGAAAAAATAAAGAGATGTAACGGAATGTGTTAGTGATATCATAAAAGAAGCAATGGAAAAACATAATATTCCAAAAACAATAAGCTTTTTCCTTCCCCATGCATCTGATAAATTTCCATAAATAATAGATGACACACCTAAACCTAATAAATTTATTACTGCTGTAAATTGAACTGCAGCTTCGCTAATTCCAAAATCTCGCCTAACGTTTGAAAGAAGTGGTAAGTAGAAAAATATAGCAAGATCAAATACACCTATTGCACATACAACCATGTAAAATATAAATTTCTTTCTACTATCGGAAAAAATAGCGTTATTCATTATATTGAAATAAAAATGGAACTGTAGTTAATATATATAAAACTTTATTATAAACAATAAAAAACCTTATATAGATCTTTTATTCCTATATAAAATTACTGATACACCCAATAAAAATCCAGGTATTATTTCATATACTTCTTTCATACTCAAAAAATCTTTTATAAAATGCCATATAATAACAGTTATCCCACCTGTTATCATACTATAAAGAGCCGTTTCTTTAGTCATATTTTTTGAATATAAAGAAAAAATTATTATGGGTCCAAAAGCACTTCCTAAACCTGCCCATGCAAAAGATACTAAATTCAATATTGTATTATTTTGATCTAATGCTGGGATTGCTGCAATTAAAATAATTATAAACATCACTGCACGTGTTAGCCACAATTTATATCTTTTTGATATATTAAGATTAAAGCCTATATCTTCAATTATAGAACAGGAAGTTGCATGCAATTGAGCTGCTATTGTACTCATAATAGCGGCTAAAACTGCAGCTAAAACCACCCCAAATAACCAACTTGGAAAAAGTTTAGATGCTGATAATAAAAAAATTGTGTCTGGATGAAATGTATCACTAGGTGCAAATAATAACCTACCAAACAATCCAACAAACATAGCTCCTACAAGTGACAAAAACATCCATGTCATGCATATCTTCATAGATGTTTTCATAGTATCAGGAGTTTTTGTGGCCATAAATCTTACCAAAATATGCGGTTGGCCAAAATACCCTAACCCCCAACATAATAAAGAAATTATTGTAACTACACTTGTGCCTTTAAACGGATCAGAAATATTGATATTAGATCTTATAATATTATCGTAAATATTTTGCTGATCAAAAAAAATGGCAATCGGAACAATTAATAAAGAAAAAAGCATTAACGTACCCTGCATTACATCTATCCAATTTATTGCTGTAAATCCACCTATAGAAGTGTAAATCAATACAAAAATTGCTCCAAAAAATAAACAGTATTTATATTCGATTCCACTGAATGTACTAAGGAGTAACGCAAGAGCAATAAGAGCTGATGCAATATAAATTAGGAAAAATATAGTTATAACAACAGAACTAACTATTCTTATAGTATGGGATTTATCATTAAATCTATTTGATAGATAACTAGGGATTGTTAACGCATTACCATATTTTTCTGTTAATATTCTTAGCTTCTTAGCAACTATCTTCCAATTTAAAAATGCTCCAATAAGCAATCCTAAAGGGAACCATAATTCGCTTACACCATGTAAATATACTATGCCAGGAAATGCCATCATTAACCAACCACTCATATCAGAAGCCCCCGCTCCTAACGCAGTTGTGACAGAGTTAAATTTTCTACCACCTAATACAAAATCCTTTGCAACATCATTTTTCCTTACTGATATATATCCCAATAAAATAACTATGGAAAAATATAGGATAACAATCAACAACATATCTTATAAATATATATTTTTTAGTGCGAATATTGATGAAAATTTCAACTGATAAAAAATTCTAAGCAGTATATTGAAAATATATACCAAAAATTTTCCTACAGAATAATAAAATAACAATACTATATTTGATAAACTATCTTTTAGAAAATTGAAATTTCTTACGAGCTTTAGGTTGCCCATATTTTTTCCTTTCAACTTTTCTACTATCTCTAGTTAAAAGCCCATTATCTCTCATCAATCTATGATACTCTTCACTCATATCTTTGAATGCTTTGCTTATACCATGTTTTATAGCATCAGCTTGTCCAGAAAGACCGCCACCTAGCACTTTACACTTTACGTTAAACGAAGACATTACATCCAACAGTTTCATGGGACGATCTATTATCATCTTATATACAGGTCTTTGAAAATAATCTGTATAATTCTTACCATTTACTTCAATATTTCCAGAACCACCATTACTAACCCATACTTTTGCTATAGAAGTTTTTCTCTTACCCGTTGCGTAAAATTTTACCACTTCTTTTTTATTGGATTTTTTACTAACTTCTTTTATTTCTACTTTTGTCATACTTACTTAGTGAGATTTATTGTTTTTGGTTTTTGTGCATCATGAGCATGAATTTCTCCAACATAAACATGAAGATTTTTCAATTGCTTCCTAGCTAAAGGGCTCTCTTTCGGCATCATACGTTTGACAGCCAACTGCAAAAGTTCCTCTGGACGATTACTAGAAAGTATATCAAAAGCAGTTCTCTCCTTTAGACCACCTGGATATCCAGTATGCCTATAATATATCTTTTGCTTAAGCTTTTTGCCCGTCAATTTAATTTTTTCCGCATTAATAACTACTATATTATCACCAGTATCAATATGAGGTGTATAATAACATTTATGCTTACCTCTCAACACTTTTGCGATTTGAGAAGCTAATCTACCTAAAACCTGATTATTAGCATCAACTAAGAGCCAATCTTTTTTTACATCCGCAGGATTTGCAAAATAAGTGCCTGATAACGTTTTACTCATAAATTTAATTTCAAAATTTCGACATCGTGATGATATAGGAAATTTATTTTATTACAACTTATTAATCTAAAATTATTAAAATCACTCTCTAAAAAACAGATATTATTACTAAATAATCACTTTTTTAAATTAAAATACGAAACATATTTATCTATCATTTTAGCAAAAGCACCATTGCCAAAAACATTAGCACAAGTGATAACAGGGTCAAAAAGAATATAAAGCGATGTTATGAGAGACAACATACTTGCGTCAAAATCAAGATAACTGCTTAATATAGGTAACATCACAAGGATACCACCACCTGGTATTGCAGCAACGGAAAATTTAGCTAATACAAAATAACATGTGAATATCAAGTAATTAAATAATGATGGCTCAGCCATACCAAAGCTTTTAATGATAGCATAAGCCAATATAGGTATCGCAAAACAATCACCTATCAAATGTATATTGATTGTCATGGGAACAACAGAACGTATAATATCCTTGTTTTTTGCATTACTCTCAACACCAACAATCATAAGCGGCATACTTGCAGCACTCGACATAGAAGTGAACCCACTGATAGCAGCTGGGAGCATATTTTTTATACTTTGAATAAACAACCCAAACTTTCTGTTGCTCAATAAAAAATACAACAAACCTATATAACTATATTGAGCTAAAGCAATTACAACAAAAATCGCAGTATAATCCTTTACTATAAGCCAGATAACACCATCATATTGTAACTTCACCACAAATCCAGCTACAAATAACGGAATAAAATAACTGAAACTTTGCAACACTTTATTGATAAATACTTCAATTTTTACAGCAACCTTATGTGCTGCTATTTGATGCGCTTTAGAAAAAACAATCCCAATGATAATTCCTGCAAACATCGCTTTATCATTAGCAATCAGCTTTGGTAAATCAATTAACCATAAGGGGTTAAGTTCCAAATGATTTTTTGGTAAAATTATTGATAAATTAAAATTATATACCCATATCCCTACATAATGACTCAAGAAGGTTGAAAAAAAATTTGATACACATACAAAAACTAAAATCATAACCATAATCTTAGTGGCAGATTTTGATAACATCACCACAGCTTTAAACAACAAACCAAAAATGATAAAAGGCAATGTCATGACAATAATATCCTTTATAGATAGACTAATAGCATACAAAAATTGTTTACCTACCAAAGGTATAATAGGATCCAAAAATATGATTGCAAATACTATTGCAACCAAAATAAACGGCATTTTACTCAACATGATTAATTACTTTTATATAAATAATTGATAAAGAACATCATATAAATTCAATACATACTGATCACATATAATGATAAAATATTCGCAATAACATTATATGAAAATCAGCTTATTTTCTCATTTATCAATTCTTGTGTTTTTTTTATCCCATAAAGATTTATAAATGTCCCTAACCTTGGTCCATCTTTAGTTCCAAGCAATATTTCGTACAATACTTGAAACCACTCTCTCAAATTTTCATAATGATCTCTTCCTATCCTATACACTTCGTTTTGTATAGCATCTGCATCTTCAGATACATTACCAAGAGCATCATACAAATCTTGTAATAATTTCTTTTCTTGTTCGTTTGGAATTTTATATTTTTTATTAGATTTGATAAAATCATCATAATATTTTATAGCTAAGCCAATCATCTCTTCAATATATATTTTTGTATCTTCATTGAACCCAGATTCTTCCTTATCCAAATACTTCATTAATATCTTTTTATCATCAGTATTACATGCAGATACCAGATTTAATAACAGGGTAAATGAAATTTTTCCTAAATCTAAATTATGGCTATTACCATCATCAATATAAAATACAGGATTAGATAATTTTTTATTTTCTTCTGTATTTGAATTATAATCTTTTAGATGACTTAAATATTCATCAAAAACTTTTGGTATTACAGTATGATGTAGTTTTTTTGCTTTCTTTGGAGATTTATACATAAACAATTTTAAACTCTCCTGCCCACCATATTTCAGCCAATCTTCAATAGTTAAACCATTGCCTTTTGATTTAGATATTTTTTCCCCATTTTCATCTAAAAACAATTCATAAGACATTTGCAAGGGTTGTGGTTTACCCAATATACGACATATCTTATCGTAAAGCTTTGCATTCGCCTGAATATCCTTTCCATATATCTCATAATCAACATCAAAAGCTGCCCATCTCATTGCAAAATCAGGCTTCCATTGTAATTTACAATTTCCATTAAGAACGCTAATTACCACTTCTTGATTTTCGCTATTAATATATGTAATTTCTCTTTTTTCTAAATCTCTATCTATAACCTTAACCTGCAAAACTCTACCTGTTTCTTTGCATACAGGTAAAAATGGGCTATAGCTTTTTCTACGCTCTTCTCCTAATGTAGGCAACATAACATCAAGTATTTCATCATACTTTTCTAATACCTTCACAAGATAATCATTGTATTTACCACTTTTATAGCATTCTGTGGCACTTATAAATTCATATTCAAAACCAAAACGATCCAAGAATTCCTTTAGCTTGTTATTCATGTAATGACCATAACTAGAAGATTCACCAAATGGATCCGGTATATCCGTTAGAGGTTTATCCAAGTGAATAGTATACGCATCTTTATTTGGTATATTGCTTGGTATTTTTCGCAATCCATCCATATCATCTGATACACAAAACATCTTTGTTGGTATATCTGAAATATAACTGAAAGCTTTTCGCACCATACTAGTTCTTACAACTTCCCCAAATGTTCCTATATGAGGTAATCCAGAAGGGCCATACCCTGTTTCAAATAATACATATCCCTTTTCTGGAATCTTGTTATTCAATTTTTTTAATAACCCAACAGCCTCCTTAAAAGCCCAAGAATTAACATCTTTAATTTCTGTCATATTGAAAACTTATTTTTAGAAAACAATATACCCATAAATGAAAATTTAAACAAGCATGTAGAGCTTTAAAAAATAAAAGAGATTAATAATATACACAACAGCACCCCTCTTATGTAGGAATTTCTACATTTTGTTCATCACTCCTTCTCCACTTAAAAAGTATACTATAAAAAATCACTTCTTTAAGGAGAGAAAATACCACTAATATTGTGAATTCAAGAATATTTTAGTAATTTTTTCAATAGAGGGATTATCATTATAAAAAGAATAAAACCAACAATATAGAGATAAACTATATTGCTAAAACCATCTTTATAAATAGTTAAAGATACTGCAGCAGAAGTGTTTTTCGGTACCGCTATAAGCTTTGCTATACCACCACCAAACAAAGTGGCATATGATAAAGTGAGCATTATTACACCCATCATAAACCCTTGAATCCTTTTAGGCGCAAGAGTAGTACACATTGAAAATAATACCGGTGTGACAAATATTTCAGCTAAGGACATAAAAATCATTGCTATAACTAAGCAGGCTATATTACTTTGAAATATTTCGTTATGATTTATACATCCTATATGCAGAATTAAAAAACATAATATCATTGATACTATCCCAAGAGCAAATCTCAAAAAAGGCATATTTTTCACAAAAATCATTGCAATAAATGGTGTAAAAATTAGTACCGCAAGAGGATTAATAGATTGTAGAGAAGCAGGCGAAATTTCATAACCGAATATAACTCTATCAATATGACGATCAGTAAATAAATTAATTAATGATCCCAAGTGCATTTCTATTGCATAAATTAGCATGAAGAAAGCAGCAAAACTAATCAATACAATAATATTTTTTCTTTCTCGATCATTACTCTCATATAATATACGTCCTAAAATAACCAATATATAAACTCCAAACATATTCATTATCCAACCTAATTGATCATGGAAATACAACATAACAGCTACTAGAATCGAGCTTAAAAAAGCTATTGCAAATACAAGAACTGATATTTTGAGTTTGACGGGACTAGGAGGATTTCCTACATGCTTTATTACATCTCCAAATTTGAGAAATATTACAGTACCAATTA
>JBKEHD010000027.1:0-11362 GCA_046710445.1 Candidatus Midichloriaceae bacterium
ATATCAGCAGATTGACATTCTTTTTTTAAATCCTCTGTTTTTGAGTGTGTACATACCACAGTGCAATTTTCATTTAATAAAATTGATGCAATGGGTTTCCCCACAATAATTGATCGCCCAATAACAACAGCTTTTTTTCCAGATAAATTTTTCATGTATTTTTTCAAGATATACAGAATGCCAGAAGGAGTGCATGGTAAAACAAAAGATTTTTTATGTATCAATAAACCAGTGTTCAAAAATCCAAAAGCATCTACATCTTTTTCGTGATTAATATGTTTATATACAATTGCATCATCAAGTGGTTTAGGTAAAGGTAATTGCACTAAAATAGCATTTATATCATCATCATTATTTAAAGAATTTATCAATTTGATTAATTGAAATTTATCAGTGGCGCTTTCTAAACCTATTAAATCTGCATTTATACCAACTTCTTTGCTTTTTTTAATTTTTGCATTGATATATATTTGGCTAGCATGGTTATTTCCCACTAAAACAGTTACTAATTTTGGACGTTTTCCAAAATTTTCAATTATGTATTCTATTTTTTTTCTAGTGTATTCAAGTATCTCATTTGCTTCAAATTTACCATCTATTATTTTAACCATAATATATTTTCATTATTTATGTATACCTTTTGTAGTAGAATATTCAAAATGCAATGGGGTATCCGGATGAATTATAGCATATGCTGCATGACAAGCTACTGCAGCTTCCGAAAACCCTGTAAGAATCAATTTTAATTTCCCTGGATAATTACAAATATCACCTATTGCAAAAACCCCATTTAAATTTGTTTCCATGCTAGATGGATCAACTGAAATATGTTTGTTTTCTACCTCTAAATTCCAATTTTGTATTGTTCCAATATTCATATTCATTCCAAAAAATGGTAATAAATAATCGGATTTTAATGATCTTTCTTCTCCATCTAAATTTTCTACAATAATTTCAGTTAATACTCCATTATTTCCTTTTAAACTCTTTAAATTAAATGGAGATATTATTTCTAAATGATTATCTATCTTCAGCTGATTTAATCTTTCAATGTTTTTAGGTGATGCTCTGAATTTATCCCGTCTATGTATTAGATAAACTTTTTTGGCTATGCCTGATGCAAGTATCAAAGCCCAATCAATCGCAGAATCTCCACCACCGGCTATTGTAACTACTTTGTTTTTAAATTTATCTTTGTTAATTACGTTATAAAAAACACTTTTGTTTTCAAATTCAGAAATTCCTTTAATAGGTGGCTTCCTTACTTCAAATGATCCAGCTCCTGCAGCAATTATTATCGTTTTTGCTTTTATTTTTTCTTTTGTGGTAGTGACAATCCAATTATTAGATTCTTTTTTTATATTGATACACTCTCTTCCTAGAAAATATTCAGCATCAAAGGGTGAAGCTTGTTTTTCTAAATTTTCTATTAAATCTTGTGCATTAATTTTAGAAAACCCAGGGATATCATAAATTGGTTTTTCTGGATATAAAGCAGAGCATTGACCACCTATATGAGGTAATACATCTACTACACATGAACTTAACTTTAGCATACCTGCTTGAAACACAGTAAACAAACCAACTGGTCCAGCACCTATAATGACAACGTCTTTAACTAACAAAACAAACTAACTTTAATTATTACCAATATTAAATACGTGTTTTTCGATAATAATCAAGAAGTTTACTGAATTTTAATGATTATGTATATTAAACATACTAAAATTATATCCCATCTTTTTCATTATAATTTTTTCAATATTCTCCATAATGTCTGCGTCAACATCCTTTATATGATCATATCCTAAAAGATGCAATATCCCATGAGTTAATATATATGAAAAATATTCTTGAAATATTTCACCATAATATAAGCTCTCCTTCATTACTTTTTCATATCCAATAGCAATGTTTCCTAAAAAAACATCCTTATCACATAATGGAAGATCACTTGTTAAATTTTCTATGTTTTCTGTGAATGGAAAAGATAAAATATTGGTTACCTTATCATTATTTCTAAATTTCTTGTTTAAACTTTGCATCTTCTCATCATTGGTGAGTAACAAAGCAATTTCTATAGGTGGGAGATTTTTGTCTTTAAGTGTAGTATCCAATGTAGTGTGTAACACTTTATTACAATATTTTTCAATATCCCAATTTAAAAATGTCCAATCGGTTGATTCTATAGATATATCAAATTTTATTAAACTGGGCTCAGGTTCTGCTTTTTTCATAAAAAAAAATAAATTATTTTAAAAATTCTATCATATTTTTTTATCAAATCAATATTTGAGTAGATTTAAAATGTTTTTGTATTTTTTGTATAAAGATAGTACCATGTATTTAACTGAAGCGTGCTGTAGTAATCGTATAAAATGAGTGAGTTAAAGCAAGGTCAAAAGTTGTCACAAGGCATGGTTTTATCTAAAGCTATGTATCAATCTATCAATATTTTAAGCATGAATACTATAGCATTAAATGAGTTCATACAATCAGAGTGCCAAGACAACCCATTTTTAGAAATTGACGATAGTTCAAAATACGATACGCTAAAATCTTCATCTAATCTTAAAACAAGCCATAGCCATTTTGATCAAGATGAAATGATTTCAAAATTATCTGATAAACAAATAACATTAAAAGAGTATTTGATATCTCAAATTAGTTTAAGTATTTTTGACAGTGAAAAAAAAAATATTGCGTTATATATCACTGACAGCATAAATGAACAGGGATATTTAACAAAATCTACAGATGATTTTATAAAAGAGTTAAAAGTTAAGAACAAGAAATTTAATGAAGTACTTATTGAATTAAAAAAATTTGAACCTTTTGGGGTATATTCTAAAGATTTAAAAGAGTCTTTAACTATACAGGCAAAAATAAAAAAGATACATGATGTAAAATTTCAAATATTACTTGATAACTTGGATTTAATTGGCAAATTGAATTATGAAGAATTACAAAAAAGATGTTCTGTAAGTGATGAAGAGTTGAAAATTTTAATTAAAAAATTAAAATCGTTAAATCCAAAGCCTGGAGGCGGTTTTATAACGGAAACCACACAAACACTCATTCCTGAAATAATTATTTGTGGAGATAAGGAGTATGGATTTTATCCAGTAATTAATGATTCCGCTATACCAAAATGTATTTTTCAAAAACATAATTACCTAGAACAAAATAAAGACTTAGAGAAAGATAAGTTCATATCTAATGGTAAAAAAAATGCCATGTTTATTATAGAAACATTATACAAAAGAAAAAAGGTGCTTCTTGAAGTAGTTCAAAAAATTATAGAGTTGCAATATGAATTTTTCCTAAATGGGGTAGATTACCTAAAACCCATGGTATTAACGGACATTGCAAATGAATTAAATATAAATCCAAGTACTATTAGCAGAATAAGTAATAAGTATATAGAAACTTTATATGGGATTTTTCAGATAAAATACTTTTTTTCTTCACAAATCACTTCGGAAATTACAGAAGATAATTTTTCTAGCACCTCTATAAAAAATAAAATAAAAAATATAATAAAGTCAGAATCTCAAAACAATGTTTTTTCTGATGAAGAAATTTCAAAAGCATTAAAGGGGATTGGTATATCTATTTCACGAAGAACTATAGCTAAATATAGGGATGGATTGAAGATACCATCATCTGCAATTAGAAAAAGAAGACAAAAGCTTTCTGATACTTGGAAATAGTTTGTGAAAAAGAATATTGAACTTTATTTCTAGCTTTTATAACAAAAAATACTAAAATGGTGCTTAAATCTAAAGATTTGATTATATAAAAGTGATAAATGAAACAATCAATACATCTTTGTGGAATAAAAAAGATTTAGAAAAAGCTCTTCATAGTAATATTACTGCAGATATCACGAATGTTACAGCTGTATCAATTGACACACGTAGTCTTAAATCTGGTGATATTTTCTTTGCTATTAAAGGAGATAATTTTGATGGTCATGATTTTGTTTCAGAAGCGATAAAATTAGGTGCAACATTATGTGTTGTGGAGAAAGAGATAAGCGTCTGCCCAGAATATGAAAATAAATTACTTAAAGTGAAGAGTGTATCAGAGTCTTTAAATAAATTAGGTGAATATAGACGCAAAGCACTTGATGCTAAAGTGATATGTATAACGGGAAGTTTAGGGAAAACTACAACTAAAAACATGTTACATTCTGTATTAAAAGAATATGGAAAAACACATTCTACAAGTAAAAATTTTAATAATCATTATGGTGTCCCTTTAACTTTGGCAAACACGCCTTTGGATACAGATTATTGTGTATTGGAATTGGGGATGAATCATAGTGGAGAGATAGATATCATAAGTAAAATAGCTAAACCGGATATAGCAATTATTACTAACGTGCATAATGTTCATATGGAATTTTTTCATTCCATTGAAGGAATAGCAAAAGCAAAAGCAGAAATAATTCCAAATATAACTAAAAATGGTAAATTAATAGCCCATAAAAACATAGTGAATGAAGCTATTTTTCAAAAATTAGCTAAAGAAAATGATGTGGAAGTTTTTTGGTTTGGGGATCAAAAAAACGAAGATTGTTTTATAGAAAATTATAATAACAATGATTATAAAATTGATTGCTGTAAAAAAATAGTAAATCAAAAATTTCATCCTGATTTGGGAAAGCATCTTGCATTCAATGCATTATCAATATTTTTATGCTTATCATTGCTAAAGATAAAAGATCTAAAAAAAGCTCAAGAAATTTTAACAAAAATTAAACCTTCTTCTGGTAGAGGAGAAATAATTGATCTGCCTAATAATATTTCCGTTATTGATGAATCGTATAACTCAAGTCCTAAAGCCTTGGAGTCTGCTATCAAAAATTTAATTGCACGTAAGAAGGAAGGGGGGAGATCTGTAGCTATTTTAGGAGATATGAAAGAGTTGGGAAAGGATGAAATAAATATTCATAAAAGCATCCAAATATCTCAAATAGATAAATTATTTTCTGTTGGGCATTTGATGCAATCTCTATATGAAGAAGTTGATAAAAAAGTGCAGGGTATTAAA
This sequence comes from Candidatus Midichloriaceae bacterium, assembly GCA_046710445.1. GTDB lineage: Bacteria > Pseudomonadota > Alphaproteobacteria > Rickettsiales > Midichloriaceae > JBKEHD01. The sequence continues at coordinate 5,059 of JBKEHD010000027.1, forward strand.
ACAAACACATCTGAAGAATTAGCAAAAAGTATATTAACTTATATAAAGAAAAATGATACAATACTGGTCAAGGGTTCTTATAGTATGAGAATGTGGAAAATTATTGAAATATTAAAAACAGGAGGTTTACAATGAGTAAAGCTAATATAATAGCAGTTACTGATGAAGCTGCATCCTATATCAAAGAAATTATTCAAAATGCAGATAATAATTGTATAGGAATGAAAATAAAAATTGAATCCGGTGGATGTTCTGGTCATAAATATAAATTCGAATACTCAGATAAGAAAGAGGAGAATGACGAAGAGGTTATATCGAAAGGAGTAGCAATATTTATTGATAAGTCTGCAGTACTAAAAGTATTTGGTACAACATTGGATTACCAAGATACAAAGCTTCATTCAGGGTTTATTTTTAAAAATCCAAATGAAAAGGGAAAATGTGGATGTGGTGAATCTGTATTTTTATAAGATATAATGAAATTTATTCAATAAATTTCATTTAAAAAGTATATTGTTTACTTTTTGATAAATTATTGTTAAATATTCTTTAGTGTTTAAAAATCTTTTTTCAAATGAGATATTCCAATATTCCAATAGGTGACAATGCCCCTAAAGAAGTCAATACAATCATTGAAATAGCAATGAATGCTGGTCCTATAAAATATGAATTTGATAAACATATGGAATCTATGGTCGTTGATAGGTTTATGAATTCAAGTATGCAATATCCTTGTAATTATGGATTTGTACCACATACTTTATCTGGAGATGGGGATCCAGTTGATGTACTTGTTTATACAAATCATCCATTGGCTACAAAATCCATAATTGAGGTTAAACCAATTGGAGTGTTATTGACCGAAGATGAAAAGGGTCAAGATGAAAAAATACTTGCAGTTCCTACAAATAGAATTGATCCATATTTTGCTGAAATTAATGAACATACTGATTTACCAAAAATATTATTAAAAAAAATAGAACATTTTTTCGAAAGATATAAAGATCTTGAATACGGAAAATGGGTTAAAGTTTCTGGATGGGGAGATGCTAAAAAAGCTATGGAAATCATACAAAAATCTATAGATAGATACAAAAAAGAAGAGGTCTAAAGCTTATGGATAAATTTTATATTATCTCTTTTTATAAATTTATTAAAATAAACTCTCTTATAACATTGAAAGTAGATTTATTAAGCTTTTGTAAAAAAAACAAAATCAAAGGAACAATTTTAATTGCAGAAGAGGGCATAAATGCAACTATATCTGGGGATGAAGAAAGTATTAATTTATTTTGTGATTTTATAACAAAATTTGATATTTTTTCTGATTTGCTTTTTAAACATAGTAATTCGAATATAGATCCTTTTAAAAGGATGAAAATAAAATTAAAAAAAGAGATCGTAACTTTTAGAGTAGAAAATTTAGATGCATCCTCGCCAGGGGTTTATCTTGATTCTGATGAATGGGATGATCTCATTAAAAAAGAAGATACTGTTTTGATTGATACAAGAAATCATTATGAATACGCAATGGGTACGTTTCGTAATGCTATTAATCCACATATTAATAATTTCACAGAATTAAAACAATGGTTAGATGTAAATTTTGATCAAAATGATAAAGAGAAAAATGTTGCTATGTTTTGTACTGGAGGAATTAGATGTGAAAAATCTACATCATATTTAAAACAACAAGGATTTAAAAATGTTTATCATTTAAAAGATGGGATCATTAAATATATTAAAGACAGAAAAAATGCATCAGATTCCTCTTGGAATGGTGAATGTTTTATTTTTGATGACAGAATAACTTATTGATCAGTTACATTTCACATTTTTTTATGATATAAAGAATATAATATAATAACTATATACAGTTTTATGATTGATTTTATAAAAGACTATTTTCCAAATATTAATAAAGAAGGTTATTTTTTCATTGCTGTTTTTGCGATAATAACTTTAATATTTTTTTCTTTTTCTAATGCTCTCGGGTGGGTTGGTGTTGTATTAACACTTTGGTGCATTTTCTTTTTTCGTGATCCTGAAAGATTTACTCCAACTCAAGAAAATATCATTGTTAGTCCAGCAGATGGCGTGGTACAAAGAATAGTAAAGGATGTTGAGTTACCTAAAGAGATTTCTGATACAAGTGAAAAAATGACTAGAGTGAGTGTATTTTTAGATGTATTTAATGTGCATGTAAATAGAATTCCTGTTTCTGGTGTTGTAAAAAAATTACATTATTTTCATGGAAAATTCTTTAATGCCTCCCTAGATAAGGCTAGCGAACATAATGAGAGACAATTTGTTTTGATAGAAACAGAAAATGGTTCTCAAATAGGGTTGGTACAGATAGCGGGATTAATTGCAAGAAGGATAATTTGTGATTTAAAAGAGGGAGAAAAAGTCTCAACTGGTAATAGATACGGAATTATTAGATTTGGTAGTAGAGTTGATTTATACTTGCCGCAATCAATGAACATAAAGGTCATAGAAGGGCAAACAATGATTGGTGCTGAGACTGTCATTGCAGATTTTGAAAAAGCTGCTTCTGTAAATAAATAATAATCTTTACGTATGAATTTGATTAGCAAATCTATTAATTATTTATGAATAATATTACAGTACCTTTTCAAAAATTAATCCCATCTATAATAACGGTGGCTGCTATGTGTTTAGGCATTACAGCGATAAGATATTCGTTGGATGGAAAATTTAACATAGCAGTTGCTCTAATTATTATTGCTGCATTTTTAGATGGGATTGATGGAAGGATAGCTCGACTATTAAATGCATCTAGTCAGTTTGGTGCGCAATTAGATTCTTTAGCGGATCTGTGCAATTTTGGTGTAGCTCCAGGGATAACTATATATTTATGGTCTTTAAAAGATATACCTTTCAAAGGGATTGGATGGTCTTTTGTGCTATTTTTTATAACCTGTTCAGCTTTAAGATTAGCACGATTTAATGCGCAAGCTCTTATGAAAAAAGAGAGTGTGAATATGAATTACTTCACAGGTCTTCCCATGCCTATAGCTGGGGTCTTATTGTTGATACCTATGGTGTTTACTTTTGATCTTTTAAAAGAAAAAGATTTTCTTTCATATTGGGGTATAGCCATATATGTAGTTGTGATAGGGTTATTGATGATTAGTAAAATACCAATATACTCTGCTAAAAAATTACATGTTTCAAAAGAAAAAATACCATTTATATTAATAATAATTGGTTTGTTATTTTCATTTTTAATACTTGAGCCTTGGATTGTACTGCCATTTGTTGGCTTATTATATATTATAATTATTTTATCTGTAGGGTTATATACAACTATAAAGTCCAAAAGATAAAATCATATTATATATGAGATATTGTTTAAAAATCTTTTTCATATTTTTTGGATTACTAATATCTATCAATAAATCTAATGCTATAGATTTTAGAGCTAATGATTATAATTATTGTGTGAGTGCAGTAAAATATTTTGAAAAAAAATATAATATACCTAATAATTATCTTTATTACATATCAAAAGTAGAATCTGGTAAATGGAATAAATATTTAAAAAGACTGGAGCCGTGGCCATGGGCAGCTAATGTTAATGGAAAATCTATGTTTTTTAAGAATAAAAAAGAAATGGTTGATACTTTGCGTGTTCATATTTTGAATGGTGAAGAAAATATTGATATAGGGTGTAACCAAATAAATTATAAATATCATAAACATCATTTTAAAAATTTAGAGCAAATGGCGACTCCGCATTTAAATGTTGAATATTCAGCTTCATATTTATTTAAAAATTTTACCAAAACAAAAAATTGGCATTCTGCTATAGCTCAATATCATTCAAAAAATCCAAAATTGGGTAAATTATATATAAATAAGATTGAAAAAACTGCAAAAAATCATAACAATCAGTTATTAGCTTTCTCAAAAACTAATAATAAATCAGCAAATTTTTTAAAAAAACAGATTATTAATAACGCAACTCCAAAAAAGACTTCTTCAAAAGATAATATAATGGTTTTTGATATAGATAAATACAGCGCTCAAACTGATGTAATTTTAAAGATAAAAAAGGATTTGTAATTTATTATGGATGATATTCATAGTTTGATCGGCAGCATGTTGGTTTTTGGTTTTAGAGGCGTAACACCAAATGATATTTCTGTGCAGAACATCTATGAAGATATATCGGATCATAATTTAGGTGGTGTAATACTATTTGGATATAATATCGTATACCCTGAACAATTATTAAAATTAACAAATTATATTACACAAAGAAGAAAAGATTTATTTGTTGCAGTAGATCAAGAGGGTGGGCGAGTTCAAAGATTAAATAAGAAAAAAGGATTTATTGATACTATTTCAGCAAAAAGAATGTCAAAATATTTTTCGTATCGTGAAGCCTATGAAAAATATTCATTGATGGCTAGAGAGATGAAAACTTATGGGATAAATTTTAATTTAGCTCCATGTATAGATCTTGATTCAGACACACCATCTTCAGTTATAGGTGCCTTAGAAAGAAGCTATGGTTCGGATGTAAATATTATAACAAATTATGCAATAAAATTTATAGAGGCACATAAAGAATATGGGATATTAACATCTCTTAAACATTTTCCAGGTCATGGTCTTTCAAGGGGTGATACGCATAAAAATATGGTTGATATGACTCATTCTGCTAATTTTAAATTAGAAACAAAACCGTATATTAATATTTTTGATAGTAAATTGCATACCTCCGTTATGACTTCGCATATTATTAATAATAATTTAGATTCAAGAGGTTACCCTGCAAGTTTGTCAAAAAGAATGGTTACTGACATATTGAGGAATAATATGAATTTTCGAGGATTGGTTATAACGGATGCATTGGAAATGAAAGCTATTAGCGATAATTTTAGTGTAGAAGATGTAATAACTTTGGCGATTAATGCTGGTAACGATATGTTAATTTTTTCAAAAAACTTAGCAATTTCCCCCAATTCTACTGAGAAAGATCCATGGGATATAACTCCCAATGAAGTAATTAATATTATAAAAAGCAAAGTGCTTAGTGGTGAGATAAAGAAGTCCAGAATTGAAGAATCTTGTGCTAGAATTTATAATGCAAAAAAAGCTTTAAATATAATATAGAGATTTGATATTAGTTGCAAAATTAAAGTTTAGCCATATTTATCAAATAGTTTTTTCTATATAGTCAGATTTTGATTTTAATTTTTCTACGAAGGTAGATTTTTTTTCCACATTTTTTTTATTATTTCCAATACCTTCTTCTTTCATCCTTTGTTGCTGTATTATAGCATTTTGTTTTTGTTGAATATCAATAGTTAAAGTGCTGTTTTTATCTTCATTATGATATGCCATAGGAGCAAGCATTTCTCTACTCTTTTCGTATGAAAAGCTTTGTTGAAAAGCTTCTTTTGTATGAGCTAATACATCACCTTTCACTTCGTACTTTTCTTTGTAGTCATCTTTATGTTCTGCTTTATATTTTTCTTTAATTTTATCAAATTCTTCTCTTGTTTTTTCAGGATCACTCTCGTTTGTGTCCTTCATTTTTTCTAAAGCATGTAGTTTTGCTTTATTTTCTAGCAACTGATCTTTTAAAAAATTACCACCTTTGCCTATTGGAAATTCAATACCAAGCAAATTTTGATTTTCTTTAGTTATATCCATCATTTGATCACGTTGCTTGCTAAATAATACTTCTTCCGAGATATTATAAAAAGTATTTGTAGCGAATGTAAATGTACCTACAGCTATAAAAACAGGATTCCCAGACATCAAGTTACCTAAAAAAGGAACAAGTGTTTCTGGCATACCCTCCATTGCATTTTTTATTTCAACAGTTTTATCAAACCCAATTTTTTTTTCAGGACTCTTTATATCTTTCATCAACACTGCAGCTAACTTTGGATTATTTGCTAATATTTCTAATTGCTCCCCCCTCATCTCCATCAATTCTTCAACAGCTTTACCTTCATTCTGTTGAACCTTTAAGTCTTTTAATATCTTTCCTTCATTTATAACTCCATATACCATACAAGAAACTGATACTGTAACAGCAATAGCTATAGCAATAGGTCCAAGAGGACTAAATGCTAATCCTATCAAAGATATAAATGATATAATTCTTATAACTGATGGAGCAGAAAAAAAATCAATTGTTTTATCGAATGCTTTACGTATGGTCCCCCTTTCTGCCTTTTTCTTTTTATCTTCATCTATTTGTTCATCTGTTCTAGTGCTCCAAACTCATTGAAATACGGGGTATAGTTTTTTCAGCTTTACC
>JBKEHD010000028.1:0-11119 GCA_046710445.1 Candidatus Midichloriaceae bacterium
ATACTTGCTCCAAAAAATATGATTGAGATCATTAATCATTTTAAGGGTAAGGGGGAAATAGCTTATACAAAAACCAAAGATGCTTGTTTTGAAGAAGTGCAATATCCAAATTTAATTGATGTAAAGGGGCAATTATTTGCTAAAAGAGCTTTGGAAATAGCGGCAGCAGGAGCGCATAATATGCTTATGATTGGTCCCCCAGGTTCTGGCAAATCTATGTTGGCAAGACGTCTTCCAGGGATAATTCCCGCTATGACTAAAGAAGAAATATTGGAAACAAGTGTTATAGCAAGCATCTCTGGAAATTTAGAGCAAGATGGATTGGTTACCACTAGACCTTTTAGATCACCACATTGTTCAGCATCATTACCAGCAATGATAGGTGGTGGAAAATTAGCAAAGCCGGGTGAAATTACATTAAGTCATTTGGGTGTATTGTTTTTAGATGAATTACCAGAATTTCAAAGGAATGTTTTAGAATCTTTGAGACAGCCTGTAGAAGATAGAGTTGTTACAATATCTAGGGTTAATTCTCATATTTCATATCCAGCAAATTTTCAATTGATTGCTGCGATGAATCCGTGTAAATGTGGGTATTATGGGAATGATAGTCTTCAATGTAATAGAGTGCCAAAATGTGCAATGGATTATAAGAGCAAAATATCTGGTCCATTATTCGATAGATTTGACATTCAAGTGGAAATGCAAGAAATTGATGCTATTAGTGTAAAATACGAGAAAGAAGGAGAAAATTCTTCTAAGGTTTTAGAGAGAGTGAAGAATGCTAGAGAGATACAATTAAAAAGATATAAGGATATTAAAATAAGAACAAATTCTGAACTTGAAGGAGTTGAATTAGAGTTGCATACAGAATTGGATGAAACATCTAAAGATGTTTTGTATAAGGCAATGCAAAAATTTAAATTTTCTATGAGAGGATTAAATAAAATTTTAAAAGTAGCAAGAACGATAGCAGATTTAAGAGAATCAGATTGTATAAGGGAGAGTGACATTAAAGAAGCGTTGAATTTTAGAGTAATGCAAAAACAATGTTATATCTTTATTTATAAGTGATGGGATAAATCCTATCATTATTAAAGCTTTTTGATGATATTTTAGGACCTATAGGCGCTTGATTCCTTTTGAATTCAGAAAGTTTTATCATGCCTGATATCATTTTTATTGTTTCAATGTCACTATCTGTTTTTTTTGCTATTTCATACATGCTTATTTCATTTTCAATCAGATGGAACAGTATTTCATCTAAAATTTTATATTCAGGCAGTTTATCAGAATCTTTTTGATTATATGATAATTCTGCAGAAGGCTCTCTATTTATAATTTCTATTGGAATTACATTTAATGAAGTTATTGAAGTATTTTTTGGAATATTTTTATTTCTCCAATTGCATAATTCGTATATTTGAGTTTTATATACATCTTTTATTGGAGCAAATGCACCACTCATATCGCCATATAATGTTGTATATCCCACTGCAGATTCTGATTTATTTGACGTAGAGATTAGTAATGAATTCTCTTGATTAGAAACACCCATTAATATTACACTTCTTATTCTCGCTTGTAAATTTTGAGAAGTCACATCTTTTAATGAAGAAGTATTGTACATCTCATCAAATATAGAAAGAAAATTTTCGTATAATTTATCAATATCAATCAATTCATGTATACACTGAATATTAGCTATCAATTTATTTGCATATTCTAAGCTTTTTTTTGAGTTGTATCTAGAAGGGAGCATGACACATTTTACGTTATTCGCTCCTAATGCATCTGCAGCTAATACCGCAATAAAAGCAGAATCTATACCGCCAGACAACCCCAATATTATTTTTTCAAATCCATTTTTTCTTACATAATCTTTTAATGCTAGTAGTAAAATTTCATATAATTCTTCATCTTTATTTTCAAAATCACTTATTGCAGATTTATTAATGTTTTTTGTATCAATATTGATAATATCTTCAGAACAGCGCTTAGCAAGGGCTATACAGTCTCCATTTCCATTTAATATAAAGCTTCTACCATCAAATACCAGATCATCTTGTCCACCAACGAGGTTTAAATATCCAATTGGTGTATTATATTTTTCTGAAAATCTTTTTGTAACAGAATATCTGCTCTCTAATTTCCCAATTTCATATGGGGAGGCGTTTAATATAAGGAAAAAATCAGGTTTATCTTCATGATAGAAATTTATGGCCTCATCATGCCATGCATCTTCGCAAATAAGTATTGCTATTTTTGTTCCATTTATAGTAATTGATCTACTATAGTTTTTATATGCTGTGAAATTTCTAGATTCATTAAACACGCTGTAATTGGGAAGATTATGCTTATATATTGTATTTTCTATGATTCCATTATTAATTAATACCGCAGCATTAAATATGCCTGTTGGTTTTTTTATTGGAGTTCCCAAGATTAAAGGAGTTGTTTTCACGTAATTTGTTAATTTTGACAATGCGTTTTCAGTTTTAGAGATAAGTGATTGATTTTTTACTAAATCTTTTAATGGATAGCCGGTTAAACTTAGCTCTGGGAATACGATTAAATCAGATTTGCTTTTTTCTTTTTCATAAAATGCTATTATTTTATTTAAATTATAATTTATATCTCCTAAAATAGGGTTAATTTGACAAAGAGATATTTTCATTAGTATATTTGCATATTATAAAGGTGGGTATGGTATATATTATATATTCCTTTTGCTAGTTTTATTTTTGATTTATCATAAAGAAAGAAATTTTTAGTAACTATATAATTATGTGTATGCAGAATATGGCGTTTAGGATTGTATTTAGTTTTTTTATTATTGTAATATTCGGTGCTGGTGCTTTAAAAGCTGAAGAAATTGGTGAATGCCCTACTACTCCAGAAATTTGGACTATGGGGATATTGCCAGATCCAAAGCAGTCTAATGACCTTACAAAATCATATGATTCTTTCGGAATTGCTGAAGGAAAAAAGATAATAATAAAGGGTAGATTGCAAGATGCAAATTGTGTCCCTATTGCAGGAGCTACAGTTAGTATATGGCAAATGAATGATAAAGGGGTGTATCAGTTTGAGGAAGATAACAATGATAAAAGTAACGATGAATATTTTAGAAGTTCAGGAAAGTATATAACGGATAATAAAGGTAATTATGAATTTATCACCATTTATCCTGGTACGAATGATGATACTAAACCGTATATAATATTAAAAATTATGCATGAAAATTTTTTACCATTACAAACAATGATTTTTTTTCCTGAATTTGATAATCAAGCAAGCATTAAAGGGTTCAATAAAGAAATTCAAAAAAATCAGATTCATTTGATTGTTGCAGAAAATATTGGTAAACAAAGAAATAAAGTAGTATATTACTTTCCTGTTTCTTTGGGGCAAACAAGCTCCTATAAGGAATATTGATTTAATATATTTGGGTAGAAAAATGAAAAATAATAAAAATATAATCTTTGTTTTAGCGGCAACAAGTTCTTTATTGTTTAATAATGTGAATGCATGTGATTCTAATGCTTCTGAAGTTAATACTGAAGTTAATACTGAAGTTAGTACTGATGTTAAAGTTTATAAAAGATTTGATTATAGTATGCTAATTAAAGATGCTTCAGATGATGTAAAGAAAGAAGTGGATCAGTATTATGATAAACTTGACGAAGCATATGTTAATTTAAGTGAAGAAGCGAAAGAAGAGGTAAGAAAAATAGCAAATTACAAAAGGAAAAAATTTTCAAAGAAAAAGTATTCAAAGAAAAAGCATAATGAAAAGAAAAAAGATATTAATAGCTAATTGGAAAAATTATATCCAAGATCTTAATACTATCAATAATAAGATTTCAGATATTCATGAACTGGTTCATGATTTATGTGATATTGTTATATGTCCTCCAACTATTTATTTACAAAAAGTATTAGAGAATATTAAAAATTCTAATATAAAAATAGGTGTGCAAAATTTTTCTTTGATTGATGCGGGTGCAAGCACTGGAGAAATAACATTAAAATCTGTTGCAGATATGGGCTGTGATTATGCTATTATTGGACATTCTGAAGTTAGAGAGTGTAATAATGAGGATAATTATATGGTGAGGGGAAAAGTAGAGTTTGCTCTTAAATATAATATCACTCCTATTATTTGTATTGGTGAAAATTTAGATACTAGAAAACATGAAGATTATTTGAAATTTTTAATTGATCAAGTTATTGAATCTTTACCATCATTGGAGGAATATAATGGCAGGGAAATATTTATAGCTTATGAACCTATATGGTGTATTGGCAGTGGAATTATACCCAGTGCTGAGCAGATTGAGGAAATTATTTCTACTTTAAAATTAATCCCTAATCAGTTTACTGTAAAATTTTTATATGGTGGATCTGTTAATGAAAAAAACATACAAGAGTTAAATAAAATAAATTCTCTAGATGGGTTTTTAGTGGGTGGTGCAAGTATTGATATCAATAAACTATTGCTCATGCATAAGTCTATAACAACTTAATTTTTGTATACTTCTTCATAATTAGTCATTTGAAGCTTGATGCATTAAATGCAAAAATATTATTTTTTTTGAGAAAAGATAAATGTTTTTCTATTCTCTTTTTTGGATTGATATTTTTTTTGTGTGAGGTTTAAATATATACCTATAGCTATGGAAAATGATAAGATGGATGAACCTCCATAACTGATAAATGGGAGAGTCATTCCTTTTGTTGGAAATAAATTAAGTGTTACGCCTATATTAAATAGAAATTGCATTGAAAAGTACATTAATATTCCAAAGCATGCGTATATATTGAAAGTAGAATTTAATTTTGTTAAATTCCAAAATCCTCTAAGAGAGAAAACTGTAAATGCTAAAATTATCATTAAGCAAAATATCAGCCCAAATTCTTCAGCAGCCACAGCAAAAATAAAATCAGTATGTGAGTCTGGTAAATTATATTTTATTGTACCTTCTCCTGGACCTTTTCCGAAAAAACCAGAATTTAAAAAAGAGGAGAGTGATTTTTTTACTTGGTAATTTGATGAAGTTACTGGGTTCATAAATTTATCTATTCTCAGTGCTACATGAGGGAGTATTGTATATGCTGAATACAATGACAGCACTCCAAATAATAATATTACTATTACCCATGAAAGTTTTATACCAGCTATAAAAAGAAGAGCAAATGTTGCTACTGTATTTGTTATAGTCATCCCAAAATCCGGTTGAAGTAGTAGTAATATTGCTATCAGAATATTAAAAGATATACATATAGAAAACATTTTGAAATTTAATTTCTTTTTTTGATGAGAGAGTATTATGGCAAGAAATGATATGTAAAATGGCTTTAAAAATTCAGATGGTTGAAAAGAGAAATGTGCTATATTTAACCATCTTTTAGAGCCTTTTATAGCTTCACCAAAAAAAATGACTAGTACAAGTGAAATTATAGTAGATACCAATCCTAATAATATAAATCTTCTGATGTATTTTTCGTTGAAAAAAAATAAACAAAAAATGGTCAATAGTCCCACTAATAAATATACTAGTTGTCTTTTTATAAAATAATAATTAGGAAGGTTTAGTTTTTCTGCAACTCCAATACCAGCGGAAGTTAAAAGAAGCATTCCGAGAAGCATGATGATCAGAATATTAGCCAATGCAAATATATCAATATTATTCCACCATTTTTGATGAAATTTATCTGCCTCTTTCATGAATTGGTTTTTAAAAAAGAACCACCCTGTTTGATACCATCGGCATCTATGCCGTGAGCTAAATATCTTGAAATATGTGTTTCTACTTTAAATCCATTTTTTATTAATAATACAGCGCTTCTCTCCATTTCTTTTACATTTACAACATCGTCTTCAATGCCATGAATAAGCATGATATTTGTGGTTTTATTGTTATCTCTATAATCCCAATCATTTTCAATGGTGCAACCAGAATATCCTAATAGTGTTTTTGGATGGATTAGCCCTTTTAACACGAGGTGTAATATGAGCATTGTACCTTGTGAAAATCCAAGCAAACATAAATTGTCCTGATCTAATTCATGTTTTTTAAGTTGGGTTTTTATAAATTCACAAACTATGTTTTCTACACTTTCTAACCCATCAAGCAAATAATCTTTAGATCTATTGGATAAGCTGAACCATTGTCTGTAATTATCTCCAATATTTCCTTCGAATTTATTTGGAGCATTTGGTGAAATAAATAAAGTATCTGGAATATACGTAGATAATTCTGGGGATAGATTAATCAAATCTTCCATATTAGAACCATATCCATGAAACATAAAGAGAATACGTTTTACTTTCTTAACAGAGCTATCTATGTATTCTTTATATTCTAGCATTAATTGATACAAAAATTATTATTCAACAAAGCCATCTAGTTTTTTTGCTCTTGTTTTATGTCGTAATTTTCTTAAAGCTTTAGCTTCAATCTGTCTTATACGTTCTCTTGTTACATCGAATTGTTTTCCCACTTCTTCAAGGGTATGGTCTCCTTCCATGCTTATACCAAATCTCATCCTTAGAACACGTTCCTCTCTGGAGGTTAATGTTGCTAATACTTTTGTCGTTTTCTCTCTTAAATCAGAATGAACTGCTGAAGTTATGGGCTGCACAGCATCCACATCTTCGATAAAATCTCTTAACATACTTCCTTCATCATCACCTACTGGATTTTCTAAGCTCATTGGTTCTTTTGAAATCTTTAGAACTTTTCGTACTTTATCAACTGGGATAGCAAGATGATTAGCTATTTCTTCAGGGGTTGGTTCTCTTCCAAAATCATGTTCTAATTGTTTGGAAGTTCTGATGATTTTATTTATTGTTTCAATCATATGAACCGGTATTCTTATTGTCCTGGCTTGATCAGCTATAGATCTAGTGATAGCCTGTCTTATCCACCAGGTTGCATATGTAGAGAATTTGTAGCCTCTTCTGTATTCAAATTTATCGACTGCTTTCATTAAGCCTATGTTGCCTTCTTGAATCAAATCCAAAAATGGTAATCCACGATTGGCATATTTTTTTGCAATTGATATAACTAGTCTTAAATTTGCCTCTATCATATGTTTTTTTGCTATGATAACTTCTCTTTCTTTTTTTTCTATTTTTTTAAAAATAGATTTGAAGTGCTGTATGCTTAATCCTGATTGTGAGGAGATTTTTTTAAAAACAGAATCTATTGTTTGAAAATGATCTGAATTTTCATTGGCAAAATTTTCAAATTTCTTCCCCAATTTTTTAAAAGATTGTATCCAGTCTTTATTTATTTTCAGAGAATTATAACTTTCTAAGAATTTTTTTCTGTTGATTTTGGATTTTATAGCTAAATTTATTATACGCATTTCTTCTGCGATAATATTTTTATTTAACTCTTTTAATTTGGTAAAAACATTATCAATATAATCGTCATTAATTTTTATTTCTTTAAATATTTCAGATATTTTGGTCGTAATATTTTCTACCTCAGTAGAGGTATCACTGTCTATTGGAGAATCTTCACCTAGATCCAATAAATTTTTACTATAATTAGATATTTCAAGAAGTTTTGATAAAATTTTTGGTTTTATATCGTTCTCTATAAAGGATATTGATACATTGCTATCTGCGTCATCATCTGACTCTTCAAAATCGTCATTCTCCTCAAAACTTTCATTTTTTTGACTATCATTTTCTTTGTAATCATCGCTAATTATGGTATCTATATCTATAATTTCTCTAAGTAATTTTTTTCCTGTCAGTATATCATCATACCATTCTTGCATCTCTTTGAGAGCCATTGGTGTTTGTATTAAATAAAACACCTTTTTATTTTTTCCTTCCTCTATTTGTTTTGCTACTATTACTTCGCCTTCTCTTGTTAGTAATTTCCTGTGACCCATTTCTTTCAAATACATTCTAACAGGATCTTCGCTCCCATCAGAGTTTGTAAGGTTTCCATCAGAAACTACAAATTCTTCATCTTTTTGTTCATTCTTTTCTTCTTTTTCGTCAATCTTATCATTTTCAATGACAAGAATTCCAGATTCCGATAAAAATGTCATTACCGTATCTATCATGTCAATTTTAGTATCTTCCGGTAATATAGCCTCAAGTTCTTTTGTTGAAATTTTACCTATTTTTACATACTCTTTTAGCTTAGTGTGTAAATCACTATTTTTAAGGATCGCATTATGATTTGTTGCCATAAATTTTTACTAATTTATAAATATCATGTTGTTTGTAATAAATTTTCTAACTCTTTCTCATATTCCTTTAGGAATAACATCTTAGTCATTAATTTACTATCAAAAGTTATTAGTAACTCTTTTTTCAATAATTCAAGTTCTTTCTTGATCATTTGAATTTTTTTTATACAAAGAGCTTTTTTAAATAAAACTATAACGTCATTTTTTGTCAGAAATTCTATAGAAATTTTCATTTGTTCCAATTTTCCTTTTATATAATCTCTATATTCATTGTTACAAATTACTGAATGCTCATATATTATATTATGTGGTTTTTTAGCATTAATTATAGGTGAGGCATTCAATACCAGAGATCTTATCTTGTCAAGGTAATTAGGTAAATCTATAGCTATCACTTCTTCAAAAAGTTCATTGTCTTCCAATATTATGGGATAATTAAGTAAAATACCAATTATTATATGATTTTCAAAATCTTTTATTTTGTTAGTTGGCATCATGGGAATTTTAGTTTTTTCTAAATGCCAATTATTGGTTTTATTTTTTTTCAATAAACTTCTTAATAAATCGTAATATTTGCTTTTGAAATGTTGGCTATATGCTTTTCTGAGTCCTAAATCTTGTATCTCATTTTCTACTTTTTCTAGATTTTTTTTAAGAAGTATTTTTTTCTCTGGTGTATTTAGTGGTATTTTTTGTGATTCTATATCAAATAGATAATCCGCTATTGATAAACTTTTCTTTAATACTTCTTGAAAGAATTCAACTCCTTTGTTTTGTATTATTTCATCAGGATCTTTCCACCCTGTTAGATGTATGAATTGCAAGGATTTATCATATGTAATTTTTGTCAAAATATCATATGCTATTTTTTTCATAGCATTTTTCCCTGCGAGATCATTATCAAAACAAATCGTTGGTTCGGAGCATACTTTCCATAACATTTCTATTTGAGATGCTTTTATATTTGCTCCAAGTGGCGCTACAACATGCTTTATTCCAATATTTGCTAATGCTATCACATCCATATATCCTTCTACTACTAGTACTTCACTACTTTTGTGAATATGAGTTTTTGCTAAGCTATATCCATATAAATTTGCGCTTTTTTTAAAAATTGGATTTTCAGAAGAGTTTAGATATTTTGGCTGTTGTTCTCCTAAAGTTCTACCTCCAAAACCTATGCATTTCCCGAATTGGTCATGAATAGGAAATGTTATTCTATTATAAAAAGGATCATAAACATGATCATTTTTTTGTTGTATTGCCCCTGATTGAAGCAACTCGTCCATAGTAAAAACTTCTTTTAACTTGTTTAATAAAATATTTGAATTTTTTGGCGAAAAACCTATTTTAAAACATTTTATGGTGTCTATGCTAATATTTCTAGATTTTATATATTTCATAGCCTCTTCACCATCTTTCGAAAATAAAATTTCATGATAAAAATTAGAAACAAACAAATGTATTTCAAAACATTTTGAAACTAATTTGGTTTGAGGGTCGTTTTTTACTTTTTTTGTTAATGTTAATCCAGCAGTCTCAGCTAATTTTTCTAAAGCTTCTTTGTAACTGATACCATCATGTTTCATTAAGAAAGTGAAAACATCGCCATTTATTCCACATCCAAAGCAATGAAATATTCCTTTTGAATCGCTTACAGAAAATGAAGGTGTTTTTTCTTTATGAAATGGACATAATGCTAAAAAATTATCCCCACCTCTATTTTTTAGGCTTAATTTCCTTCCTATTACATCCGAAATTTGGATTTTAGATTTTATTAATTCAGAGTCTGAGGACATTATCCTTTTCTACTCATCAAACCAGCAATTTTTGTTCCAGCACCTATGGGTGTTGTGGGAGGTGATATTTGCGTCAGGGGAGTTAAAGAGGATAAATTAAGTGTGTCATGTAGCCCCTTCATTCCTTCTGCAAGTTTAGCGAGTGCTGAAAAAGGCGTATTCTTAATAGTAGATCCTAAATTTTTGGACTCTTGTAAATTTTCGAATGATACATTTAGGTCTTTTAAAAGTGTGGTATCCATACCCATACCGCCACCTATAGACCCACCAGTTGTCATTCCTCCTTCAGACGACATATATAAATTTAAAATTACGCATAATTCATTATATAAAAATCTTTATAAAACTGCAATTTCTTTATTTATAAATGTATAATCTCAATATATTTGTTTTTCTATTTCTTATCTGTTAAAATGCAAAAACTTTAATGTAAGGAGGGGTTTTTATGGAAAGTGGTTGTAAAAAACAAAAGGGAGACCTTCATAGTGATGTTCTAATATGTGAAGATCATATAATGAAGTCTGGACCTACATCGTTATTAATAAACGAGTATGTTAGTTCCAAGATACTACAATTGATTCTAGGGGAGAAATATTTTCAACCAACAAATTTAGTGGAAAGTGAAAATGGGGAAATTCAACTTAAAATAACAAAATATGATAATTTCACACCCACAAAAATGTTCTCGGAACATTATATCGTTTATTGGTATTTTAATAATCCAAATATACCAAGCGCTTCTTTTATTGGTCAGATCAATGTTTCCAAAAACTTAGACAGCTTTAATGTAGCTCATGATAATACAAAATATGTAAACAGCACAATCGGAGATACAGAAATCACAGGATTTTTCTTAACAACTTTAGTATCAAGATTGGTATACGATGCAGACACATCTAATATGGAGAATATTGGTTTAGTTAGAGATAAGAATTCATATATAGTAAGCAGATATGATCTAGATGAGAGCTTTTCTTACTTATACAAATCAAAGCCTAGTATTTTAAAAAAGAAACCTATTGAAGAGGTGTATAGTAATCCCCTATCAACAAAAATTATGTTTTCTCAAGATTTGGAGACTTACATAGGTTTTCATCAAT
>JBKEHD010000029.1:0-10792 GCA_046710445.1 Candidatus Midichloriaceae bacterium
TTATATTTTATAGCCACTATATACACCCAATTGTAAAAATATTTTAGCTAATTTTACACTATATTTCAGATATATGAAACGCCGTATTTCAATGAGTTTGGAGCACTAGTATCGGGATATATTTTTTTGCAAAAGCTGCACTTTCTGTAAGAGTTACATATCTGTTTTGAATTTTATACTCTAACTCAGCGTATTTTTTGTCAATTTGAATATTATCAAGTTTATAATACCTCATACTAAATGAATGCAATACAAGCTTTGTACTTTTTGCTAGATCAACAAAAAGATCTCCTATGTAAATAACTTCTCCTGCTTTTACAGTGAAATCAGTAAAGATAGAAGATTTATCTTTGCTTGAATAAGCTACATATCGACTTGTATCTAAGCTGGCAGAAAACTCTAAAAATCTATACGTTCCAGGCTCTAGAAATTGTATATTCATAAAGCCATAAAAAGTTGCTGTATCAGCTTCGAAAGGATTCCAATGACTATGTAAAGACTTTTTTATATTTTTTTTATTATACTCAAAATTACGCCAAGAAGCATGGCAAGGGATTTGTAATAATTCTAACTTTCTAGAGAACAAAGGGTAATCAAAATGCTGTGCTCTGCATCCACTTATAACAGCACCTACTCTACCTTCTTTAAAGTCCAGCATATTTTGTTCTGGAGTTTTTTTATAAGTTGCACATGATGGTAGTATTAAAAGTAGTATTAAAAATACTATGTTTTTAAAAAATTGTAATTTATGATTTTCCTTTTTCACGATCTTTATCCTTGTTAAATAAATTTTTTATAGCCCCAGCTTGTGGTGAAAAAAATACTTTTTTTACCTGCATTCTCTCTACTAATGATGGATATTTTTTTTGCAAATAATTTTTTGCAGTTTCTGCTTCGTATGAAAGTTCAAAAGCAGTAATGATATTTTTATTTTCTCTAAAATCAGCATTTAGATTCCCTATATACACAACATCTTTTGCCTTTACAGTAAATTTGGTAAAAAGTGATATGGAGTCTGAAAATTTTTGATATCTTTTTTTGGTGGGATCTCCAGAAAAAATAAAGCCACCTAAGTTTCGCTTAGGTGTATAGTTATAATCATAACCCACGAATTCATATGTTCCAGGTTTGACAAATTTCACATCCATAGGTTTGTTTATTACAAAAATGTCACCTGTATCGTTTTTCCATGATGTTTTACAAGTTTTAGCTTTTTCTGGAGATTTTATATGAGTTGTGCATCCGGAAATTACAGCGGCAACATCATTATTTTCCCAAAAATCAATCTTTTGAGATTCGTTATGAGTGCATGATACAAAGCAAAATAGAGCAATAAATAAAGATATATACCTACACATGATCATATTTTTCATTTCAATTGCATCAATCCTACAAAAGTATTTTCATAAGTCAACTAAATTGCACAAAAGGAAGAGCGACGGGAAGTTATAAAACAACTTCAATATAAAGAACAAATTGCTAGTTATGCAGGGATCTTAGTTGGATATTTGAGAATATAAAACAATTAACATTTACAACGTGACTGTTATTAATTATAGTTACGTAAATATCATTTTTTATAATTGTTATGAATATTCACGAATATCAAGCGAAACAGATTTTGTCTAAATATGGATTAGAAGTTCCTGAAGGGATTTTGGCAAATAATGTTGAAGAAGTTATAAAGGCGACTAAAAGTATTAAATCAGATTTTTGGGTTTTAAAAGCTCAGGTGCATGCAGGAGGAAGGGGTAAAGCAGGCGGCGTCAAGCTTGTGAAAACAGAAGAAGAAGCTAGGAAAGAAGCTGCTAGCATGTTTGGTATGACATTGATAACTCCTCAAACAGGCGAAGAGGGTAAGATTGTTCATAAGATCTATGTTGAAGCTAGTAGCAACATTAAAAAAGAGTATTATGTTTCTTTGGTATTAGATAGAAATAACGAGAGTGTTACTATCATTGCATCTACAGAAGGTGGTATGGATATTGAAGAAGTTGCGCATAACACACCTGATAAAATATTAAATGTTCATGTTGACCCTACAATAGGGATACATAATTTTCATATAGCAAAATTAGCTTTTGGTATGGGATTGAATAAAATTCAGATCAAAAGTTTTTCAAAGGTAGTTAAGGCTTTGTATAAATCTTTCGTTGAGACAGATGCGGATCAGATAGAAATAAATCCTCTTGTAGAAACAGATGATGGTAGATTTATTCCTTTAGATGCAAAATTTAATTTTGATGACAATGCTTTATATAGACATCCTGATATAGAAAAAATGAGAGATGTTAAAGAAGAGGATGAAATGGAAGTTGAAGCAAGAAAATTCGATCTGAGTTATGTTAAGATGGATGGATCAATAGGGTGTATGGTAAATGGTGCTGGGCTTGCTATGGCAACCATGGATATTATAAAACACTTTGGTGGAGAGCCTGCAAATTTCTTAGATGTTGGTGGAGGTGCTACAACTGAAAAAGTAACAGAAGCATTTAAGATAATACTTTCAGATCAAAATGTAAAAGGTATATTGGTCAATATATTTGGTGGAATAATGAAATGTGATATCATAGCAAATGGTATAGTTTCTGCCGCAAAACAGATTAATATTTCGGTTCCAGTTGTTGTGAGATTAGAAGGAACAAATTCAGAATTAGGTAAAGAGATTCTTAAAAAATCTGGTCTGAGTTTGAAATCTGCTGATGACTTGCAAGATGCTGCAGAAAAAATAGTGAATATGGTAAATTAGGAGAATATATGTCAATTTTAATAAATTCTAAAACTAAGGTTATATGCCAAGGTTTTACAGGTACTCAAGGTACTTTTCATTCTGAACAAGCTATACAATACGGTACAAAGATGGTTGGTGGTGTTACCCCTGGAAAGGGTGGTGCTCAACATCTTGGTTTACCTGTTTTTAATACTGTGGAAGAAGCTGTGAAGAAAACACAAGCAAATGCTTCCGTAATTTATGTTCCACCCCCATTTGCTGCAGATTCAATATTAGAAGCTATTGATGCAAATATTGAATTAGTTGTTTGTATTACTGAAGGTATACCTGTGTTTGATATGCTAAAAGTAAAAAAGGCATTGAAAAATTCTAAAACTAGGTTAATAGGACCAAACTGTCCTGGCGTTATAACCCCTGGTGAATGTAAAATAGGCATTATGCCTGGATATATACACAGGAAAGGTACTGTTGGTATAGTTTCAAAATCTGGTACTTTAACATATGAAGCTGTTGCTCAAACATCTAGAGAAGGATTGGGTCAATCTACATGTGTGGGAATTGGTGGTGATCCAATTAATGGTACAAATTTTATAGATATAATCGATATGTTTTTGCATGATGATAAAACAGAATCAATTGTAGTTATAGGTGAGATTGGTGGTTTAGCTGAAGTAGAGGCTGCTGAATTTATAAAAAATCATAAGATAAAAAAACCTACAGTAGGGTTTATAGCGGGTGTTACTGCACCTCCTGGCAAAAGAATGGGTCATGCAGGAGCTATAATTTCTGGTGGAGATGATACTGCTGAATACAAAATGGAAGCTATGAGAAGTGCTGGTATAACTGTCTCTATATCTCCTTCTGAAATAGGTAAAACGATGTATAAGCTACTTAATAGTTAATTAAGCGCTTATGTTATATTTTTTAACAAGTTGTTTTTATGGAATTTAGCTTGTTTGATGCAAAAAGAAGATTGGATTTTCTTAGAAAAGAGATCAGAAGGCATGATGAGCTATATTACATAAAGAACGCATCTGTTATTACAGATCAGGAATATGATGAACTTAGAGTTGAACTTGGGATATTAGAAGAAAAGTATCCTGAGTTACAAAAAAGTGGTAGTGCTTCAGAAAATGTAGGTTTTGAGCCTGGGCATGGATTCGCCAAAATAAAACATTCTTATCCTATGCTTTCAATTAACAATGTTTTTTCTGAAAGTGAATTAGGAGATTTTTTTACAAGAATTAAAAAGTTATTATCTACAGATTCAGAAATAGAATTTCAATGTGAACCAAAAATAGATGGGTTATCATTTTCTGCATATTATAAAAATGGAAATCTTGAATATGCGTCAACTAGGGGTGATGGAATGTTTGGGGAGGATGTTACTGCAAACATAAAAACAATAGATGAATTTCCATTGCATATAGGGGAGAAAATTGATCTTGAGGTTCGTGGTGAAGTTTATATGGGGAAAGGGGATTTCTTAACATTGAATGAGGAAAATGAAAAAGTAGGAAAACAAACTTTTTCCAATCCTAGAAATGCTGCCTCTGGTTCTTTGCGCCAATTAGATTCAGGTATTACAAAGGAAAGAAAGTTAAAATATTTTGTTTGGGGAGGTAGAGTAGAAAATATAAAAACTCAGAATGAATTGATGAATAATTTAAAAAGTTTTGGTTTTATAGTAAATCCTCATGTTGAATTGCTTACGAAAGCAGAAGATGTACTAAGTTATTATGAGAAAATGTGTTCTAAAAGAGCTGAATTAGATTATGATATCGATGGGTTGGTATATAAAACAAATGATATAAAGACTCAAAATATATTGGGTAATACGGCAAGATCTCCAAGATGGGCTGTTGCACATAAATTTCCTGCAGAGCATGGTAAGACAAAAGTTAATGATATAAAGATTCAGATAGGTAGGACTGGAGCAGTGACTCCCGTTGCAATTTTGGAATCAGTAAATTTAGGTGGCGTATTGGTTACTAGAGCATCATTACATAATGAAGATGAAATAATTCGTAATGACGTTAGGATAGGAGATATTGTTGTTGTACGAAGAGCTGGAGATGTTATTCCACAAATTATCAAAGTGGACATGGATCTTAGAAAACCAGATGTAAAGAAATTTAACTTTCCTACACATTGCCCTGTTTGTAATAGCGAAATAAAAGGGATGGACGGTGATGTGATAAAGAGATGCATGGGTGGTATTAAATGTAAAGCTCAAGTAGTGGAGCGTTTATCTCATTTTGTTTCTAAAAATGCTTTTGATATAGTTGGGTTATCAGGAGCCTTAGTGCAATTTTTTTACGACAAATTGCTTATAAAAGATTTTGTAGATATATTTACACTTAAAGAAAAGGACGCAATATTAGATGTTAGCATAGAGCAAATGCATGGTTTTGGTGAAAAATCAGTAAAAAAATTATTTGATAATATAGAGAAAGCCAGAAATATAGATTTTAATAGATTTATATATTCTCTGGGTATCAGGCATGTGGGTTTTGTTAACTCCTCTGTTATTGCAAATCATTTTGATGCAATTGATGATTTTTTAAATCTTGTTATATCTGATGATGCTAAAGAAAAATTGATGGATTTAAATGGTGTTGGAGAGGTTATTGCACAAAGTGTAGTGGAGTTTTTTTTAGATCAATATAATATGAAATTGATTCAAGAATTAGTCAAAGAAGTGCATATAAAGTATGATGATGATATTAAATTAAAAAGAGAAACAATTATTTATAATAAGAAAATTGTTTTTACTGGTTCATTGGAAAATTATAGTAGATTAGAGGCGGAAAATTTAGCTAAAAAAATGGGAGCAAAGATTTCTAAATCTGTATCAAAAGAAACTGATATATTGGTGATTGGTAAAGATCCTGGGTCAAAATTAAGCAAAGCAGAAAAATTAGAGATAAGTATTATGTCAGAAGAAAGTTTTAATCTCATAATTGGTGATAATATATATGATTAATTCAGAGATATCTATAGAACAAAATATCAATAATGTTTCAGATTTGGTACGTAATAAATTAAACGGTATTTTAGATTATAAGGATATAGATAAGAATGCAGCATTAATTGTTGATGCAATGAGATATATGATGTTGGGTGATGGGAAAATGTTGCGTCCTTTTATGATATATGCAACACATTCAATTTTTTCCAATGATTATGATGAGATCATTAATTTAGCAATGGCAGTTGAAATGATTCATTCATATACTTTGATACATGATGATTTGCCTGCAATGGATGATGATGATTACAGAAGGGGTGTGTTATCTTGTCATAAAAAATTTGATGAAGCTACAGCAATTTTATGTGGAGATTCACTTTTGACATATGCTTTTGAAATTTTATCTGGCATGGGTAAAAATATCGATAATAAAATCGTTATTAGAGTAATAAGCGAGATATCCAGATTAATTGGATATAAAGGTTTGGTAGCTGGACAAATATTAGATTTATTATCAAAAAATATTTCTTTTAATGATCAGGAATTAGAAAAGATAAAGATTTTAAAGACTTCCAATCTTTTTATTGCTTCATGTAAAAGTGTTGGAATTATTAATAATATTAAAGAAGAAGAGATTGTTGCATTAGAAAATTTTGCAAGTTTATTTGGCGTAATATACCAAGTGAAGGATGATATAAAAGACAACGAGCATAATTTAAATAAATTCCAACTAAATGATATTTTGAATGAATCATTGAATTATCTTGATATTTTTGGTACTAAAGCAGTATTGCTAAAGAGTTTTACAAAATACTGTTTTGAATTTTAAAAACATTTATTAGAGAATTATATGATAAATAATGAGACAGAAAATAAGGATTTAGAGAAAGAAAGCAAAAAAAAATCATCAAGAAGAGATTTTTTTGTTATGGGGGCAACTGCTGTTGCATGTGTCGGGGCTGGAGCTGCTGCGATACCCGTTATTACTTCTTTAAAGCCTGATAAAAGTGTACTTGCTGCAGGTACTACTGAAGTAGAGTTATCTAATATTAAGGAAGGAGAAACTGTTACTGTAATGTGGAGAGGTAAACCGATATTTGTTACAAGAAGGACGGATGAGGAGATAAAGCTTGCAGAAGATGTGAATTTATCAGAGCTTAAAGATCCAGAAAGTGATGAAGATCGAGTGAAATCTGGTAAAGCGCATTGGTTGGTTACTATTGGGATATGCACACATTTAGGATGTGTTCCTATTGGAAATAAAGGGGATTTTGGAGGTTGGTTTTGTCCATGTCATGGATCTCATTACGATAGTTCTGGAAGGGTTAGGAAAGGTCCAGCACCGAAAAATCTAGCTATACCCCCTTATGAATTTATTAATGATACTAAAATAATGATAGGTTGATACTTCGATGAAAAAAGAAAAAAAATCAATTGGCAAATCTGTTGTAGATTGGATAGAGTATAGGCTTCCTATATTTAGTTTTATCAAGCATACATCGGAATATAAGGTTCCCAAGAATTTGAATTACGCTTGGAGCTTTGGATCAATGGCATCAGTAGCTTTGATGTTTCAGATAATAACTGGATTATTTTTAGCTATGCAATATACCCCGCATGTAACAATGGCATTTGATAGTGTGGAAAATATAATGCGTAATGTGAATTATGGTTGGCTTTTGCGGTATACTCACGCTGTTGGTGCATCTATGTTTTTTGCTACAATATATTTGCATATAGCACGAAGTTTGTATTATGGATCGTATAAATCCCCTAGGGAATTGGTTTGGTTTTTTGGTATTTTTATATTTGTCGCAACAATGGCAACTGCTTTTATGGGATATGTTTTACCATGGGGACAAATGAGTTATTGGGGTGCAAATGTTATAACAAATTTATTCTCAGCAGTGCCGTTTATTGGTGATGATATAGTTGTTTGGTTATGGGGTGGTTTTTCTGTTGATAATCCGACTTTAAATAGATTTTTTGTTCTTCATTTTTTACTTCCATTTATTATATTGGGCTTGGTTGCAATTCATGTTGTTGCCTTGCATGTTCATGGATCTAATAATCCAACTGGTGTAGAAGTGAAATCTTCTAAAGATACAATGCCATTTCACCCATACTATACTATTAAAGATTTCTTTGGATTTGGTATATTTTTTATGATTTATTTTTATCTCATATTTTTTCAACCCAATCTTCTAGGGCATCCAGATAATTATATAGAGGCAAATCCACTTGTGACACCACAACATATTGTTCCTGAATGGTATTTTTTACCATTTTATGCTGTTTTGCGAGCTATTCCTGATAAGTTGTTTGGGGTGATCGCAATGTTTGGTGCAATTTTAGTGTTATTTTTATTACCATGGTTGGATAGCTCTAAGGTAAAAAGTGCTAGATACAGACCTATATTTAAAATTTTCACATTCTTATTTTTTGCTAATTTTATAATATTAGGATATTTGGGTGGAGAGGTGGCTGAGGAGCCTTATATAACATATAGTCAGATTTCTACTATTTGGTATTTCGCCCACTTTTTCGTTATTTTACCATTGCTTGGTAAGTTTGAAAAAACCAAACCATTGCCAAAATCTATTGATGATTCTATGAAGTAGATGCTGAAAGATTCATATTTAGATTATGTGATTGATAGTTTATCTTTTTGTGCTAAGGAAATAAGTTACAGAAAAATGTTTGGTGGTTATGGTATATATTATCATGGAGTTATGATGGGTTTATTGGCAAAGAATGAGCTGTATTTCAAAGTTGATGATTCTAATAGAGACAAATATGAAGAAAGAAAATCGGTACCTTTTACATATGAGAAAAAGGACAAAACAGTAACGATGTCTTATTGGAAGTTGCCTGAAGAAATTTTAGAAGATCCATCAGAATTAAAGGTTTGGCTGGATATGTCGTATAATATTGTGAAAAACAACTTAAGCTCCAGAGAATAATTTTGTCTGTAGCTTAAGTTTAATATAATATATTTATTATAGATCAGTATGAGTCATACTGACGCAATCTTGTATAATTTTGAAATCGTAGCTATCTAATCTTGCAGGATCATAATTATCTTTTATGATATATGCAGCCTTATCATAAAATTCACCTCTACATGTACTTGCTATAAATAAGTTCAAATCACTTTTTGTACATTCTTTCATTGTATTAGCAAAATCAGAAGTTGAATTTAAATCTAGAGATGCATAAATATTTGATGGCACACATTCTTTTTTAAGCTCATCTTGTGTACAGTCTCTTGTTATAAATTTGACATCAATAGTTGATGATGCTGCATTAGCATAGGATATAGAAACCTGCATTGGCATACTAGAAGTGGTGACTATATTTTTCATATGCTGATATGGTGGATCATAATTTAAAAAATCTCCATTTTTCATTGTTAGTTCCATTCCATAGGCTCCTGCTTCTATATTTTCAACATTTTCGATCCCAACAACAGCTTGGCAAGTTTTTCCTTGCAATTCAACTGCTCCATGTACTTTTGCATAGGTAGCAACATAAAATTCATAGTTCTCATTGCCTCCTGAGGTACAATCCATAGTGATTGCAAGATTCTTGTGGCCGTGTTCTTTCTTTAAACTGCTTAAGAGTCCCTCATCAGGTTGTGTGTCGTCAATTGAGACAACTGAAGTTTTAAAAGGGATTACGAAAGAAACGTAATTAAATTGATCGGTTAACATCTCGGTTATTATAAAAAGGTTCGTTTCCTCATGCTGTCTTGGTATATTACATGAAATACTTTTTAATTTCCCATCCATCATATAATCTGTATTTATATGTCGATTGCTGTCAATTTTTATATCAAAGTACACATTAGTTCTTTTTTCAGAGTGGATAGTTGCTGGAACAAACTTCCATTCAGTCCTAGCTTCATTGTCAGAGACTGAGTCTGCATATGGAAGGTTATTTCCACCTTCACAATAATCTTTGTGGGTCTTTGGTTGTAGCGTCGGTAAAAAGGGCTTTAGAATAGCTTTACCTATATCTTTAGCATCAGTAACGACGGTGCTGGGATATTTTGCATTTGCACATAAAGTTTTACCAGAGGAGATGAAATTCAATCTTAAAGCAAAACCATGAGAAGAAGGAACAAGAGAAAAATTAAAAACAGAATGTGCTATTGGTCCATTATCAGAATAAATTTTCTGATAATTTAGTGCCGTCTCACCTTCATCCATGAGATATTTTCCATCATAAAGTGATTTAAGAGCATACCCTTTAAAAACATTTTCATTTTCAGATACAGATGCAGGAACAATTTCCCATAGGCTGCCAGAAAATTTTGGGGTGCCAGATAATTCACTATAACGCATAAAAACATTTTCTTGATCATGATCCACAACACATCCTTCTGAATTGTATGATTGCATGTAATATGGGGTATGTGTATAAGTTTCAATTATAAGGCTATTGTCAGTATTATCGTTTGGTTGGTAAGTTGTTATTTTTTTGACATAATTATATTTTGTATTCATAAGACTCTCACTACTTAGTTTATCGAGGTAGGTTAGTTTATAAAAAAATACTAATCAATGTTTTTTATCGTAATATTAATAAAATAATCTATGCTGCAATTTCAAAATCATTAAAGGAATATGGCGCACCTATCTTGCATATAATGGTAACAAAATAGAATAAGCTTTAAAGCATCATCTTCTGCTAGTAGAAAACGAAAACAACGTTTCGGTAATTGTTATGAAATTTAGTAATGCAACGCTTTTAAAGATTGTGTTGTTAAAATTATAGTATCTGATACAATTGCCAGAACATAATGGTGGTGGTTGGTGTAATATATGACTTTATATAATTGTTCTAAATTCAGATCTTATTTTTATTGAAATGAGTTGTAGTGAAGATTATTTTAGTTGTAAATCAAAAGGTTCAATTGTGCATTATTCACATAACAAAAACTAAATAATGAAAAATTTAATATACCCATCCCAAATCAAATTGCGGATTTTAGAATCTGAAAATTATCATTAATACGCGTTTCTAATCCCGTACTGAGAGTATGCCAGTCATCTTTAAAAAATGACAAAATCGACTCTCTAAATTCT
>JBKEHD010000030.1:0-10418 GCA_046710445.1 Candidatus Midichloriaceae bacterium
TACTATTTTACTTTTTTCTGTTGCAGTATATTGCTTTGCTTTTTTAGACATACAATCTCCTTTATTTTGTTTTGAAATTATATCTCATTTTGTTAATTTTGCTGTCCAGTTTATGGGGACCATTATACTTCCTCTGATATATAATTATTCAGAGAACTTACGCCAGCTATAGAAGTTGCTAATCCTACATATTTCACTACATCTGAAGAAAATCCAGTTGAATAAGCGGATGCTGCTTGTAGTATAAAATTTGAAATAGAAGATTTCGCCATATCAGGACCAAATTTATCTAAAAAATCAACGACACCTTTTTCTTCATATGGAGTATATACAGGCATCTCTTTAGGTTCACCATCCGTTATCCATTCAGTGAATCCATATGCAGCAGCATTAACAAACACATTTTGCAAAGAATGGCCATTACCACTCCCATAAGATTCTAATCCACTACCAATTCCGTAAATAACACTCCATGCAGTAGTATTGTTCTCAAAACTTTCATCACTAGTAAAATCCATAATACTATCTTTATTCAAAACCATCTGCTTCACCAAACCTCCTCCTACTAATGCAGCATCATAATATTTATCCAACTTTACTATTACAGCTTTCTCCACAGCCTCTTGTTTATTTTTAATACCATATTCATCTATGCTACTTTTATCTTTAGATTCAACTTCTTTCCCCGCTTCTTTTTTTAATGCGGCATCTTTTTTCTTTGCTTCTTTCTTTTCTTTAAAGCTTAATTTCACATGATCTTTATTAACTTCTTTCCCTGCTTCCTTACTTTCTTTCTTTGCTTCTTTTTGTTCTTTAGACTTTGTTTTTTTTAGTGTGTCCTCTTTTTTCTTTGCTTCTTTTTTTTCCTTACTGCTTAACTTTACGTACTCTTTCTTAACTTCTTTACCCACTTCCTTACTTTCTTTTCCTGCCTCCTTTTTTTCCTTAGTGTTTAACTTTGCAGGATCCTTCTTAACTTCTTTCTCTGCTTCTTTTTTTTCTTTCTTTGCTTCTTTTTTTAATGCCGCCTCTTTTTTCTTTGCTTCCTTTTTTTCCTTACTACTTAACTTCACATGATCTTTCTTAATTTCTTTCTTTGCTTCTTTTTGTTCTTTCTTTGCTTCTTTTTTTAATGCGGCATCTTTTTTCTTTGCTTCTTTCTTTTCTTTAAAGCTTAATTTTATATGATCTCTCTTAACTTCTTTCCCAGCTTCTTCGCTTTCTTTTCCTGCGTCCTTACTTTCTTCATATTTTGCTTTTTTTACTGCAGCTTCTTTTTTCTTTACCTCTTTTTGTTCTTTAGAGTGTGCTTTTTTTAATGCTACATCTTTTTTCTTTGCTTCTTTTTTTTCCTTAAAGCTTAACTTTACAGGCCCTTCTTCAATTTCCTTTTTTCCAAAAGCTATTTTTTTCTTAATTTTTGTTGTGACTCCACTAATTTCTTTTTCTGCAATATTAAGCATTGTTACTTTATTTACTACAGTAGAATGTGATTGACCTGTATTTGATACGGAATTTACGATTATTAATTTTTTTATAGAAGGTTTCGGTGAGATGTTATCAGGCTCTACAACCATTTCATTTTCAACAATCAGATCTTCTGTTTTTTGCGATTCAATATTCTTACCATTGCTTTTATCTATATATGAAGCTGTATCTACGTATGCAGCTATACCTGCGTACACGGCCGTATCTACTACTTGATCAACAAAACCTGAATCTTCAAATAAAAAAGAATCTATAGGAAGATTTTCTTTTAAATTAACCTTTATATCCTCTATATTTATGTTTTGTATAATATATTGAAATTCAGTAAAATATGATTGTTTCTCAATTACATCATATTCATTGAGGACATTAAATTTCAATTCATTATTATAATATTTTTTCCATGACCAAATAATTTCTAAATCATCCTCACTTTCTTCATCTAGTAAATTAAATTTGCTAAAATTCAATTTGCTACTATACCATAATGGTTTTACAAATATATTTTTCATATTCCCTTCCCCCTTTTTATTGCCTTTATATGCAAACTACTCTGACAATATACTTATATGCTATCATAGATTGCAACTGATGCAAATAGTAAATTCTTATTTGGGTATATGAACTGATATTATACTTTAAGCAAGATTATATTTATCCACTATTGTGACGTAATGAATTATTAGCATTTTTTTTCAATATTATACAATTAAAATACCGCTCTAAGAAAGATTTTCTAGAAATTTTCCAGCTTCAAGTGCAGCCATACACCCTGTGCCTGCAGCAGTAACTGCTTGTCTGTAAATTTTATCTTGCACATCTCCTGCAGCATATATTCCTTCTAAACTTGTTTCTGTGCTATCAGGCTGTGTAATTATATATCCTTCATTATCCATTTTTAATTTATCCTTAAATAAATCAGTATTTGGCTTATGACCTATAGCAATAAACACTCCATCAACATCTATTTTTCTTTTGGATTTATCTTGAATATCTTCTATTATAACAGCATTAACAGATTTTGGTTTCTCTGTACCCAAAACTTCATTTAATACAGAATTCCAAATTACTTTTATTTTTGGATTTTTAAATAATCTATCTTGCAATATTTTTTCTGCCCTTAATTTATCTTTACGATGCACCAACAACACTTCTGATGCATGATTTGTCAAATACAATGCTTCTTCAACAGCAGTATTTCCCCCACCTATGACTATCACTTTTTTATTCTTATAGAAAAATCCATCGCATGTTGCGCATCCAGACACACCAAATCCCATAAATTTTTTCTCTGATTCCAAACCCAACCACTTTGCCTGTGCTCCTGTTGCAATAATCACTGTATCAGCAATATATTCTGTACCATTATCACCCAAACATTTAAATGGCCTAGATTCAGTGTTGACCTCAGAAATATAATCGCTAATTATCTTTGTTCCAACATTTTCAGCTTGTTTTTTCATTTCTTCAACAAGCCATGGACCTTGTATAGTTTCTGAAAATCCAGGATAATTCTCTACATCTGTTGTGATAGTTAATTGCCCACCTGGTTGATATCCAGAAACTAAAACAGGTTCAAGAGCAGCACGTGCAGCATATATTGCCGCACTATAGCCAGCAGGGCCTGACCCTATTATTAATACTTTTGTCTTAATAATACTCATCTTCTATATCTGATCAGAGTTATTACTTAAATAATCTTTAATCCCTTTTGTATTAGGTTTTATACCAGCTTTTCCTTCTTTCCAATTTGCAGGACAAACTTCTCCATGTTTTTGATGAAACATTAATGCATCTACCATCCTCATAGCTTCATCAATATTTCTACCTAATGGTAAATCATTTACTACTTGATGTCTAATTACAAAATCCTCATCAATCAAAAACGTCCCTCTTAAAGCAACTGAGTTATTCAATAATACATCATATTTACGAGATATATCCTTTGTTATATCTGCTACCATTGGATATTTTATTTGCCCAATACCACCATCATTAATATCTATATTTTTATACGCAAGATGAGAAAAGTGGGAATCAACACTTACAGATATCACTTCTGTATTTCTTTTTTTGAATTCTTCTAATTTTTTATCAAAAGCTATAATTTCTGAAGGGCATACAAATGTAAAATCTAATGGATAAAAAAACAAAATACCTTTTTTCCCTTTTAATACATCACTTAATTTAAAATTTTCATTAATACTATTATCTCCCATTACGGCAGTTGCAGTAAAGTCTGGAGCTTTGTTTCCGATTAAAAACGACATAAAACCTCATTGTTAAATATTTGATATAAATATATGTCTTCATTAATAAAAATTCAAGTAAACAAATGATTATATGCTGTTAATAACCATATAATAAAATTCATGCATATCAAATTCTTCTGTAGTTTGATTTAACTCAGCATTACCATCTACGTGAAGCCACTCTTCTGTATCTACATGATTAACCTCTGCTCCTGCAGTAATCAAAGCTTTTATTGATTTTACATCCCCCTTACAGCAGCAGTAAGCAGATCATTTGTTACTTCTATCTTATAATTTTTCGATTGTTGAATAGCACCCCACATACCTTTCTTCTTTTATCAATCACAAGAGATTCAGCAATTAAACAAAATATTATGTATTTTTGCTATTTTACCCTAAACAACTTCTAATTCCCTCTTTTATTAACAATGCCTAAAAAGTTTTGATAAGTGAAAATTTGATGGCATGTGGATTCACATTATCTTTTGCAATCTGGTAAAAATAGTCAAAAGCCAAGGTATATTTATTATTACATTTATATGATAATTTCGTGTTAATCTTTCTTTCTGTCTTTTTTTTAGAAATTAGTGAGTGATTTAAAATAAAGTCATCTAATTTTTTTTTATCTTCCTCATCTAAATTTTTTGTAGCATATTTCTTATAAATTTGTGTAAAAACAAATCTTTCAAAAGAATTCGAATATCTGTAATTATTGTGTATCGATACTGCAGCAGATACTTCTTCTGACAAATTTGTAGAAACCGTAGCAACCGAATACAAATCATTTTTCTTACCTGCAGAATTCCATTTTGTTGCTATCATGACCTCAAAAAAATTATTTTTAAAATCTTTAAAATCAAAAAGTGTACCATAAGACATTCCTAATAAAAGTGATGGATTAGAAATACTGGAACCACCTTCGCCTTGTATTGCAGAAGGAAAACTTAATATAGTATCTACAGAAATTCTGCTTTTATCTTTTTTATAAAGCAATGTTCGTATACCTATTTCATAATCTATTCCTGTAAAATTCATTTTTGCTTTTAAACTCCTTATAGGAAGGTGACGCTTATTATTTCTTGTTTTATTCTTTATAAAAGCTGCAGTTTGTTCATCTAAACTATCAAAATTACTATATTCTTCCTCTATCTCTTCTTTTTCTATTTCTAAATTAGCATTAATTCTTTGTATATCCAATTTACTAATTAATGTAAATCGATCCGTTAACCCCTTTTCATCATACTTTGATAAAATTAATTTTTTACTAACATCTTTGAATCTCAAAGTTCGATATTTATCAAAAATATATTTGAATTCAGTACTATATCCAGGATCAAGCATAATACCATAATCTCTATATTTTTTATTTTTGCCTCTCTCCCATGCATAACCATATGCATGATGCATTTCAAAAAAACATATATTAATTATTGTCGCTACTAACCATACTCTTTTTCCCAATAAAGACATATCTAACCTTCCTATTAACTATCTCAAGTCGGATGTTAATGAAAGTTACGCTTAAAGCAAGAAAAAAAATAGCGAAAAACATTAAACCCAAAGGATATATCATAGAAATATGAATTTTAGGGGCGGATAAAAGTAAAAAAGTACTTTTTTGATGCAATGTAGCCCATAAATCAACAGAAAATTTTATAATTGGCAAATCTATGAGGCCAAATATCGCAAATATCGATGCAATTTTAGCTGATCGCTCCTTATTATTAAACGTATTTCTGAGCATAAAATATATTATTTCAAAACATAATAATATTAACATGGAAGTTAATCTTGCATCCCAAATCCACCATGTGCCCCAAGCTGGTTTTCCCCATATTGAGCCAGTTATTAATGTAGCTAAAGTTAAATAAACACTGCTAATCCCAAATGATTTTGCAATTATATCAAATATTGGTGATTTGAAAATAATAAACAATAAAGAAAATGTTCCTAAAAAAAGATAAAACATAATGGATAACCAAGCAGAAGGAACGTGCAAATATAAAATCTTCACTAAATTAGCTTGCAAATAATCATCTGGGGAATAATAAAAAACAACATATAACCCACAGCTTAAAAAAAATACTGATACAAATATCAACAAATATAAAATTTTAAAATAATTTTTCTCAAAGGATTTATAGTTAAAATTCATATGAATCTACTCTCCACCACCTAATTGATGCACATAAATTGCCAGTTGCTTTATTACTGGATCTGATAATTTTCCCTGCCAATAAGGCATCACCCCCATACGTCCATTATAAATGACGTCATATATAGAATTGTAGTCACCACCATATATCCAAACTGCATCTCTTAAATTTGGCGCACCAAACTCTCTTAATCCTCTCCCACTATCTCCATGGCAAGATGAACAATGTTCTTTAAATAAATTTACTGCTTTAATATCTGAATACTCATTATTATTCATATTCATAACATATTTTGTCAATTGATCTATTTCTGAAGGTGTTAAAATCTTATCTTTACCAAATGCTGCCATTTGCGATTCACGATTTTCTTCATGACCAGAACGTATACCAAATTTTATTGTAGTGTATATCTCGTCCATTGTACCTCCCCAAATCCATGCTCCAGTAGTTAAATTTGGATATCCTATATTGCCTCCCCCTCCTGCTCCATGACAAACAGCACAATTGTTTTGGAAAGCAGATTTTCCACCAGCCATAACAAATTTCAACAATTTTTTGTTTTGTAAAACATCTTTGAAATCTGTTTTTTCTAATTCGTCTTGGTATACAGATCTTTGCTTTTCCATTTTCTGCAAATCTTCTGTAACTTCCTTGCTTGAAGACCAATCTAAAATACCTTTTTCATGTGGTACTGGCCAAGACGGATATAATAACCAATATCCCATCCCAAAAAACAAAGCTCCATAAAAAAACAGCCTTAACCAAAAAGGATCGGGTCTATCATACTCTTTTATGCCATCCCATTCATGCCCCGTGGTTTTTATTTCTTTTTCATCAACTTTTTTCACTTTTATTACTTATTATCATTGAAAGGAATGTTGCTTATTTCTTCATAAATCTTCTTAGAGTTAGGTCTGAATATCCAAAGTAACAATATTACAATAAATGATCCTAAAAATACTAAATTTACAATACCAATATAAAATAAAACACTCATAAATTTACCACCTTCTACCCTTGTTAGTGGATAAATCAATTTTGTTACCCAAACCTTGTAAATATGCAACCATAGCATCCATTTCAGTTATAGAATTTGATTTGTTATTAAATTTTCTTATCGCAACTTTATCACCATATCTTTTTTTGAAAGCAGCAATCAATTTTGCATCAGTTTTTATCCCTAATTGAACATATAAATCATCAGAAACATTGTTTATGTATTCATTAGTATATGGTACACCTATCACCTTTAAAGTAGACATTCTATTGATTAGATTATCCATACTTATATCACGATTTAACAAAAATGGATATTGTGGCATTATTGATTCAGGCACTAAAGATTGTGGATTATACAAATGTTCAACATGCCAATCATCAGAATATTTTTCTCCAACTCTAGAAAGGTCTGGACCAGTTCTTTTTGATCCCCATGCAAATGGAAAATCATAGATACTTTCAACAGCTAATGAATAATCTCCATACCTCTCCACTTCATCTTTCAATCTTCGTATTTGTTGACTATGGCAACCATAACACCCTTCTCTCTTGTAGATAAAAAACCCTTCTAATTCCAAGGGTGTATATACTCTTAATTCTTCTGTTTTTTCAATTGCTAATTCTTTCTTAAATAGAGGGAAAATTTGCACTATAGCACCTATAGAACTTACCAACACAGTTAGAACTAATAATATAAAAATATTTCTTTCTATTTTTCCGTGAAAATTACTCATAAGCTATGCCAAAGATTCGTTTTGTTTTATATC
Organism: Candidatus Midichloriaceae bacterium; assembly: GCA_046710445.1. Taxonomy (GTDB): domain Bacteria; phylum Pseudomonadota; class Alphaproteobacteria; order Rickettsiales; family Midichloriaceae; genus JBKEHD01. The sequence continues at coordinate 7,663 of JBKEHD010000030.1, forward strand.
TTTTTGCACAGAAACTTTACATCTTATAGTCATAAAAACATTGTATACCATAATTATTGCACCTAACCAAAAAAATAAACCACCCACAGCCCTTATTAAATATAATGGCTGCAATGACGTTACTACCTCTATAAAAGAATATTGCAAAAATCCCATATCATCATAACTTCTCCACATCAACCCTTGTGCAATACCTGCAGCCCACATGGATGTTATATATAAAACAATCCCTATACAAGAAAGCCATAAATGAATACTAATCAATTTTATCGAATACATATCTTTTTTATCCCAAAGGTCAGGTATCATATGATATAATGCTCCAAAGCTTATCAATGCCACCCATCCTAACGCACCTGAATGTACATGGCTTATACCCCATTCAGTATAATGACTTAATGCATTCACAGATTTAATTGCCATAACCGGACCTTCAAAAGTACTCATTCCATAAAATGCAACTGCAATAATCAAAAACCTAAGCACTGGATCCTCTCTCAATTTATGCCAAGCTCCCGATAATGTCATAATTCCATTTACCATACCACCCCAAGAAGGTATCCACAATATAATGGACATTGTCATACCAAGCGTTTGCACCCAATCAGGCAAAGATGTGTATATCAAATGATGTGGACCAGCCCAAATATATAGAAAAACCAAGGCCCAAAAATGTAAAATAGATAATCTGTATGAATATATTGGCCTATTCGCTCTTTTGGGAATAAAATAATACATGATTCCTATGAATCCAGCAGTTAACCAAAACCCAACAGCATTATGACCATACCACCACTGAATCATGGCAGATTGAATTCCAGAAAAAACAGATACACTTTCAGTGCTAGTAATAGAAATAGGGATACTTATATTATTACCTAAATGTAAGATTGCTATCACAAGTATGAATGCAATAAAAAACCAATTTGCTACATATATGTGTGGTTCTTTTCTGTTTTTTAATGTCATTAAAAATACAAATAAATAACACAACCACGTAATTGTTAATAAAATATCAGCATACCATTCTGGCTCTGCATACTCCTTACCTTGTGTAATACCAAACACATAACCTGATGCAGCTATTAATAAAAATAATTGGTAAGAGTAGAAAATAAAAGACACTATTTTTGAAGAATATATTCTTACACTACTTGTCCTCTGAACAATATAAAAAGACGTTGCAAAAAGAACATTTCCGCCAAATGCAAAAATAACCCCACTAGTATGAACTGGTCGCAATCTTCCAAAAGTAGTCCATTCCAATCCAAAATTCAAATCTGGAAAAACAAGTTGAAATGCTATAAATACTCCCATACCCATTCCAATAATAGCCCAAAATATTGCAGCTAACGTAAATAGTTTGATATTTTTATAGTCATAATTTATGGAAGTCATGCAAAAAGTACAAGAGATTCAAAATCTGAAGTAAGCTAGCATAAGTTCAGAAATTTATCAATAACTGTAACTATATTAAAATAAATTTTACACCTATAAATGCATATATTTATTAGTGCAATTGCACAATACTCTTCTTTATAAATCCTAAAGGTCAATCCCTCTATTTAACTGCTATATTCAACAATCGTTAAGATTATCATCCTACGCTTCCAAAAAACATTGATTCATCTGTAGAAACGTAAAGTCCAGAATTTTACTTTCGCATATAGTATTGTTGCCCAAATAAGAGCATACTTCTAATGTTGAAAATATGGTTTTGTCTGCACTTGAGCATATTTCATTGTAAAAAAATTCTATCAAATCTCCCTCTTTATCTATCAAATTATGTCCATTAATATCAATTATTTCTAAATAAGAATTTTGGTGCAATTCATCTTGATATATTAATCTACCGATAGAAATATCAGATTTAACATTTATAAAAACGTCAGCAAAAGAGATTTTTATATCTCCAATTAACAGTTTTTGCACCTTATCATAACTATCAATTGGAAATGGGGAAAGAGATATTGAAAATAATTTCTCTTCTTTTTGAAATAAAAATGTCTTCTCATGAGTAGATTCCCAAATAACCTTTTGTAACGAAAATAAATTGGAAATTTTTTCACCTTCTATAGATAATAATTCATCCCCTATTGATAAATTATTTTGATATAAAGCTTCTGGAAATTTAATGAATTTTGTTATACAAAAACTGCTATAATCCATATCATTACAATAGCTAAATAAAATACCAAAATTCATTTTTGGAGGGGGCAAAGATAATTTAATATATTGTAAAAAATAATTTATATAAAAATATGGAATTATAGCATTAACAACTCCATTTGATGCAAAATTTATTCCTATAACATGAGAATCTTTATTAAATATTGGAGATCCACTATCCCCATAATTAGTTCTTAAATTACTCAATATTACTTGAGTAGGAAACACTCCTAAAACATATTGAAAATTAGTGATTGATCCCTGGCTGATTTCCCCATTATTATTCACAATAAATACTTCGTCGCTAGTATAATCTTGAATGTCCTCATGCAGCAATTGACAACTATTTATCCTGCTGTGTGATTTTATTTTAATAAATGAAATATCTAATTCATAATCCTGGTATAAAAATAAATCATTGCTATAGAATAAGTTGTTATATTTTATGTACAACTTATCTTTTTCATATTTATTTGCTACATGTTTGTTTGTAACTATTATACCTAGTGCTCCAAACTCATTGAAATACGGGGTATAGTTTTTTCAGCTTTACCCTTGCATTTGGTGAATCAAATTTCCAATTTATT
>JBKEHD010000031.1:0-10222 GCA_046710445.1 Candidatus Midichloriaceae bacterium
AGTGAAGCTCAGTAAAAAAGAGATGGATGAATTAGACAAAGGCTTTAACAGAAAGGCCGGCATAGAAAAATGGTTTGTGCAAATCACCCCAAGAGCTGGCTGAATTAAAAAAATGCTACTGCCTAATGATACTGTCTGCAATATACTTTATTTCATTTCCTATCTTGGATTCAGCTACTCTTTCTTCATACTTTATTTATATTATACCATGTGTTGCAGCAGTACGTGAATAAATACCATTTATATTTATAAAGTCTGGTATATTATTAATTGCAGCACCAACGACTTCACCAACAATCCTACCTTCCTCTATACCTTTTTGCACAATATTCTTAAGTCTTAAATTAGAAAACGCTTGATGCCTAATATCTTTAGAAATATTTTTGTCAAAAGCAATTTTTAAAACATTATCCCATTCTTGGATATCATGTTTAATATCATAATCAAAACCGACATTATCTTTTTTTGGCAGAACAAGACCCCACTACAAGCTTGAAGCTTTTATGCTACATGTAAAATAATGCGAGTCAATATATATTGAAAATGGCGGGAATGACGAGGATCGAACTCGCGACCTCCGGCTTGACAGGCCGGCGCTCTAACCAGCTGAGCTACATCCCCGCAAAGATAAATGGTGGGCGATGACAGAGTCGAACTGCCGACCTCCTCGGTGTAAACGAGATGCTCTACCAGCTGAGCTAATCGCCCCATTAATCACAGGAATATAATAAGTACTTTTATATAGGCAAAAAATCAAGAAAAATATTTAATATTTTGAAATTAAATCTTAATATCCTGCAACTTCTAAAATATTATCATGCACTTTATAGTATTTTAGCTTTTTTAAAAAACTCATTCACAATAAAGATGTATCAAGTTTATCATATTCCCCTACTGAAGCTGACACGTCATAAACAATGATATCCCCCAATTTGATGTATGATAATTTGATTGGAGCATATCTAACAAGACCATTGGCAGTATATGCTTGTTTTGTATATTGTAATTGATCTAATGGTACACCTAATTTTTTTGCATCACTTCTAGTTAAACTTACATCTGTTGCTCCAGTATCTATGAGGAATTTAATGCTCTCACCGTTTACTATTGTGTAAGCGAAATAATGCTCATTATTACTGGCTATTATTTGTACAACTTTATCCTCTTTTTTTATTACAGTACCAGGAATAATATTAGCTTTTACTTTTTCTATAATTTTACTTAAATCTTTTTGATATGATACCCCTATCAATAATCCAGAAAAAATTAATATCCAAATAGTAGAGTATTTCAGTAATTTACCGAATGAAATGTTGGAATTAAAGATGTTTATTATCAATACGATAAGTATGACCAGAAAATATATTATATTTGGCAACATATCGCTTTTAAAAGAAATAATCCCATATTTATTTATCAAAAAATAAATGATCAATCCTACTATCAATATGATACTTAAGCCTTTTTTATTCATATATTTTTTTCATTATAGATAATAAATATACAACGATTGTATTGTATTCGCAGCAAGGTATCAAGATTATTTCACACAACCATTCGCGATTTCAGAACCGCTCCAAGCTTTACTTATTATTTTATTATTAGCTGAATTTAACATTACTCTACAAATTCGTGCTGGATCCACAGTATCAGATTTATTATAACCAGCTTTACATACTCCATTCGTAGGCACACTTGCAAATGTAAGACTCAGATTTGCATACGAGATAGTTGTGTTAGTATTAGCAGGATTAACCACATTTCCTAAATTTAAATTTCCAGCAGGTGTAAATAATGCATTACCTAGAAATTTTGTTGTGTCAGAATTTACTTGGCAACCATCTTTTCCAGCAATAAATTTACATCCATGCACAATCTTACCTATTGGATAATTCCCGTCCAAAGTTCTGTATGGAGCTCCTTCGCTAATGGTAAGCAGAGTCTTTTGTTTTGGTGGGCTTGCTTTGGTGGGTTTTTTCGGTTTAGCATCTTTTGTTATACCCAATGAATTCAGTAAATCTTCATTGAATTCAGGTAAATTTGCATTAATTGCTTTGAATTGATCCTTCATTTTCTGTAATTTTAATTTCATATCAATCATCTGTGCCTCGCTATATCCCTCTAAATCAGGTATGGCACTTAAATTAATACAAGCTGTTCCATCAACTGAATAGCAATTTTCTTGTTCTAGCCCAAAAGATTCATCACATTTTCCAAGAAATTGTGTCTTTGCTGGGTATGTTTTTGTTACATCATATGTATCATCAGAAAAATCTACATAATTTGTCATTGATGATATATTTTTATCTGTTAATTTTGCATATGATAAAGGAATATCTGTGCATATAGTTTCTGCACCTAAAAAATCAGAATATAATGGAAAATAAACACATATTTTGTCTTGTGTAGTGCTTGAAGGTTTGACGTATACGCCAGGACAATAAATTTCTTCCACATCTGAAAATGTATTATTAGCTCCAAAACTACATTGGCAACTTTGATTTTGATCTCCAATGGTACAAGAATAATTTTTTTTGCATGAATTTTTATCTCGATTTCCCGTAGGTACATAATATTTTTGTCCTCTCCTTGAATCAATCGATTCTTTAAAACAACATCCTGCACAGCTATTACCTCCTTTAGAAAATGCTGAAATACCTGTTATCAGTGGTGAATCTAGATATTTATACTTTACTGTTTTATTATCAAATTCAGGTATTATTGACTTAAAGGAAAATCCGGAAAAATCACCTGTATCTGTCCCTGCATCATATGTTGTTTGCTTATTTGTAGGTACAGCAGGAGTAAATGTTTTTTTACAAGAATAATACTCCCTTATTGGATTTTCTCCTAATGCAGGATAATATTTTATATCACTAGGATTGGTTTGCGATGTCATTTTAATTCTAACTGCATGAAATGTAGGATTTTCCAGACCGCTTATATCGCAGTTATTATCAAAATAAAATTCATGTTGAGCTTCTAGTGTATAACCTTGCCCTGGAGATGGTCTATTAATACATCCTACAACATTTGATTTATCACCATTTGTATATGCGCATATTTTTGTTGGATCCCCTTTTGATATAATTGGACAAAAATTTTGTCCAAGCAATGAATCACAATTTTGAGTACTAAGAGTAGAATCGTAGCTTAAAGTAATTGAAGTACCTGTAGGTTGACCATTAATACTTAAAATAACAAGAGATATAGCTGGTTTTATAAATGTACTGGCCTCAGGAGTGCTGCTAGAGACTTTAACTGTTTCTTTAGGTACGATAATTTTATTGTATATAGGAGGAGCTGGCATTAGAGGGATCTCTATGCATCCTATTGCTATATCATCACTCAAAAGTTTTGCAATAAAACTTGGAGAAAAATACCCACACATTATTTTAGGGTTTTTCATCACTTGACCATTAGAATTTTTTACCTTTTTTTTAGCTGCGTCCTCTAGGTCTGCATAATCAATATATGCATAATTTGAACCCCAAAATATTGTTTTTTTATTACTTTTCCCCAATTCATTCATAGTAAAAGTTGCAGTTCTTGTATCTCCCCAACTTACATACGAAACTCCAGCACTCCATGTTGGTCTTCCTATAGGATCATACCAACTAAAATCACCCCAATTAGGTCCTCCACAATTCACATTGCCACTTAAAATATATCTAGCCCAACAATATTGTCTTTTTATAACAAAAGATATATATAATGGATTATTAGAAGTTCTATAAAACATTTCTCTTTCACCCCAAGTAGGAAAAAAATCTCTGCATACTCCTTTTATGCCAATATCATCATATTGTTGATATTCAACGTTACTTGAATCACCACTTTCTACACTTGGGTTACAACTTGTTCCACCTGGACATTGTGTTGATACAGTGCCTCCTACCTCATCAGTTAACCAATTCTGACATAAAAGAGCTCCAGCATTTGATTGTTCTATTTTTATAATTAGACATAAGAGAAATGAAATAAATAGGAATGATTTTTTGAACATTTATCTTTTGCATAAAATTTTTAAAAATCACCAATTATGCAATACCCTTCTCAACAAAAACAATCTTAACTTGTGTATTAACAAAAGTCAATTAAGAATGAATTAGTAAATGGAGCATATAAAAATGCTTATTTTTGAGTTATAGTAAAATAGCTTTGTAATTAAGCATCGTAGCTTTTTGCTCATTGTCCAGTCATAAAGCTAAAACAGTATAATAGGAAAAATCGTATATAACGACTAAAAATGTTTATAGAGTATTTTTCTTGATCATATATTCACATTCATTTTTTTATTTTACACAACCGTTTATAATTTCACCACTACTCCAAGCTTTGCTTACTATTTTATTATTAGCTGAATTTAATAGTACGCTACAAATTCTTACTGGATCCGCACTATCAGATTTCTTGTGACCAGTTTTGCATATTCCCTTTATAGGTATTCCCTTTATAGGTACTCCCTTTCTAGGTGCTTTTCTGTTATTACCAGGAGGATTAACCACATTTCCTAAATTTAAATTTCCACCAGGTGTAAATAATGCATTACCTAAAAATTTTGTTGTGTCAGAATTTACTTGGCAACCATCTTTTCCAGCAATAAATTTACATCCATTCACAATATTACCTATGGGATAATTTTTACCCAAAGTTCTGTATGGGACTTCTTTACTAATGGTAAGTAGGGTCTTTGGCTTTGATAGTTTTGGTGATTTTGCTTTGTTGGGTTTTTTCGGTTCAGCATCTTTTGTTATCCCTAACGAATCCAGTAAATCTTCACTAAATTCAGGTAAATTTGCATTAATTTTACTAAATTGGCTAGATATTCTCTGCAATTTTAACTTCATATTAGTCATTTGTTCAACGCTATACCCTTCTAAATCAGGAATGTGATTCAAATCAATACAAGTTGTTCCATCAACTGAATAGCAATTCTCTGGTTCCAGACCAAACTTTTCATCGCATTTTCCAGGAAATTTTGTGCCTACTGAGTATGTTTTTGTTACATCATACCCATCATCAGAAAAATCTACATACTTTGTCATTGATGATATATTTGTATCTGTTAGTTTTGCATATGATAAAGGAATATCTGTACATATAGGTATATTATTCACTTCCAAGATATCAGAATGTTCTGGAAAAGAAATGCATATTTTATCTTGTGTACTGTCTGAATGTTTGATATACACACCGGGACAATAAGCTTTATCTATGTCTGAAAATTGATCGTTAAGTCCAAAACTACATTGATAAGTTTTCCCTTGCTTTCCAATGCAAGAATAATCTCTTTTACATGAAGTTCTATCTCGTTTTCCTGCAGGTACATAATATTTTTGCCCATGATCTAAAGTTTGACCTGTATCAGTTGAAATGGGCTTTTGTTCTTTAAAACAACCGCTGTCACAACTATTACCTTTATTGGAAAATGCTGAAATATCTGTTATCTGAGGTGATTCTAAATATTTATACTGAATAGCTTTTTCTTTAAATTCAGGTATTATTGCCTTAAAGGAAAATTCGTAAAAATCACCTGTATCCGACCCTGCATCATATGTTGTTTTCTTCTTTGTAGATCCAGATGGGGTGTAAGTTTTTTTACAAGAGTAATATTCTCTTATTGGTTTACTTCCTAATGCAGGATAATATTTTACATCACTAGGATCACTTTGCGATGTCATTTTAAGTCTAACAGCATGAAATGTAGGATTTTCCAAACCGCTTATATCACAGCTATTATCAAAATAAAATTCATGTTGAGCTTCTAGTGTATAATCCTGCGTTGGAGATGGTCTATTAACACATCCTATAATATTTGATGTATCTTTACCTGCATAGGCACATATTTTTGTTGGATCACCTTTTGATATAATTGGAGAAAAAGTTTGTCCAAGCAATGAATCACAAATTTGAGTACTAAGAGTAGAATCGTAGATTAAAGTAATTGAAGAACCTGTAGGTTGACCAGTAACACTCATAACATTAAGCTGTATAGCTGGTTTTATAAATGTACTACTTTCAGGAGTACTGCTAGCGACAACAACTGTTTTTTTAGGTACGATAATTTTATTGTATATAGGGGGAGCAGGCATTAATGGCACATCTATACATCCTATTACCTCCTTTCCTCTAACAATTTTTCCAATAAAATTTGGGGCATAATATGCGCACATTCTTTTTGGGTTTTTCATCACTTGATTGTCACTATTTTTTACATCATTTCCATCTGGCCTCTTCAGATCTTCATAATCAATATATGCATAATTTGAACCCCAAAATATTGTTTTTTTGTTACTTGGACCTAACTTATCAATGGTAAAAGTAGCTGTTACAGTATTGCCCCAACTCACATATGCAACTCCAGCACTCCATGTTGGTCTTCCTATAGGATCATACAAACTAAAATCACCCCAATTAGGTCCTCCACAATTCACATTTCCACTTAAAATATATCTTGCCCAGCAATATTGTCTTTTAACAATAAAAGATATATGTAAAGGGTTATTGGATGTCCTATAAAACATCTCTCTTTCTCCCCATGTAGGGAAAAAATCTCTACATACCCCTTTTACACCTATATTATCAGATCGTTGGTAATGAACGTTATTTGAATCACCACTTTCTACACTTGGATTACTACAATCTTCTCCAGATGGACAAGGATTGGGAATAGTACCTCCTACTTCCTCATTCAACCAATCTTGACACAAAAGAGCCCCAGCATTTGATTGTTCTATTTTTATAATTAGACAGAAGAAAAATGAAATAAATAGCAATAATTTTCGCATAATCGTTTTACTCACACACAGAAACAAACCTGATCCAATATACAAATACTCAAAGAAGTTTTCAATGCTTTTATTATTTTTTAAAATTTTTATTGCCATTTAAGAAGAAAAAAATTAGATTGTACCTAATATAAGGAGAGGTGGCCGAGCGGCTTAAGGCGCTTCCCTGCTAAGGAAGTATACGATTTTTCGTATCGAGGGTTCGAATCCCTCCCTCTCCGCCAATTTGTGGAAGACTCTTTATATAAAATGTCATCAGTTGTTAAGATAGTTAAAGTTGTTTTAGCTTTGTCTTTAGAGCAAGAATTTTCATATAAAATAAATGATAATGATAAATTTGCTATAGGATCTATAATATATGTTCCATTTAAGAAGAGCATGCAAATTGGAATAATTATAGATATTTCAGAAATTGATGAAGAAAAACTCACTTATAAATTAAGAGAGATTAGTCAAGATCAATATCAGTTACCAAAATTATGTTTATCTATTATTAAATTTGCCAATTGGGTATCTAAGTACAATATGATATGTTTAGGTAGTGTAGTGAAAATGCTATTACTCAATAAAAAAAATTTAGAATATAAAATTGAAGATAAACATTATCAAAAATTAGTTAATGAGCATGATACTCATATAGAATTATCTGATGTACAAGAAGAAGTTGCAAACAAAATTCATGAAAAAAGTACTGATGGATTTTCAACTCATCTTATTCAAGGGGAAACTGGATCAGGAAAAACAGAAGTGTATCTTGAAATTGCTCAAAAAATATTAAATTCTGGCGGACAAGTTTTGATTTTGTTGCCTGAAATACTTTTGGCAACGCAATTGCTTAAGAGGTTTAAAAACCGTTTGAAATCTTGTATTTTAGCAGAATGGAATTCTTCATTAACTCCCAAAAAAAGAGCTATAGTTTGGCATGGTGTATTGAATGAAAAAATTAATATAGTTATTGGAGCAAGAAGTGCTTTATTTTTACCATTTAAAAATTTAAAACTTATCGTTATTGATGAAGAGCATGATACTTCTTTTAAACAGGAGGAGGGCGTAATATATAATGCGCGGGATATGAGTATCTTCAGAGCTAAAGCAGGGGATTTTCCTATCCTTCTTTCAACAGCTACCCCTTCATCAGAAACTCAATATAATGTCACAAATGGTAAATATATCATTTATAATCTTCCCAAAAGATATACTGGTGTACTACTTCCAAAAGTAAAGATTGTTAATTTGGATAGCAATAGAGCTAATCAAAAAAATTGGATATCAGAAGAATTAAGAGATGAGATTATAAATTGTCTAGATAATGGTAAATTATCCATGGTATTTATCAATAGGAGAGGATATTCACCACTTACGCTGTGTAAAAAATGCGGAGAAAAATTTTCTTGTACAAATTGTGAGTTTTATTTGGTTGAACATAAAAAGAAAAATAAAATGATATGTCATTATTGTGGCTATACACAAGAGACATTAATCAGATGTACAAAATGTGATTCTGAGGAAAAATTACTTGCTATAGGTCCTGGCATTGAAAAAATAGAAGAAGAGCTAAAAGATCTGTTCCCCACTGCAAATATAGCGGTACTTAGTAGTGATACTATAAATAATTTCACTAAAGCTGAAAAAATAATAGGTGAAATTGAAAATAAAAAATATGACATAGTTCTTGGAACACAAATTATTGCAAAAGGATTGAATTTTCCAGACTTGCATTTAGTTGGTGTAATTGATGCTGATATTTCACTTTCAGGAGGCGATATAAGAATTTTGGAGAGGACTTTTCAATTGCTATATCAAGTTGCAGGAAGGGCTGGTCGAGAGAATGATCAGGGGCTTGTAATGCTCCAAAGTTCTTTTGCTGACAATCAATTGTTACAAAATTTATTGAATTGGGATTACACATCTTTTATTAATACAGAGATAAAAAAAAGAGCAGAGTCTTTCATGCCTCCTATTTCAAGATTAGTTTTAATTAGAGCAGATTCTAGAGATGAGGAGGTCCTACACTCATTTATGCATTATATAGCTCAAAAAGCTCCATGTAATAAAAATGTTGATATTATGGGACCTTCTCCATCACCTATGTATAAAGTGAGAAACAGATATCGTTATAGAATAATCTTAAGGTCGGAAAAAAATATTAATATACAAAAATATATTGCGAATTGGTTAAACGAAATAGATATTCCTTCATCTATAAAATTAAAAATTGATATAGATCCATATAATTTTAATTAATCATTATGTCTATTGATTTTAGTAAAACATTGTTTTAATCTCTCAGTGAAAAATTTAATTTTACATAAATGTATATAAATTACGAAAGTATAATAAATGCTACGTTGAATAAGGAGCCTTTTAAGCACTTTATTATTAAAGATTTTATTAATAAAGATCGTGTCAAAGCACTTAGTAAAGAATTCCCTGATATTAAAACAAGCGGTAGTATTGCTTTATCCTCACTAATTTATCAAATAAAGTTTGAGAAATTTATAAAAGAGATAAAGAGTCATAGATTTAAAGAATTAATATCAAAAAAATTCGAAATTGATTTATCAGGACATCCTCTGACAATTGCTGCACGAGGGATGTGTAGAAAAGGTAATGGCAAAATACATGTAGATTTAAAAAGTAATGCACTTACATTATTGATATATTTTAATGATGATTGGGATAGTGATGGGGGAAAGTTAAGGTTGTTGAATAATGAAAATGATATGGATGATTATTTAGAAGAGATAGAGCCACTTACTGGAACACTAGTAGCTTTTGAGTGTGTAGGAAATGCATGGCATGGACATAAGCCACATATAGGCGTTAGGAAATCAATGCAATTAAACTATGTTAAAGATGATGGCTACTTAAACAAGGAGCAATCTAGGCATAAATTTTCTACATTAGTGAAAAAATTATGTAATTAGTTATAATATAGATTTTGTCGCATCTATAGTTCAATAATATAAAATTCTTTCTATCAATCTCTTTTTTCTGATGGGGAAGAGCAGGCTTTTATACCTTTAGACATACAGTGAAAATAATATAAATAAACTAGTATTTGAATGGTAATAGATAAGATGGATAATTTAAAAGCATCATCTGGGAAATTTATTGCATAAATTACTAATATCAAAAAAGATATAGGGGCAAGTATTATAAATACTCTTATTGATATCGGGAATAATAAACACATATATCGTTCAATAAATTTTTTATTATCACCTTGTGCATTTATTTGAAATGTTTTAAAAAGTATAAATATTTCAAAACAAATATCTATAATCTCAGAAATATATGTTGTTATACTCAACCCAAATGAAAATGCCGAAAATTTAAAAACCCTTGAAAAATAATCAAAAAAGAGGAGAATGAAGGAATGAAAAATTTCCTAACCATAGAACAGAAAAATGAGTTGCTCAATCAACATA
>JBKEHD010000032.1:0-10178 GCA_046710445.1 Candidatus Midichloriaceae bacterium
ATCATATCTAAAAATGCTTCAGAGTTGTTTCAAAAATTAGGTATTAACACAAATTGGCATGCTAACATTAATACAGGAGATCTACAGCAGTTTGTTGGAACTAATGCAAGTGATTGGACAGAGATTAATAGTTTTATTTCTGTAGATACAAATGCTAGTACAACAGAGGTGGATCTTGCACGGAAGATTTTGTATAAAGTTATACTTACTGCGCAAGAGACAGAGGAAGGTATATCAGGTCTTATCAGGGATAATCTTTGTGGTTTTCATTTTCCTGTTTTAAGTACATGTAAACAAACAACCAATAAAGAATCAGATCAGATTACACCAATATCTGCAAATAGTGCATTGTATAACGTGTTTTATGTATGGTTGATGTTCTCAAGGATTGATAGCATGATCAATTCTTCAGGTATAACTATACCTTCAGGGTTTCCAAATATTCATGATACAGTTCGTAATGTTATTGAAGCTTCTAAAGAATTTCAAATTAAAGAAGCGCATAAAAGCACTAGTTTAGATGATATAATGCCAATATTGACACCAATAGTTGGTAGTGAAATGGCTTCAATAATTTCAAGAGCTGCAAATGAAGGTAATGCATTTCCAACAACTGCAGTTCTTAAAGCAGCAATTGTGGCAAATATGCAAGATACATCACTTCCTGTGATGATTGCGAAGAATATCGATCATTATGGTGGAGACTTGTTAGATTTTACAGGAGCAAATACAAATACGTATATGCCTAATCTTGTTAAAAGTGCTTCTATATGTAGTCAATACAAGTTTTACTCTTCTATGGTTAATAATAAATGTGGTGTTTCACCAGAGCCAGCATCTTTAACTGGTGGAACATTAAATGGAGCTTCAGCAGAAACAATAAAATGTGTTGATGCAGCTTGGAATTTGACCAAAGCAGTATTGAAACTTACAACTTGTGGAAAAGATGTGATAACAGCAGCGGGTGATACTGGTTTAGCAGCATGTAAGGGTGATATAGCAGAAATTGATCTTTATTCTCATATTCTTGATATGAATTTTGATCCAGATGCTGTGGGTACTATTACTACTGATATGATCAATTGTTAATTTAAAAATTATTGCGATATATTTATTTTTAATTTATAATTTGAGTATTAATATAGTGGGTATGTATATGTCAGATTTTGCATTGAAAGAACAAGAGAAAGCGTATTTTGAAGCGATTAGTGAATTTGTTAAAAAGCAATATGAAGAACATCTTGCTGACAAGTCAAAAGATCTAGAGATTGATCCGGAAGAATTTAGTAAAAAATTGGCTGAATCTTTAGGAGTTGAGACGGAAGGGGATAAGTTTGATAAGTTCAATAAAGATATTGAAAAAGGATTTGAGAAATTAGCTAAAGAATTTGAAGATCTTGCAAAGAAGAATCTTTCTAGCGAAGAGTTCATGAAAGAAACGAAATTAAGTGCAAAATTGGATAAATTAAATCGTGAAGCGGATTATGAAAAAAATCCTACATTTGTAAAAGGCGTTATGAATGCGTTGAAGAATTTTGCAGAATACATAAGCGAAAGTGTTTCCAATTGTTTTGGAAAAAGCAAAAGTGAGGCAATTCCATTGCTTACAGAAGCATTTAAGAATCAAAAAGAAAGTATATTCAAGGAAGTTGATAAAAATATGGGTAAAACTGGGCATCAATCAGCAATAGAAGAGGGTGATCGAATTAAAGAAAATAGAGCGAATAGTTCGGCTCTTCAGGATGTTGGTTTTGTTATTTTGGCTGTAGGAACGGTTATCAAAAACACAGCTTTGGGTCGTAATATATAATGCCTGGATGCATAGTAGAGTTGTTTTCTGTTGTTCATTCTATAGGCGGTGATATTTTATTTCCAGTACCTGAAGAGCAATCTTCCATGGTAGATATATTAGAGATAAGTCTTCAAGGGGAGGGAATCCCTAGTAAATTTGTTCAAGAAGATTGTGAATACTTGGGAGAAGCACATGAATGGTTGATTAAGACAACTCAAGAAAAGTGGAGAGCGAGGAATGATGGTGCTGAACGGAATGAAGCCGCTATTCCTTCATGGATCACTGATTCTAATGCTAAGTATGTTATTGATATATTTAAGAAGTTGAATTTCTTGTCAGAAAAAGCTCCAAAATTATCATTATATCAATGTGCAGCAATATTAGGTGCTACTGCTCCTAATATGGAACAGAGAATGAGTTATTTTGCACAACTTATTGATGAAGATAAGATAAAAGTAGAAAAGTTGTTTTTGCTCACAGGGACAAGGCAAGTTGACTATACGAAATATTATGACGGTACTGATGAGTATTTGGAATCTGTTAGGGAAAAATTTGGTGTTGCAGATTTGGGTGAAAGGGAGTTGATGGAAGATGTTTATGATAGAAATTGCCTTACTAATGATGAATGTGCTAAGGTTGAAAAAATTTCTGTCTTTGCTAAAAAAGAAAGTGGGAGGGCTACTACCGTTGATACATTGTTGAGCTTTTCTAAGTATTTTGATGATTGTAAGGAAATTTTATATATAAGTGTTGCACCTTTTATCATTACCCAAAATGAGATTATTGCAAAATTTGCAAACGAACATAAACCTCATAATTATGAAACCGTCGGAGCAAAAGCAAATTTAAACGTAGGTTTAAGTAATCAAAAAATTGCACATTATTTAGTCATGTCTTTCGCAGAAGCGTTATATTCGGCAAAAGATAGAATGAGCATAAAATCTAAAGAAGATTTATAAAATGATTTGTGATATTTGATATTGAGAAAAAGAAATCAGAGCGTATAAGAGTCTTGATACACGCTCTTTGTTTTTTAATTATTTTTACATTAACTCAGGATTAAAATTATGATCACCAGCGTTATCATCGTTATCTAATTCTTCATTTTTATCATTTCCCTTATAATCTTCATCCTTGTTTGGTTTGTTATCTTCATTTTGATTTTTATCGTCATCATAGTTAGCGTCAAAATCAAATATTTCGTCATCATTCTCTTTAAGATACTGCACTAATTTCTCACTTTCTTCCTTAGAAAGCTTTTTTCCTTCTTTTAAACCTATAATAGTGTGATTGTGTGACATATATTTTTCCTATTAAATTAAAAATAATTTATATTAATATATTCTTATACTGTCAACAAAAATCACCTTTTAAAGTTGCACAAATCATTTATCGGACATATTTCGCATAGCGGAGTACGTGCTTTACATATGTATCTTCCGTGTAAAACCATCCAATGATGAGCGTATTTTTTCCATTGTTTAGGAATAATTTTATTGAGTTCTTTTTCTGTTGCCTCAGGAGTTTTTGTTTTGCAAAATTTTAATCTATTACTTACACGAAAAACATGAGTATCTACGGCTATTGCCTCTTCACCAAACAATGTGCTGATTAGTACATTTGCAGTTTTTCTTCCAACACCTGGTAATTTGCATAATTCATCAAATGTTTCGGGGAGTTGATTATTATAATCTGAAAACATAATCTCAGAAGATCTGATTATATGACGTGCCTTTGAATTATAAAGTCCTATGCTTTTTATATGTGTTTTTAAATTTTCCTCTCCAAGAATCAACATTTGGCTTGGGTCATTCACTATTTTAAATAGCTCTTTTGTTGCTTTGTTCACACCTTTATCTGTCGATTGAGCAGATAATACAACAGCTACAAATAGTGTGTAATTATTTGTAAAATCTAACTCTATCTTTGGTGTAGGGTTCAGCTTTTGAAATCTTGAAAAAATTTCATCAATTATCTTTTTATTCATAAAAGAATTTTAATCTTTTAATCTTTTAATTTTACCATTTCTTCTGGCTTTATTAATTTATCAAAATCTTCTTCAGAAAGTATACCTAACTCATTTGCTGATTTTTTTAAAGTTATGTTTCTTTCATAAGCATTTTTTGCAATTTTCGCTGCTTTGTCATAGCCTATATGCGGATTTAAAGCTGTTACAAGCATCAAAGATCCATGTAAATATTCATCTATCTTATCTTTATTTGCTGTGATTCCCACGATACATTTATCTGTGAAATTTCTAAATGTATCTGATAGCAGTTGAACAGATTGTAAGAAATTATAAATAATCATGGGTCTGAATACGTTTAGCTGAAAATGCCCATTAGAACCACCTATTGTGATTGCTGTATGATTTCCTATAACTTGAGCGGCAACCATTGTTGCTGCTTCACATTGTGTTGGATTTACTTTACCTGGCATTATAGATGACCCCGGTTCATTGGTTGGCAGTGTTAATTCACCAAAACCACATCTTGGGCCAGAAGCTAAAAATCTAATGTCATTTGCTATTTTCATTAAACTTGTAGCCAATGTGTTTAATACGCCACTAGCATCCACTAAAGCATCGCATGTTGATAATGATTCAAATTTATTTTCAGAGGTGGCAAATTTAAATTCAGTAATTTTATTGATATTTATAATAAAATGTTCAATGAATTTTTTGCTGCAATTAATCCCTGTACCTACTGCAGTTCCTCCTTGTGCTAATTTAGATAATTCAGGAAGCTTTTCTTCTATTCTTTTTATACCCAATTCCATTTGTGCAGAATAAGCAGAGAATTCTTGAGATAAAGATACAGGAGTTGCGTCTTGTAGATGTGTTCGTCCTATTTTTACTATTCCATCAAATTCCCGTATTTTATTATCTAATGCATTTTTAAAATATTTTAATGATGGTATTAATTGATTATTTATTTCTGTAACAGCAGCAATATGCATAGCTGTTGGAAAAGTGTCGTTAGAAGATTGTCCCATATTCACATGATCATTAGGGTGAACAGGGGTTTTGCTACCTATTACTCCACCTAATTTTTCAATTGAAACATTTGATAACACTTCATTCATGTTCATGTTTGTTTGCGTTCCAGAACCGGTTTGCCATACTGAAAGTGGGAAATGCTCATCCAATTTGCCATTTAACACTAAATCTACTGATTCACATATAGTATCAGCTAATTTTTCATCTAATTTACCTATTTGCTTGTTTGATAATGCAGCTGCTTTTTTCTGCTTTGCCAATGCATAAATCAAGCTTTTTGGCATTTTCTCTATGCCTATCCTAAAATTTTCTAATGACCTTTCGCTTTGTGCTCCCCAATATCTATCATTAGGCACTTTAATTTCACCAATGCTATCTGATTCTATTCTGTAATTTTGCATAATAACCAATCTACTAAATTAAAATTATTTATTTATTTTAATCCACCGTATAATCTATAAATAAAATATATACAACTTTATTATACTGTATTGCTATTAATAAAAGTAATTAAAAGCTTATGAAGCGGATATTTACCTTATTTTATTAACAGCAATACAGTATTTGATAAATATTATAAGTCCATGTTTGGATTTATTTCGTTATTTTGGTTCTGAGTATCATCTATATGTAATTGATTTTCGTTATCTACATTATACTCATTAGTATCTTCTTGATTGTTTGTTTTAGTTATATCAATGGGTCTGTTATCGTGAATATCACCATTGATCGATCTATCACTTAAATTACCGTCATTCTCATTTTCTTTCATTTGCTCTTCATTATTCTCATCTTCACTTAGTTTTTTTTCTAAATTATCATTTTGAAAAACATTTAATGGATTGTCATTTTCTTCTTTATTATTATCTTCTTTCATTTGATTTTCATCAATCTTATACTCACGTTCATTTGTATTATCTTCATCCTTTTTTTTAATACATTTGTTGTATAGAGAAGAAAAAAAGCTGCTGGTTATATTTTTTATCCAAACATAAGCCTTTGTTATATTAGAAGATGTCGTGTTATTAGGGGAGCTCATAAAATTTACCATATAAATTAACTGTACTATAGATTGTAAGGTATACTTGTTTTAATATCAAATATTTTGCATGTACAATAGGATATTAATCTCAGAAATGTACATAAATATATTTTTTTATTATTTTGAATGGTTGTTCATATACGTTATCTTCTATATTTCATCAAGAGCATTACCCTTTTCTTGTTCATCAAGAGGGTTACTATTATTATATGATAACTCTTCGTTTATCAAAGAAAGATCATTAGAGTTTTCTTTTTTATCAAGATAATTATCTGTATCGTTCTCAGTATGTGAAAACCCGTTGTTATCTGGGTTGCTAGATACTTCATTACTCAAAATAGAATCGTTATTATTATTGTAAAAAAAATTATTTATTTTGCTGAATTTTTTGTTAGTACTTATATTATTCGCTACTGAGTTGTGTATATCATCCTTCACTTCTCTTATATCATTATCTACTTTTTCTTCATACGCAGCATCATCATTTTTTTGTGGTGTTTCTTTTGACGAATCATTATTTATTTTATAACATGATTCTTTCCTATTTTCTTCTTCTTTACGTTCTTTATCTTTATTATCTTCTACGCATTTTGAAAGTAAATAATTATATATGCTTGATACATAATGTTTTACAAAATTATAAGCAGAGTGATTGGGTTTGCTAATTATATTAGTATCTTTCATAATAGTTAAATAATAAATTGATCTACTATAAATTGTATTGTGTTGTCACTTAAATATCAAATTTTCTGATAAATAATTATTAAAATTTGCGTAATGCTGAATTTTGTTCAATTACATTTGCAAAATTAAACATTTGTTGTTCATCAAAACTTTTCCCTATAAGTTGTAATCCTATTGGTAATCCATTATTTGACAATCCAACGGGAACAGATATAGCCGGTAATCCTGCGAGACTAGCAGGTACGGTAAATAAATCATTATTGTACATTTTTATTGGATCAATTTTTTCATCTACAGCAAATGCTGTGCAAACTGATGTTGGAGTTAATATAGCGTCAACTTCGCTAAATGCTTTGTTATAATCTTCGTGTATTAATCTTCTAACTTTTTGAGCTTTCTCATAGTAATCTCCAAAATGACTAGCTGACAATACATATGTTCCTGATATAATACGTCTTTTCACTTCCTCACCAAAACATTCCGATCTACTCCTTGTAACCATTTCATAAAAATCATCTGTAATATCTTCTATACGTTTTCCATATCGTACACCATCATATCTAGACAAATTTGATGATACTTCTGCAGACGATATAATATAATAAGTTGCAAGTGCGTATTTTGTATGTGGAAGGCTTATTTCAACAATTTCTGCTCCAGCATCTATGAAGTATTTTTTTGCTTTTTCTATATAATTTGTGATTTCTTTATCTATTGTAATACCTGCTTGTTCCTTTGGTATTCCTATTTTTTTTCCTTTGATACCGGATTCTATATTATTAAATATATTTGGAACTTGAATCTTTTTGGAAGTTGAATCTTTTTCGTCAAATCCAGCGATTGATTCAAAAATTAAAGCTGTATCTTTTAAGTTATTTGCAAATATTCCAGCCTGATCTAATGAACTTGCAAAAGATATGATTCCATATCTCGAACATGTGCCATATGTAGGTCGTAAACCTACTAAACCAGTAAAAGAGGCTGGTAATCTAACTGATCCACCTGTATCAGTTCCAAGTGCACCTAATGACATTTTTGCAGTAACTGCAGAAGCTGATCCTCCCGAAGATCCTCCTGCAACTAAATCTTTTTCAGAATCGTTTGCTTTATGTGGATTTATAACTTTTCCAAAATAACTATTTGTGCCAGAAGAACCCATTGCAAATTCATCCATATTTGCCTTGCCAATCATTATGCCACCATTTTCAAATAACTTTTCAGTTACTGTTGATTCATAATTTGGAATAAAATTTTCTAACATTTTAGAGGATGCCGTTGTAAGCACTCCTTTTGTGCAATAATTATCTTTTATTGCAACGGGCATTGCCTCAATTTTCCCCATCTCATTGTTATCAATTCTTTTTTGTGATTCTTTAGCTTGATTTAAAGCGTAATCATCGGTTATTTCTCTAAGAGCATTATATTTCTTATTAGTTATTGCTGCAGAGTCTAAAAAAACTTTAATAACTTCTGATGCAGAAATTTGCTTTTCTTTTAGTAGCTTTTTTATTTTATAGTAAGGTAAGTTTAAAATTTCGTGCATTTTTTTGATAAAAAAATTCAAGATATCATATATTTGTCCTAAAAAGGCTAATTTGTCGAGATATTTTTTGTTATTTCACAAATAATTTTATCTCTTTTAATAATGTCTGTATATCAGAGGTTTTATAGATGATTTTATTGAAAATATCAAACCTTCCACCGATAGAAATATTAGGTAACTGTGTATATAAAATTATTGGAATATCTTTATAATTTAAATCATTCTTAATACTTTCCGCAAATTCCAAACCATTTATAGAAAGCATCTGATAATCAGTAATTATTAAATCTAATTCTATATCAATATTATTAATAAGAAATTCTATTGCCTCTTCAGCACTTCTAAGTGAGATAGTTTTGAAATCATGTTTTTCAAGCAATTTTGATAAATTTCTTAAAACCATAAGATTGTCATCTACTAGCAATATGCTTTTTTTATTCATAATTTTTACTCATAATTTAAATAATAGTATAAATTCGGTCCCTTTTTTTCTATTGAAATTGTATTCTATGTCTCCGCCAATCAAATTCATTCCCTCTTTACAAAAATTTAAGCCTATTCCGTAGCCAGACTGACTTGATTTATGAAATCTTTTAAATAAAGTATTTAGGATGTCGTGACTTATTCCAATGCCGTCATCACTAAAATATAAATTGTTTGTATCAGAATCACAACGTATGTCTATTTTACTAGTAGTACCAGAATATTTCAAAGCATTTTTAAGCAAATTATGTATTATATGCTTTATTAAAGTATACGATATATTCACCTCAAAATCTTTATTATTTTCAGAAATACTGACTCTATCACGATCTTTTTTTTCTACAAAATAGTATTCATCTATTGCTTGTTTTACGCAATAAGTTAATGAAGAAATTTTAGAATCTTTCAGCTCTTTTGTTAAAGTTAACATACCCAAAATCATATCAGCTTCTTGAAGACCGCATTCAGCAACATCTTTCATGTTTTTAGCCATTTCTTCTTTAGTAAACATATCATGCATTTCAGCTTGCATTTTTATTATACTTAATGGCGTTTTTAACTCATGCGCAATGGAATATCCAAAAGTTTCTAAAGTTTTGCGTTCAACTTTTTCATCTTGTCGTAATTTATATATAAAAAAAGCGATTAGTACAAAAGCAACAACAGCAGAATAAGAGAGGTATAAATTAGTATGAATATTATAATAATTGACAAATAAGTGCTGTATATCAGATTTGTATATAGTGACACTAATTAAAAAATATACATATGAAATTAAAGCACCAACTACTACGAGAAAAGAGAATGCCTGCCAATTTGTAAAAATAGTGAGCAGTATTATGGATAAAAGATAATTTACAATTTCTATGTAATGAAACCCACTTAAAAATAATGGATATGCTGTGAATACAGAGAGACAAATCATTAGACATATATTCCAATAATATATCAAGAATTTTTTTACTTTACCCACAGCCCACCATTCATGCATACATAAAATAATGCACATCCAAGCACCTATGATCTTGTTATATTTTAATATCCAATATTCATCAAATTCTGATGAGGAAAAAAACATAAAGTATGGTATACAAAACAATGCATAGAGCATTGCAAACATATAATATTTTGAATGATCTACATTAGATAATAATTTATGGAAATTTGCTTTATTAAATTCGCTCATATATTGATTTATAATACAGTATGCACTTTTTTTGTTTGGCAGTAGTAATAATGATAACCAAAAAACCCAATAGCGTTACTAGCTGTAGCAATGGCTAAACTAATTAGACCTAACTCATTTGTTAATAAAGCAGCTATTGCACAAGTAAGTACTGCTACTATTGCACCACACACAAATGAAGCAGATTTTGTTTTAAATCCTAATACACCGGCTACAAATGGTATAAATATTACTGGATACCAAAAATTCATAGCTCCATAGAATACAGTCATGATTTCTTGGCTGTAAAGTGCTATCATCATAGCTATTCCAGAAATAATAAATGTAACTATTCTTACAGATCTTAACTCTTGTGTATCACTCATTTTTGGTAACATTGTTCTCAAAAAATCCTTAACAACTATGGAACTTGTGCAGTTGAGCCAAGAATCTACTGTTGACATCAAAACT
>JBKEHD010000033.1:0-10044 GCA_046710445.1 Candidatus Midichloriaceae bacterium
TACTTTATTCATTTATATTAAAATACCTTTGCTGTTATAGTAAATAACCAGTATATTGCAGTAACAATATATATCAAGTATTTATAATTGGCTTTTGCTTTAATAACAGGTTCTGCAAAAAGAATTGGCAAAGAAATAGCAATATTTTTGGCAAAAAAAGGCTGGGATATAATTCTACACTATAATACATCAAGTGCAGATGTGTTGCATGTAAAGAACGATATTTTATCATTAAAAAGAAAATGTATTTTATACAAGCAAAACTTCTTAGAGGAGGCTAATATAGGTGATTTTATCAAAGATATTGAAGTGGATTTATTAATTAATAACGCATCAATTTTTGAAAATGATAAATTAACAAATATTGATTATTCAAATCTATTTAATGCCTTTTCTGTTAATCTTTTTAATCCCATTATGCTTTCTGAACATTTATCTAAAAATAATAAAAATATGAACATTATTAATATTTTAGATACTATAATCCATAAATTACCTAAAAATTTCACTTCATATTATATGAGTAAAATTTCATTAGCTAATTTCACTAAGTTAAGCGCAAAATTATATGCCCCTAATATTAGAGTCAACGGAATAGCTCTTGGACAAATATTAAAAAATAAAAACCAAAGTCAAAAAAACTTTGACCAATCTCAATCTTCAACTCCATTAGGATATAGTGGAAATATAGATGAAATATGTGCTACTATTGATTTTATATTAAATACAAAATCAATCACTGGACAAATAATATCATTAGATGGTGGAGAACATTTAAACAATCACAATTATTCATGAGTTATGGAAAACGACTGCTTGCAACAACTTATAAAAAGCTTATCTAAATTACCTGGTTTAGGGTATAAATCCGCAAAAAGAATTGCTTTACATATGATTCAAAATAAAAATGAAATGCTGCAATTTAATTCATTAATAAACCAAACTTTAGATCAAATAATAGCATGTAAAATATGTCACAACATAGACGTCATAAATCCATGCAATATATGCTCTGATAGCAATAGAGACGGATCTATATTATGCATTGTTGAAACAATATCAGATTTATGGGCGATTGAAAAAAGTAAAAATTACAATGGATTATACCATGTATTAGGTGGAGTATTGTCAGCTATAGAAGGAAAGACTCCAGAAAATTTAAATATAAGTGATATAGAAATTCGAGCAGTGAATTCTTCAATTGATGAGGTAATAATCGCTACAAATTCTACATTGGAAGGACAAACAACTGGTCATTACATAGCTAAAATACTTGAGTCTCAGGATATAAAAATTTCTAGACTTGCAAATGGTATACCAATTGGCGCAGATTTAGACTACATAGATGATGGCACCCTATCCCTTGCACTAAAATTAAGACATAAATTCTAAGCAATACTACTCACCCCCTGATTTTATCCCCTGAACTAAATCATAATAATATGAATATTGATTTCTCTTATGATTGAACATCATATAGCGATGAATAGTATTTGTGAAAAGCTAATTTTAAACTTGCAATGATCTTATATAGATTACATATGAAAATCTTGAGAAGATTTGAAATTATTAATATGAACAGATTAGCATGGCTGTAAAGCTTGAGTTGTTTTCTTTAAATCGTGGACTTGGAGAAGATGCTTTTACGAAAAATTCACATATACAAGAACCAATTCTGAAAAACAATATAGAAACTAACGTGTTTTTAGATACAAATATTATTTCTAATATAAGAAAATTTACCTTAAAAGAACCCTCTTTGAATGCTCATGTTTATACTATTGTAGAGCAA
This sequence comes from Candidatus Midichloriaceae bacterium, assembly GCA_046710445.1. GTDB lineage: Bacteria > Pseudomonadota > Alphaproteobacteria > Rickettsiales > Midichloriaceae > JBKEHD01. The sequence goes on from JBKEHD010000033.1 coordinate 1,793, forward strand.
GTAATAGAAATTTTTAAAAAAGTACCAAATATTTATATATCTCCTGGATTAGCCCTTTATGAATGCTGTGATGACTTAAGAAATAAAAACATCACAGCTTTTAATATATTTTTAGAAAATTACCTGCCAAGATGTAATGACGCGTACAATTCCACAGATGCTAATATAGCGATGAAAAAAGAAGGTGAGTATTATTTACTAAATACCTGGGCTTCAATATTTGCAATACAATATATAACAAAACATTATTCAGATTTAAAGCCTGAAGATAAATTTAACAAATTTATGGATTTAATAAACGAACATTTATGTGTTATTGATGGCATAATATGCGCACTAGCTCAATACGCTTTTGCATGTAGAGATGGTCTTACTGAAAATCATAAAAAGATTGTGAAAAATTTCATCAAGAAAGGAGATATGAAAAAACAATCTTTAAACGCAACATATGACATAATATTTATTAGGGTTATATCAATGTCCTATAATAGAAAATCTCCAAGTTTTAATAATAAAATGGAGAGTTGGGGGCTAACTGCTGACCAAGGTTTGAGAGAATATTCTAAACTTATATCTTTTAGTAAAGATACTGGCCCCTTTATATCTCTAGATATAGGTGGACTTGATAAAATTCAAGATTATTTAGAATCATGTCAGAGTAAATGTTATAAAATTGGGCTTCAGCGGCTATCTTCTGTAAATATACAAAACAACATAACCAATGGAGATAAAATAATAAGTAACGCTAAAATTCTTATGGCCAAACTTGAAAACGAGAAAATTTGATGACGTTATAAATAATATTAGCCTATGCTATCAACTTGTCTTTTGTTACGAGTAGGGTCTTTTATTGCAACTTGTACAATTTTTATAATAAAATTTGATTTTTGAGATAGCATCTTTTATAGTCATTTAGGAAAAAGTCCATGAGATTATTATATGCAAGTATATTACGCTTGATAAATTAATAAGTAATAAAAATTAATATTTATAGAAACATGAAATTAAAAAGTAAATGGAAAAATACATTTATTATAAGTGTATTAGCTATCTTGGTTCTATTCGGCGCTATATACGGCACAAAATTGATCTCGCGACATAATATAAACCCCTATAACGTAAAGTACTCAGCTGGCAAATACATTGATGGAGTGCTGCCATCAAGAGAAAATAGTATATTAATGACTAATATCAGTGATGTTATTGAAAATGAAAAATTAAATGAATTAAAAATACTAGATTTTGGCTCAGGTGACGGAAGGCATTTTTTTATTATTAAAAAATTATCTGATATTTACCCTGAAATAAATATAAGGTACTTAGCTTATGATATAAGTGAAGTAGGTTTGAGGAATTTTCAAAATACTTTAGTAGCGGAAGGTTTTCAATCACATGAAAATAAAATTTTTATTAATAGCTCTGAAGTTGCTGAATTTAAAGCTTATAAAGCTGTTGATTTAAAAAAAGGTAATATAACTGTAACTATATTACATGCAAGTGTGAATAGTGTAGGACAAGATATAACAGATATTCTAGGTGAAAATATCAATGTTATATTTTCTATGTATGGATCCTTTATGCATATACCTTATTATAAAAATAGAGTTCATATGTTAAAAACATTGGCACTTTCCCTTGATAAAAAAGGTAAAATTATTTTGGACGCTCCTTCATTAGGGGGTTTAAAAACATCACAAAAAAAATATAATAAATTACGTTCTAACAAAGATTTTAAAAAATTAGGTGATGCAGTAGAAGATGGTGATATCAAAATAGAAGGTGATCAAATTTATTATCATATTACAACTTTTGATGAATTAAGAAGATTAGCAAATGATTCTGGTTTAATTATAAAGGAACAAGGGATTACAAGTCTAAAATCTCCTAAAACTTTTAACAAAAAAATAAATGGATCAGATGAAATTTATGCGTCATTAATGTCATCATTATTATCCATTGGTTTAGTGCCAGATGATTATATAGAGCGCAATACTGCTTATATATATTGTATATTAGAATTAGATAAATAGAGGAAAAGATATGTTAAAAAATGTACTAAAAACAATTACAACACTAATAGTTTTTTTATTTATTATTAATAATACGTTGTACGCCAATGAAGTAAATAATAACCCAAAAAATATATTTATAAGTAAATGTGAAAATTCCACCAAGGAAATAGGTCTATTAGATGGATTTCAGGATAAATCATTTATTCTAGAGATATCAGATTTTGGTGATGGCCATATTACCTTCAAAATGACACTTTATAATAATAGAGATTGCAAATCATCATGGTTAAACAAATTAGAATATTTTGAAATAAAAAATTATATCCTATTAACAGAAAAGTTAGAGAGTCTAAAAAGTAATAAAGATATATATATGCCAAACTCAACACTTTGGACTCCTAATGGTAAAATCATGGAACTTAGCACTACTAGTGAAATGGTAGCTAAGCAACTTATTGTGCCAAAAAAATGTGGTAATATTAAAAGTACCGGAGAAGTTATTATCATAAATGAAAATTGTATGAATCATGATGATTTTCTTCAATTCAAAAAGAAGAGGGATTTTTTTCCAGGAACTTTTTTATCACTTAAATACGATAAGAAACAAAATGGATTGTTACTTTTTCAGAATGAGGAAAAAAATTCTCATAAAAATAGAAATAAATATATTTGGCTCTTCTCTACTTCTGCTAGTGGAACCTAAAACAGCATACACAAATGAAAATGAATAAACGGATTCTAGAGAATAGTAAAAAAAGTATACAATAAATAATTAATTAATTTATAACTACGTAATTTTAAAATCATCATTTTTGAGTCGCCCTGCCCTGTGTAAACCTAATGAATAAGAATATTCATATATATTAGGCTTATTTTATACATCTATAGTGAAAATTCATTATATAAATATACAACAACTTCTTCATATTTTATCAACCCCTAATTTTATCCCTTGAACTAAATCATAATAATATGAATTTTTAGCCATGAGAGTACTGTGATCCCCTATCTCAACCAAATTACCATTATCAAAAACCAATATATTATCAGCTTTCTGTAAACTTTTTAGTTTATGAGTAATAAAAATAATGCTCTTCTTATTTATCAAAGAATCTAAAGCCCTCAGCAAATCTTTTTCATTTATATGATCAACTGATGATGTTACTTCATCAAGTATCAACAATGGCTTCTCTGCTAAAATTCCACGCGCAACAGAAATCCTTTGCAGCTGCCCTTCAGATAATTTTTTATCATGCAAAGTAATCTCTGTATCGTACCCATCTTTCAAAAGATTGATTTGTTTATCAATATTTAAAGATTTGCACATATTTTTTATAGCCTCCTCACTACCCTTTTTCCCCATCAATAAGTTATTGCATATTGTATCACTAATTATCTGCGTAACCTGCGAAATATTTGTAAAACACTTATGCAAAGCTTCTCTAGATAATTCCTGAATTGGTATATTATTAAATAAAATCTCTCCGGCAGTAGGTTCATGCAATCTGCTCAAAAGCGCAGTAATTGTTGATTTCCCAGACCCACTTTTTCCAACAATACCAACAAAAGATTTAGCTTTTATTTTAAAATTCAGATTATCTAAAACTAAATTTTCACTTCCAGGATATTTAAAGGATACATTTTTAAATTCAATATCAATCCCATCACTGGCATCAATATCTTTCTCACCAAATTTCATATAACCAAAATCGTCTACCGTTTTGTTTAATAAATCCACACCAATAAAAGATTCTTTGATCCCACGATACAACATGCTCAGAGATTCAAGTGGAGATAAAAGCTGCAGTATATATGTATTGATCAATATAAAATTCCCCATACTGATATTTCCATTTTTTAAATCATATGCTGAGAGAGCCAATATACTTAAGATGGACAACAACACTACAGAGGCTTGTATAACACCAAATACGCCCCTTCTAAATATACTGCGCATTGTTTCTGAAAAATTCCTATGTAATGTTTTTTCGTATTTATCTTCCTCCTGCTTTTCATAATTATAATTACGCAAAAGAGTTCTATTTGATAAAACATCTGATAAAACAGAAAAAGATTTGTTATATGCTTTCATACAATCTTTAACTTTTTGATCCATATAATCTGAACCTTTTATCATCACAAATATATAAAATGACAAACTTAATAACAATATAGTGAAATAAATATATGAAAAATAAATATAAACGATAAGTAGCAATACAAACAAATTCATAAAAAGCGGAATAAAGCTGAAAAACATATTCCTAGAAATTGAAAAAATAGCAGATTGGATAGTAGATAATTTAGCTAAAATCTCACCCATAGGATGCTTTCTTAAAAAATCAGGAGATTTTAACAATACCCTCCTTAAGTATTTCATCTTCATATGAAGTACCATTCTCTCTTCTGGATATCCTATTACAAACCAACGAGCTTCACTTACCAATCTTCCAATTATATACGCAACTGCAGCCATTAAAAAAAATTGCCAAAAATATCCATTGTTTTCAAATGCATCTATTATCTTTGTCAAAAAAAATGGCTGCAATACAGTGCAAACAGAGGTGATAAATGTCATTACTAAACAAAAAAAGGAAAACACCCACCCCTTTCTATCTAATCCTTCACATAATTCTTTTAAAAACCTTTTCATGATATATCTTTAAATTTCATCTTATATTCCCGTTCATTTTTTGGATACGGATCATGATGTAGAAAATACCCAAAAATATTCTGAGAATCAATATAATAATTCAAGAATATTTTTCAAAAAACCTTAAATACTTGCAATACTATTTTTTAACCAATTTGAGAATTCTTTAGAAGAATTTGATACGTCTATCTCAACGATGCATGGGACATCATAGCTATGTAATTCTACAACCCTATTCTTCACTTTTTCAAAATGTGTTGATAAGGTTTTTAGTATCAATATCACTTCTTTTTCTTCACAAAATTTATCATCATATTCAAAGATAGAAATAACGTTATCAATAATATTAGCACATGCTACCAACTTCTCTTTTATCAAATGCTTTGCAATACTCTTAGCTTCTACTTTATCTGAACATGTTATGTATATGAGGCTTATTTTATCCATGTATAGTGTAAATCTGTTATATAAATCACATAATACTACAACTTTTTCATATTTATTTACCACTCATTTCTAATACAGAATGAAATAAATTATTGAAAATCACAATAATTATCATATATGATTAATATGAACGAAAGTACTGAATTATGGAATTTGAAAAATTCACAGATAGATCAAAGAGTGTTATACAACAAGCGCAATCCTTGGCTTTGTCTAAAAATCACCAACAAATAAAACCAGAGCATCTTGCTTATGCATTGCTTAAAGAGGAAGATGAATTATGTAGACGAATAATAAATAATTGCGGTGTATCACCAGATGATATTTTGTTACGATTATCAAAATCTTTCAGTAAAATACCATCTGTTTCTGGATCATCTACCCAAATATATCTAGCCCCAGAAACCGCTAAAATATTAGCATTATCTCAAGAAATAGCTAAAAAAAGAAAAGATAGCTTCGTAAGTACAGAAAGTATTTTACAAGCATTATCAGATACAAAAAATACAGAGGTACATACAATATTTAATGATTCGAATATTGATTCTGCAAAAATCTCGTCAGTAATAAATGAGATAAGAAAAGGCAGAACTGTTGACTCTCAAAATGCAGAAAATACCTTTGAAGCTTTAAAAAAATATACAAAAGATATAACTGAACTTGCAAGAAAAGGAAAATTAGATCCTGTCATAGGTAGAGATGAAGAGATAAGAAGAGCTATTCAAGTGTTATCTAGAAGAACAAAAAACAATCCAATCCTAATCGGAGAACCCGGCGTAGGTAAAACTGCTATTATTGAAGGATTAGCACAAAGAATTTACACAAATGATATTCCTGAAAGTTTAAAAAATCTCAAAGTATTATCACTTGATTTAGGAGCTTTAATTGCTGGAGCAAAATATCGTGGAGAATTTGAAGAACGCCTCAAATCCCTTTTAAATGAAGTATCTGCATCTTCTGGAACTTGCATATTATTTATCGATGAAATTCATACATTGGTAGGTGCTGGAGCTAGTGAAGGAGCAATGGATGCTTCAAATTTGTTAAAACCAGCTTTAGCAAGAGGAGAATTGCATTGCATAGGTGCAACAACTTTAGCAGAATACAGAAAATATATTGAAAAAGATGCTGCATTGGCAAGAAGATTTCAAACGGTGTTTATTCCAGAACCAACTGTTGAAGACTGCATATCTATTTTACGAGGATTGAAAGAAAAATATGAGCTTCATCATGGTGTAAGAATCACTGATAATGCACTAATTTCCGCTACAAACCTTTCTAGCCGATATATAACAGACAGATTTTTACCAGATAAAGCTATAGATTTAATCGATGAAGCAGCAAGCAGATTGAAAATGCAAATTGAAAGTAAACCAGAAAAAATTGATGAACTTGATAGAAAAATTATACAGCTAAAAATTGAAAAAATAGCATTAGAAAAAGAAAATGACAAAGGTTCTATAGAGCACCTTAAAAATATCAATCAAGAATTAAAAAAGCTGGAATCTCAACATCTAGATCTAAATAGCAAATGGCAATCTGAAAAATTAAAAATTACAGATTTACAAAATATGAAAGAGCAACTCGATGCAGCAAAAATAAATTTGGAATTAGCACAAAGAGAAGGTGATTTCAACAAAGCTGGGGAACTAAGATATAGCAGTATACCTGAGTTAGAAAACAAAATTAAAAAAGTTGAAGAAGAAAGAAGTAATGTGATGTTACCTGAATCTGTTTCAGAAAATGATATTGCTTTTATAGTTTCAAAATGGACTGGCATCCCCATAAATGCAATGCTTGAATCTGAAAAAGATAAATTATTGAAAATGGAAGATTTCTTAAGAGAATCTGTTGTTGGTCAAGACAATGCCATAAAAATAGTTAGCCAAGCTATAAGACGTGCAAGAGCAGGAATATCCGATAAAGACAAACCTATAGGATCATTTTTATTCTTAGGTCCAACAGGTGTCGGCAAAACAGAATTAACCAAAGCTTTAGCAACATTTTTATTTAATGATAAAACAGCTATTTTAAGAATTGATATGTCAGAATATATGGAAAAACATTCTGTAGCAAAATTGATTGGCTCTCCACCAGGATATGTTGGATATGAAGAAGGAGGGAAATTAACTGAAATTGTAAGAAGACGTCCTTATCAAATCATATTATTTGATGAAATAGAAAAAGCCCATAGCGATGTATTCAACATATTATTACAGCTATTAGATGAAGGTAGATTAACAGATTCTCAAGGAAGAACTGTAGATTTTAAAAATACAGTCATTATTCTAACATCAAATTTAGGCTCTAACGCTATAGCCTCATTACCAGAAAATAAAGAAGTGGATGATGTAAAAGAGGAAGTGATGGATCATGTGAGAGAGGCATTTAAACCTGAGTTCATAAATAGAATCGACGATATTATTTTATTCGACAAACTAAAAAAAGAAAATATGGAAGCTATAGTTGAGATACAAATAAATAAATTAAAAAAGATTCTAGAAGAAAAAGGGATTAAATTAGATATTACAAAAAAATTAAAGCTATGGCTTGCAGATAAAGGCTATGATGGAGTATACGGAGCAAGGCCTTTAAAAAGAGTTATACAAAAATATGTACAAAATTTTTTAGCAGAGAAAATATTGGAAAAAAGCATTTTACCAAAAAGCTCTATAAAACTTGATATTGAAGATGAGAAAATAGTTCTAATTTCTTGAAAATCCGAAACAATAGTATTACACACTATTTTATATTGACTTTTTATTATTGATTTGCACATAATAACTTAATCTTTATAGTGGGGTGTACTATGTCTAAAAATATAAATTTTTTAATAAAATTAGCAAATACTACTAAAATTGCAAATGATAGTGATATAGGTGATTTCAAAATATCATTATATATATGTTAGATGTATTAAAGGGCTTGTATACTACAGTTAAGCCAGCTATTCAATGGGTGCAAGTTAGTTGGAGTATTATTTCTGGCACAAGATCTGCTGCGTCAGTGGTAATAAATACTAATGATACTGTTGAAAAACAGAAGGGTGTTAACTCTAGTGCTCCAAACTCATTGAAATACGGGGTATAGTTTTTTCAGCTTTACCCTTGCATTTGGTGAATCAAATTTCCAATTTATTT
>JBKEHD010000034.1:0-9179 GCA_046710445.1 Candidatus Midichloriaceae bacterium
ATGTATTCTCCATATGATTTTTGGCAATTTTGGAGAAATACTGAAGATTTAGATGTTGTTAAATTTTTAAAATTATTTACTGAACTAAGTCTTGAAGAGATAAATGAATTGTCAAAATTGGAAGGGAAAGATTTAAATAAAGCAAAAATAATTTTGGCAAATGAAGTGACAAAACTATGTCATGGAGAGGAAAATGCAAAAAAATCTGAAGAAGTTGCCAAAGACACATTCGAAAAAAAATCTATATCAAATTCTTTGCAAGAGTATCTTCTGTCTATTGAAAAAATAAATTCAGGACTAGATCTTCCGCAATTATTATTAGATGCATCTCTATGTCCCTCAAAAAGCTTTGCAAAAAAATTAATATTAGGAAATGGTGCTAGAATAAATAACGAAGTAATATCTGATATAAAGTATACGATCTCAGAGAATGATTTTGTTGATAAAAAGTTGCTCGTTTCAGCTGGAAAAAAGAAACATATGTTAGTAAGAATAAAGTGAAATTAAACAATATCAAAAAAATAATAGTAATTGCCTCAGGGAAAGGTGGGGTAGGGAAATCTACAATTGCCGCAAATTTAGCTCTTTCTTTGTCCAGAGCTGGAAATAATGTTGGTTTGCTTGATGCTGATATTTATGGACCTTCAGTTGCAAAAATATTTGATATAGATGAAAAGCCAGTTGTAGAAAATGGGTTCTTTATTCCTATTGTAAGATGTGGGATAAAATTGATGTCTATGGGTTTTTTAGTGTCTGAGGATGCAGCTCTTATTTGGAGAGGCCCGATGATTACTAAAGCGTTGCATCAACTTTTTCAATCAACAAAATGGGGTGGTGAGACAAATGATCCACTAGATTATTTGATCGTAGATACTCCTCCTGGAACTGGTGATATTCATTTAACAATTGCTAAAAGTTACGACATAGATTCTGCCATAATAATAACTACTCCGCATGAATTAAGTGTGATTGACGCCTTTAAAACCTATGATTTGTTCAAAAAATTGAACGTGAAGGTTGGTGGGGTTATGGAAAACATGAGCTATGTGATAGAAGAAAACTCAAAGAAAAAATTATATATTTTTGGTGAAAGTAAATTAGATAAATATTGTGTTAAGCACGGTGTTAAGATATTAGCTAAAATTCCATTTTTACCTTTGCTTAGAGATAAAATATTAACAAACAAAACTGATTCTAAAAACACATATGATATTTTTAATGAAGTTATAAAAGTTATTTAATATCTAGTTAAAAAACATAGTATGTTTTTTGCAAAAAAATAAGTAAAAATGTTGGAGTTAGAGATCTTTATATATATACTCTGCAGCAAACTAAAAAGAGATGAGGTGTTGTTTTGAATATTTTTTACTTAGATGATAATATAGAAAAATGCGCACAATCACATGCAGATACACATGTAATTAAGATGATTTTAGAATCAGTGCAAATTCTATGCACAACTTTATTTTTAAATGGTATAGATACTCCATATCGACCAACGCATAAAAAGCATCCATGTGTGTTATGGGCTTCTGAATCATTTAGCAATTGGCTATGGCTTAGAGAATTGACAATAGAGCTAAACAAAGAGTATCGCTATAGATGGGATAAAAAAAATGATCATGCATCCTATACTGTAATGAACTCTTTAAAACCACCAAAATGTTGCATGCAGGACAATGGAATAACTAAAAGGCCTCAAGCAATGCCAGAAATATATAAATCTGCTGAGGATCCTTTAGTAGCATATAGAAAATATTATTCTATAGAGAAAAGGTTATTGCACAAATATACAAAAAGAGAAAAACCAATTTGGATAAAAAGCTATTCATAAAAGCAAGAGTGTTCTTTAGGTAGATTTACTTAAATTTTAAATAGGAGTTAATATGGAAATTATTATAACATTAATATTAGTTGCGTACATTGATACCGTTTGTAAGGGGTATGTAATAACATCTATTACATGGCTTATAAATGGAGCAGATGAAGCTATAATTAAAGCAGCATATTATGATAATATTATTATTATAAAGCGGATTTTAAAAGAAGGGAAATGCTCAGACAAAGTGATTAATACTGCATTACATGTTGCGGTAGAAAATAATAAAACAAGAGCACTAGAATTGCTGTTGAAATCAGCGGGATATTCAGACAAAGGGATGGATAATACATTATATACTGCGGTAAAGAAGAATAGTATAGGAACGCTAAAATTACTACTGAAGTTAGAATATTCAGACAAAGGGATGGATAATGCATTCTCTATTGCTGCAGATAACAATAATATAGAGGCGCTAGAATTGCTGCTAAAATCAGTGAAATGCTCAGACAACGTACTTGATGCTATATTGTATATTGCTTCAGGGAATAATAAAATAGGAATAATAACATTGCTAATAGAATCAGGAAAATGCTCAGACAACATGGTTGATGATGTATTAGATAGATCAGTGAGGAAAAATGAACTTGGGATGCTAAAATTGCTTCTAGGATCAGGAAGATGTTCAGAAAAGATAATAAAAAATCTGTTTTTTGGGGAAGATGGTAAGCTTAAAGATAAATACAATAATAATGAGATGAAAAATTTATTAAAATATAATTATCTTTTAAGTAATGACTTATTTAAAGAGGTGATGGTAGATAATGATTCAAAAGAATTGAATTACAAGTCTGTAGTACAAGAAGAATATAGATTACAACTGCATAAAGAAATTCATCTGTTTGGTCAGGATATGTGTTTGTATTATGACGAAAGCATTATGGTAGCTAAAAATATTATAATGGGTTTTACTAAAATATTTTATGATTATTTAAATTTTATAAATGGACCTATTTTAAAAGAAGCGTACGAAGCGCTAATAGATGCGCCAAAAACAAAACAAAAAGCAGTAGATGCAGATAAGGAAGAAAAGGAGGTGCAGCAAAAAGAAAATAAAAAAATAACAGCAGAAGAAATAAATGGAAAATTAAGCGAATCATTAGGTGAAATAATAAGTGTGTATGATAGGGAGGATCTAAAAGAGTTGTTGCTAGAGATGATGTTAAGGGTGATATCAGAAATGGAAGTATCAAAACCAAAATTAGAGATGGAGCTAGAAAAAATAGATCAAGGAATAATTATTTCAACAAAGGCACAAGAAAATGTAATGGAAGAAGAGATGGAGTTTCGAACAGATAAAGTGATTGAAATAAAGGTTCAGTATACTCCTGAAAAATTGGTAAGTGGTAACGATATAAATTCAGTAGAAATTCCAATATTATGCATGGAAGGTTCTGGAGAAATGGGAATGCCTGCAATTTCAGGAGAAATATTAATATGAAATACATATGTAAGTGCTCTGTCAGAAGTGCTGGATGTGCTTTTGGGTACACACAACTACTCAGAGGATGGGGATTGATGCCGCATTACTTTGTTCAATAGATAATTTTATCATAACAGAAATGAGATTACTCTTGAATACAAGTATGTGCTCAGAGAAAGGGGTTTTTATTGCTCGTTAAAGAAGTTAGATGAGGTATACCATCAAGAACGTTGTGATGAAATGATTAAGTCTCTTTTGAAATCAGGGAAATGCTCTAAAAATAATATAATTAATACTTAAAAAGAAGGGGAAAATATAGTGTCATTAGGAAGGCAGCGTCAAGTTAAAAAGAGAATAGAAATATGGAATTGAATAAAAGATTAGAAAATTATAGAATCTAAAAAATAGGAAGATGAGAAGAAATGAAAGGTACAGCAAGCAGACACAGATATCCAATGACGATAATAGGAGAAGCAATATGGCAATATCACAGGTTTAATCACAGTTTTCGAGATGTAAGAGAGCAATTATTGTACAGAGGAATAGAAGTAAGTCATGAAACAATCAGGAGCTGGTGCTACAAATTTGGTGCGGACTTTGAAAAAGCAATCAAAAAGAGGCAAAGGAAAGTAGAAGATAAATCCAGTGCCAAGAGTCATTGTTATAGATAAATTAAAGAGTTATATCAAGCCAATTAAGGCTATGTGCCCTTCGACAGAGCATAGAAGTCACAAAGGATTGAATAATCATGTGGAAAATGCACATCAACCAACACGAAGAAAGGAAAAGTGCCTGATAAAGTTTAAATCGCCCTGTGGAATACAGCAAACTCTGTCATTAATGGGGAAAGTAAGGAATATATTCGCAGTTGATGTAGGGAGATATACTAACGCAGCTAATATCCAAAAGAAGAATTTTCAAAAAGCTCAATCTATTTGGGATGAAGCTATGCAAGTGATAACTACTGCCTAAAATTTAAGGGTAAGGGTTGTATAATACTTATATTCCCATTAACTTGACGGTGCCCTCCTACCTAATGAGAATCTTTGTTAATTTTTGAAATATTTTTTAATCTTTTAACGAGATGGGGGTGAGTTGAAAAAATTTCAGCAAACCAAGTTACAAATCCAGTAGATTTATCGTAATTTTTTATATAACTTTGTTCATCAATCTTTTTATATAGCTTTTTTCCTGATGCTAAAATCAATATTCCTTTCGCAGCTCCTTCTGGAGACAAAAAGCATCCAATATTATCGCATGTATACTCTTTTGCTCTGGAATGTGCAAAATATAAAAAAGGTATAATATAAGATGGAAGTAAAATTAACGTATTAAATAATCCAACATGTCTTCTCTTGATATGACCTAGTTCATGCGCAATAACAAATTCCACAGCTTCAATTCCTTCATCATAAGTCATTTCAAAAATATCAGAATATATAATAACGTAATTATTTGATAAAAATTTTGTGGCAAAAGCGTTTAGTATTCCTCCACCTTGTAATAGGTATATTTTAGGAGTTTTTTTCAATTTAAGAGCCAAAGATTGTTTGTTAGCAATTTGATATATTTCTGGAAACTGGTCTTTAGTTACTTCTACAGCATTTCCTCTTAGGTGACCTACAAGAATTACTTGTGAAAAAAATACAAAAATAACTGTATAAATTGCAGAGGGAATCAGTAAAGTTGAAAAAGTTGAAAAATCTGAATTCTTAAATAATACGTAATATAAAATCAGACTAATAATTAAAGAAAATCCATAATAAAATTTTTCTTTTTTATTTATTTTATATGGCATATTTTGGATTTTTAATATTATTGAATTTTGAATGTATTGTACTTATATTAAGATTAATTGCAACTTTGTTGCATAAATAAAAAACAAGAGAAAAAAATAGAGGAAACAGTTAAAAAAGTATCAAATAAAAACTTGATAAGAAAAATCAGGGAATGATATGAGCCAAGGTAAGAAATGGCGCAAAGGAAAATATAAAGTGATAAATTGGGTGGTATATAATAAAGATCTCAAGAAAAGGGGGATTTGACGATGTGCTTCACGCAATAAGGAATAGAAAAATGGATAGAGGAAGAGGAGGATGTGAAATGTAGAGGAGGGCAAAGAAAATATTCTTATACAGCGATCCAAGCAATGTATACTATGAGTGTTAATCCAAGGAGTATTGTGATGAACAATACTCCTCAAATTAAGGAAAATAATACCAAACTAAGTAAATCTTTGAGATCATAAGTACCAGCACTCATATCTCTTGTTATTTATTTTTTATTCAATGTCTTTTTAAACTCGCTTCCTACAGAAAAACTAACTCTTCTTTGTGCAGGGACTGTTACCATCCTTCCTAGTGGGATTTTTACCATCTTCTCTTCTGTGTTTTTCGTCTTAAATATTCCAAAGCCTACAAATTTCAGCTCATCATTCTCTTGTAGCGATTCTGTTATACATTTTATTAAGATATCTAAATTCTTATTAGCTTCTGCTTTTTTCATAGAAATGTCTTTGGATAATTTATCTATAAATTCACTTTTGTTCATAATACGCTCATTCTGTTATATCGTCAGACATTAACACATATTTATGTGACTTTCTTCTTTTTTTAATCATATCTATCTTTTTTATACTACTTCTTCATATAAATCACATGATTCTGGGGCTATGTGGAAGAAGTTAGACAAATGTAAATTATTAAAGAGGGTGAGAGAGAGATTCAATTACAATTTCCTATCAAATCGCCAATAAGCTACAAATATCTAAAACCACATTATATAGATATCTTAAATATAGAATCGTAAAAATATGCCTTATTTAGCAATATCTTCAGCCATAACAGCACCTTTATATCACTTATTTCATATAGCCCAATAGTGATTTTTATAAATCTTCTCGAATTATACTGCAGGAAATTTCTATTTTATTACCATCTGCATTATCGAAGCCCAAGAGAGTTCCATAATACTCCGTGCAATCAGTATCAGGGCAACACCAATTGTAGGCATCAGTTTGCCAAATAACACTCTCATAACTTCCAAAATGGTTTTTTTCAAAAATTTTGTCTATAAGTCCATCTTTTATCTCAGATTTATATTTTTCTGAATTAACAATAAGCTGTGTCCCTAAAGCATCCAATTTAGTACAATATAGTTCTTTACATTTTGTAAAATTCTTACCCATCATAGAGTAAATTATTTTATCAGTATAATCCAAAACGTCTGTAAGTATATTATAAAAATCATAAAATATACTTACATAAAAAGCCTTATAAGCTAGCTTATTATTATTAAGTAAATGTTTTGTTTCGTATGCTATAGTGCCAGTAATGAAAGTTGGTAAAACATAAGTGCCACCACTCTCTTCTTGTTTTGCTACCGTTACACCTCCTTTTATAGAATCTGAAATTACTGTATGGACATGTTTTAGTATTATATTGGCACATGATAATTTTGGAAAATAACTGAAAGCCAATGAAACAGCGCATAATAATGCAGATGTTATTATATCTTCTTCGCTGCTCGGTAGATAATGATTTATTGTCTTAAGGCCTGTTTGCAACAATAATGGTGCTACAGGTTGAGCTGCAATTGGTATGCAGTGTTGCATGAATGTTTCTTCTGCAATCAACGAAGATCCCATGCAAATGGCGATTGCAATCGTATTATAGCTTCCTATTTGCATACATTTTTGATGTATTGCGCTTTCATGCTCAAATAAAACATTGCATGTGTCTTTGTAAAAAGTATTGTTTATAGTGCTGATCGCATATGCAGTGTCAATGTATTGTAACATTTGAAATCGTGTTTCAAATGTATTATGATTCCAAGAACCTTCTGTATTTACTTCTAACAATATATATAATTCATTAACATCTATCTGATAAAGCGGCACATTAGTATCAGATTGAAGCGCTGTTTTGCCATTATTATCTTTAGCAGCAAGTATTTTTTCCAAGATACCTTCTTCTTTTCCTTTATCTAATAATATATAACTATAGTATATATAACTATAGTGTATAGTATGAGTAATATCCAAATGAAGCGGTGTATTGCCATAGTTATCTTGAACAGCAAGCATTTTTTTCAACAAAGCTTCTTCACCCTTTGCTTCTTCAAACAATTTCTCAACAATATTTGTATCTTTATTGCAAACAGCCAAATGAAGGGGTGTATCGCCATTTTTATTTTGAGCAATAAGCATTTTTTCCAACAAAGCTTCTTTACCCTTTACTTCTTCAAACAATTTATCAACAACATTTGTCTGTTTCTTGTAAATAGCCAAATGAAGCGGTGTATCGCCATTTTTATTTTGAGCAATAAGCATTTTTTTCAACAAAGCTTCTTCACCCTTTGCTTCTTCAAACAATCTCTCAACAAACTCTGTGCGTTCATTGTAAATAGCCAAATGAAGCGGTGTATCGCCATCTTTATCTTTAGCAGCAAGCATTTCTTTCAACAAAGCTTCTTTACCCTTTGCTTCTTCAAACAATTTATCAACAACATTTGTCTGTTTCTTGTAAATAGCCAAATGAAGCGGTGTATCGCCATTTTTATTTTGAGCAATAAGCATTTTTTTCAACAAAGCTTCTTTATCCTTTACTTCTTCAAACAATTTATCAACAATCTTTGTATATTTATTGTAAACAGCTAAATGAAGCGGTGTATAGCCATTTTCATTTTGAGCAATAAGCATTTCTTCCAACAAAGCTTCTTTACCCTTTACTTCTTTAAACAATCCCTCAACAAACTCTGTGCGTTCATTGTAAATAGCCAAATGAAGCGGTGTATTGCAATTATTATTTTGAGCAACAAACATTTTTTCCAACAAAGCTTGTTCTTTTGCTTTATTTAATAATATATAACTAAATTCTATTTTATTATTAATAATAACCAAGTGAAGCACTGTATTGCCATTATTATCTTTAGCAGTAAGTATTTTTTTCAACAAACCTTCTTCCTCTGCTTTATCTAAGAATTTATTATGATCTTCTGTATTCCACTTCTTAACAACATGCTCAAACAGTGTATTGCCATCTTCATTTTTAGTATTTAATATTTTTCCCCAAGCATTTAATTTTTTACCCTCTTGTAATAGGGGCGTTATGTTGTTAATTTTTATTTCTTCAGAAAAAAGTTTTTCGAGTATTCCCCATGCAGTAACATCATGATAAAACCTCATCTTATTCAGTATTTCTGCATATTCTTCATTAGATTTTTCGTTGATATTTTCACCATATTTTTCGCAAGTATTTTTTAAATACTCTGTCGTATATTTTATTTTTTTTTCATTATTACTTGATAAATATTTTTGTACGGGATCTATCAATTTTATACCGTAAGGTTTATCATCTTCATCCGTCACTGATATATTAAGATTGTTATTAATAGCATATTCATACATCTCATCAGATATATCTCCCTCATTACACGCTATCCCATTCTCAATTTTTATTTTTGTTTGTATATTAATTTTCTCCGGTTCTTCTAGCTCTATAAGATCCATCTTGTTTAAACATAACTTTATCAAGCCTTTTAGTGTATCTCTATAATTATCCTTATATTCATACACTGTCCCCTCGTAGCTTAATTTTAATGCTTCAGCACTAAATACCACACCAATATCATCGTTCAATATCTTAATATTTGAGTCTTCTTGCTTTGTTTTTTCCCATTCTACTAACGCAGTATCAAACTTTTTTCTTACATCTTCATTATTTATCCTATTCTTATTCCATTCGGGCAGTCCCATCTCTAGTGCTCCAAACTCATTGAAATACGGCGTTTCATATATCTGAAATATAGTGTAAAATTAGCTAAAATATTTTTACAATTGGGTGTATATAGTGGCTATAAAATATAAAGTTACCTTAA
>JBKEHD010000035.1:0-8522 GCA_046710445.1 Candidatus Midichloriaceae bacterium
GGTACCAAAGAAAATAGCATATAATCTATACTTAAAATAATAAATTCTTCAAAATTTATCTCTGCACGCATTATGTATAAATATTTAGCTAATTTAGATCCTTTATTCAGAAGAAGATTGTGTATAGTACCGGTAGCAATACCAGAAACTAAAGTGATATAAGCTAATCTGCCCATATCATGATTTAGTTCATTTTTATCATTGAATTTTTGAAATAATTCATATGTTGAAGCTGTTTCATCCAATGGCATGATCCTATTCAAAAGATTATAACTAGCTCCATCCAAATTATCTGATGCATAAGTTATAGCAAAAATAGGAAGTGATATAGAAAGTTTGATTGTAGTGTTATGAATACCAAGTTTACTTAGTGCTATATATGATGAACCCCCTATACCAATTTTTAAGACGTTATCTGAAAGTTGTGAATAATCAACTTCATTTCTAGTTAAATATTCAAATCCTATATATGATGATACAAAAGATACTGCGCTTCCTATCAATGCATAAGAAGGAGAGTAACAATAACTCATTACAGCAATTTCTGATGAGTAAACCAAATTATCATTATCAACAAGATTTTCCTCTTTTAAGTATTCATTTAAAAAATGAATAGGTACTGTAGAAGCAGCCCTTGCAAAATTTGCTATGAAATGCTCTCCATCTCTTCTAATAGCTAAGGTAGAAAGGAAAGTTATAGCTGCAGTTCGAAAGCTTTGATTGTTATAGATTGAAATAGATGCTTCTATGCTAAAATCGTAGATTGAAATAAATGGTTCTATTCTAAATGCTTCCATGATAATTGAGCAGAATGTATAGATTTATAAAATAATATAGGCGTTAATCGTATAATTGCAAATATTATAAAAATTATAGATGTGTATAACTGCGTATTTTTTGTTTTATATGACATGAAGTTGTAATATACTCCATTCATATTGAATTAAGAGATAATTTTTTTATGAAATTAAATGACATTAGAAGTTCTTTTTTAGATTATTTTAAAAAATTAGATCATAAGATTTTACCATCTTCTGGCCTAATTCCACATAATGATCCTTCGTTACTTTTTACCAATGCTGGGATGGTTCAGTTCAAAAATTCGTTTATAGGATTAGAGACTCCGTTATATCCTAGAATTAGCACTTCTCAAAAATGCATACGGGCAGGTGGAAAGCATAATGATTTAGAAAATGTAGGGTATACAACAAGGCATCATACGTTTTTTGAGATGTTAGGGAATTTTTCATTTGGAGATTATTTTAAAGAAGAAGCTATAGTATATGCGTGGAATTATCTTATTAAGGAACTTGGTGTTTCGGAAGAAAAATTGTATATAACAGTATATCATGAAGATGATGAAGCTTACAAATTTTGGAAAAAGCTGACTGGTTTTTCTGATAGCAAAATTATAAAAATAAAAACTAATGATAATTTTTGGTCTATGGGAGAATTTGGACCATGTGGTCCTTGCTCAGAGATTTTTTATGATCATGGTGAAAAATATGAAGGAGGCTTACCTGGTACAAAAGAACAGGATGGAGATAGATTTGTAGAAATATGGAATTTAGTATTTATGCAATTTGAAACGCTTACAAATGGGAAAAGAAAAAATCTGCCGAAACCATGTATAGATACTGGGATGGGTTTGGAAAGAATTTCTGCTGTAATGCAAGGTACAAATGATAATTATGATACAGATTTATTTAAAATTTTGATTCAAGCCTCTCAGGATATCACTTCCAATAAAGAAGATTTGGTATCACATAAAGTAATAGCGGACCATTTGCGATCTGCTTGTTTCTTAATATCAGATGGCATATTACCTTCGAATGAGGGTAGGGGATATGTTTTAAGAAGGATAATAAGGCGTGCTATTCGTCATGTTCATAATATTGGATATAAAGATTTATTGTTGTACAAACTTGCACCTATATTTATTGGTGAGATGAGAGAATCGTATCCAGAATTAAATGAAGCTAAAGAATTGATAAATTCTGTTTTAGAAATGGAAGAGGGGAAGTTTAAAGAAACTATAAACACAGGAATGAAATATTTGTTGGAAGAATTAAATGATGTTTCTTCTGGTTCAATTTTTGATGGGAAAAAAGCTTTTAAATTATATGATACATATGGCTTTCCACTAGATCTTACGGAAAACATACTGAAAGAAAAAAATATTTCGCTTGATAAAAAAGGTTATGAAAGCGAGATGCAACAGCAAAAAGTTAGAGCTAGAGCTGCTTGGAGTGGTAGTGGAGAAGAGGCTTCTTCTGAAATTTGGCATGCTATGAATGATAAATTTGGAGCAACAGAGTTTATTAGAGAAGAGCATACATCTTTTAAAGGAAAGATATTAGCGATTGTAAATAAAAATAATTTGCAAACAACTGCTGAAATAAATGATGAAGTTATAATTGTTACAGATCAGACAACTTTTTATGCGGAATCAGGTGGTCAGATTGGAGATATGGGGAAGATAAATGGAAATGATGTATATGACACTAAAAAATTTATAGGGAAGATTCATGGACATTTAGTAAAAGTTACTGAAGAGTTAAAAGTTGGTGATGAAGTTGATTTAAAGGTTGATTTCCAAAGAAGAAAAAAGATAAAAGCCAATCACTCAGCCACTCATTTATTGCAGTATTGCTTGAGATCTATTTTAGGAAAACATGTGATACAAAAAGGATCATTGGTTAATGATGAAAAATTAAGATTTGATTTTACAAATAATAAGTCTCTTACATCTGAAGAGGTCAAAAAGATTGAATGTATGATGAATAAATTAATTATAGATAATAACAGTATCAACTGCAAAATCATGTCTATTAATGATGCCAAAGATAGTGGTGCTATGGCATTATTTGGTGAAAAATATGATGAAGAGGTTAGGGTTGTTTCTATGGGTGATTCTATAGAATTATGTGGAGGAACACATGTTTCTCAGTCTGGTGATATTGGTAATTTCATTATAATTTCAGAAGAATCTATATCAAGTGGAATAAGGAGAATTGAGGCAATTACTGGGCAAAAAGCTGTAGAATATTCTAGATCTAAAATAGATATATTAAATGAATCAAGTAAATTGCTAAAAATTAAAGATGAAAATTTGCTACAAACTATTAAAGATTTTCAAATAAACAATAAGGAATTTTTGAAAAAGATTGAGGATTATGAAATCAAAAATTTAATAAGGAAAATTAATGAGGAAAAACTTAAAACAGGTGTGACAATCCTCTCTCTTCGTATAAATGAAGAGAAGCAGTTAAATCTTAAAAAGATATATGATTATATTAAAAAGCTTCATAGCGATACAATTGTTGTTTTGATGAATACAGATGTAAAAAATTCTAGATTTTCACTTTTAGTAAGTATTCCAAAGCAGTTAATTGATAAATATAGTGCAAAAGATATTGTAACCAACGCATTTGAACTCATTGGTGGAAAGGGTGGTGGAAACAAAGAAATTGCACAAGCTAGTGGTATTAATATAAATAAAGAACAAGAAGTTTATGAATTAATCAAAGGTTGTATTTTTTAAAATATATCCTAATACATTTAACTCATTACAATATTTATTACTGATTATGATTAAAGAAAAAGAGCTGTATGCAAGAGATATTTATAAAAAGTTTAAAGAGCAGTGCACAGGGTTTAGTAGTGAAGAATTTTTAGAGCGTGAGTACAAGCATTTATATAATAAAGCTATGTGTGCGTATATGAGAAATGAATCTGATAGAAAAGATTATATCAATAGTAAATCAGCTATAGATATTATGAAATATTTCTTGATAAATAATGATGCAGAATTAGCTTCCAAAGTATTTCTAGATTTTTTCAAAAGATCGGATTTCAATGATGCTCTTGAAACAATAAGGGATTCTTCCAATGAATCTGATTTTAATGATGTCCTTGAAATTACACATTTTTTTGCTGCGAATGGCTATATTGATACTTCTCAAGAATTGGTTTGTAATCTATATAGTAAACTTTTCTATGAAAATTATCCTGGCTTATCTGTTTGTACTAAAGGAAAATTTGTTGAGAGCTTAGCGTTCAGGATACCATATGATAGAGTAGATGCTATATTTTTTGAATCTATGCTATTTATAGCCTGTAAAAGAGGTGATGAAAGTGATATAAAATCTATATTAAATTTTTCTTCAAAGCGTTTTTATATAGAAAGTTCAAGTAAAGATGATATGTTTGACGCGTATGAATTTATAGATTTTTGTGGTAATGATCAGCTATATTTAGCAAGAGGTATGTTAGAAGGTAATGTAGAGGAAGTTACAGGAAATATGTACTTTGCGATATAATATTTTTATTATGCTAAGAAATGTTGAATGATGTAATTTTTCAAACAGACAGGCTTAAGATAATTGCTCCAACTATGAAGAGTTTGGATAATTGGTATAAATTACAATCTGATGCAGATGTAATGAGGTATATAGGCGATGGAAAGCCAAGAGATGAGGATGGAGCTAAAGCGAGTTTGCAAAAATCTATAAATCATTATGAAAAATATGGCTTCTCTTTATTTGATATTTATGAAAAAAATAGCAATGAATTTATAGGTGAGGCGGGATTAATTTACATAGCTTTTGATGAAGATAATCAAGATGTGGAAGTGGGGTATACACTTCATAAAAAATATTGGAATAAAGGATATGCAACAGAACTCGCTAAAGCATTTATCAATTTAGGATTTACTAAATTTCATTTAGATAGAATAGTTGCTTGTTGCGAATCAGAAAATATAGCTTCAAGCAATGTAATGAAGAAGTGTGGTATGAGGTATAATGGTAAATATCTATACAATGGGAAGCATGAATGCGATAGATATATTGTACATAACGTAGTGATTGAAACAAACAATTTTTACCTGCGTCCTTTCCATAAAGAAGATGATTTTAAGCTATGCTACAATCTTTGGAATGACAAAAATGTTCTTGAATCAATGGAATGTAAGGCTTTGAAGAAAATCGATATAGAGGATAAATTAAGTAGGTATAAAGCATGGATGGATAAGTTTGGTTTTACTAATTTTGCAGTATTTGCTAAAGGGTCAGATGATTTTGTGGGTTCATGTGGCATCTCCTTATTTCATGATCCTGAGAATGATAGAAATCCACTTCCAGCAATAAATTTAGAGAGATATTTCAATAATGATGTCGAGCTTGGATATGTTTTGTATAAGAAGTACTGGGGCAAAGGATATGCAACAGAACTTGCTAAAGCATGTGTGGATTTTATTTTTAATAATTATCCAGATATCCAAAGAATAGTAGCTGTTACATTTTTAAATAATACAAAGTCACAAAACGTATTATCAAAATTAGGTTTTGAGTTTATTAAAGATGTGAAAAGTTTAAAATATGGTAAGGAAAAATTCTATGTAACTTACGGAAAAGAGGATGCGCCCATCATATTATCAGAGTATGACGCTGAATGGCCTTTAAAATTTAAAAAAGAAAAAGATTTTCTAATGAGTGTTATAGGGAAGTGGGTGTGTGGAAGCATAGAGCATATTGGTAGTACCTCAGTACCAGGACTAACCGCTAAGCCAGTTATAGATATAATGTTTGGTGTTAAATCATTGGAAAGCTCTAAAGCAGCAATAGAATTATTAGTACAAAATGGATATAATTATTTTCCATATAAAAAAGAGGTAATGCATTGGTTTTGCAAGCCATCTCCTAACTTACGCACACATCATCTCCATTTAATACCCTATGAAAGCAATTTATGGAAAGAAAGGGTGAAATTTCGTGATATTCTTAGGGCAAATGCTGAAATAGCTAATCAATATGTTGAATTAAAAAAAGAATTGGCGATTTGTTATAAGGAAGATCGCGAAATGTATACTGAAAAGAAATGGAACTTTATTCAGAAAGTTTTATCTGATGCATTAGCTATTCACAAAAATAGATGAGCTCGGTTTAGAGGAGATTATCTTATAAACACTATCGGAACAGAGGTATTAGTACTATTCCAATAGTGAGATCAATAAATACCTTGATTCAAGATTTATTATTTTCCTGACATGCTTTTTACTAATGAGAGTATATTTTTTCTTATTCCTAAATCGCTTATATGTTTAAAATGGTTAACTAATGTATCAACCTCTTCCTTAGAGGAAGCGTCGTAAAAATCAGCAGATTTTTTGTCATGTGCATATGCTTGATGGTTATTTTGAATATTGTAATTATCCATTTCTAACCCTTCAAAAAAATACTCAATTCCTACTTCAAGAAATTTAGAGAAATCATATAATTTGCTGGAACTAATTCTGTTTGTTCCTTTTTCATATTTTTGAATTTGCTGAAAAGTAAGATTTACAGATCCAGCTAAATCGTCTTGGCTAATTCTTTTTTCTAATCTTCTTTTTTTTAATTTTTCTCCAACGTGTAAATCCACGCGATGAATTTTTTGTAATTCAACATTGTCCATAAATAAACTACCCTCCCGACTGTTATTTATATATTTTAATAATAATATGCAAAAGCTACTCAGTCTACTTGCATAAAATGTACAACCCACTATATATGATTTATTGCCTTTTATCAAGTATTAATGTATAATAAACCCTTTATTACAATAATTTAAGGGTGAATTGATATGAGTACAGATAGATTTCCCATATCAGATAGTGGTTTTAATAAAATGAAATCAGAGCTAGAGGCATTAAAAAGTGTAGAAAGGCCATCTGTGATAATTTCTATTGCTGAAGCTAGATCGCATGGCGATTTATCTGAAAATGCGGAATACCATGCTGCAAAAGAAAAGCAGGGATTTATAGAAGCTAAAATTTCTGATTTGGAAAATAAGTTAGCGAGATCTCAAATTGTTGATATTTCTAAAATAACTGGAAATACAGTAAAATATGGTGCTACAGTTGAAATATTAGATGAAGATACGGAAAAACAAATATCGTATAAGATAGTAAGCGATTATGAAGCTGATGTTTCTAAGGGATGGATATCAATCTCTTCGCCATTAGCTAAAAGTTTAACTAGCAAAGAATTGGGTGATTCTGTAGAATTCACCACACCAAAATACACTAAATATTATAAAATTATTTCTGTAAAATATATTTAGCGTAAGCATTTGTAGCTCAGCTGGATAGAGCATTGCCTTCCGAAGGCAGCGGTCGGGGGTTCGAATCCCTCCAAATGCACCACAGATCTTCAAATAAATCACAATGCCGTTGTTTTGATGTATACCGAAATGATTTTGTAATTGGATGTAGTCCGTTCATATAACTTTGACTAACTGCATAACTCATCAGGTATTGTCTATTTACAAAGCTATAACATTATAAATAAATAGCATTACAGCAAATTTTTATAGTCTAGATTTTTTCTTTAATTTGTTCCTTAATATCACCAGATATATCTTTATATTTATATATTTGCTCATCAAGGATTAAATTTAGCTGTTGATTAAGCTTAGTTTTATCAATGGCAACAAGTTCCTTTAGCTGTTGATTAAGGTTATTCTTATCAATGGCAGCTATCTCTTCTAGATATAGGGGATTCTGCTTAATATCGAGATTAGTAATTTCTGGAACTTCAACACTTAAAGGATCAAGATCATTACCATCTTCATTAGATACAACTGCACTTTCAAAAATATCAGACATAAAACCACCCACTTATACTCAGCGCTATATTATGCAGCGAATGAATAAAAAGTATACATAATTTTGTGAAAACACTGTAAAAAAATATAAGTTGCTGTAGGCATAATAAAGCACTAGCCTAGAGGGGTCATGAATTCCCCACTAAGGCAGTGCTTTTAATTAATAGTATAATTTAAGATTTTTTTTTATAGAACGAAGTGATATTTTACACCCACGGTCACAGAATGAGTTTTTAATTTCCATTTAGAGTGCGATGTTTTTACTTTTTGCCAATCTGCACCTGGCACCTTTTTTTTTGCTAAAGTTATGCGCTTTACCAAAATCTTGGAACTTATATCCAACATCTAGACTAAATTTTTCAGTTATATTAAATGAACCTCCAGTCATCAGTGCATAGGTGAAATTATTTGACTTGTTCGCACTATATGATGAGATTTTCTTTCCACCTACGTGAGTTAAGGAAGTATTCTCAGGATTAATATTAGCATAACCAATACCTATCCCTAAATAAGGTTTGATTTTAAATTCAAACGGAATATCAAAATAAACATTCGCCATTACAGCGTTAATGTTCATTTTTTGTTTGAAGTTCGGCTTTATATTATTAATTGTGACATTATTTACGCTATATTTTAAATTATTAATGCCATTATATACTATATCTGACCTAAATTTATCATTAAATTTATATCCTATTCCTAATGAATAAGAGACACCATTCTTAAATTTATTATTTTGACTTTTTTTATAAAATCTATCTTCACTCTTTATAGTGGGCCCATTTGTCAAGACACAAAATCCAACATTATGAGATACAAGTTTAACCAATTAATTACTATTATTATAATACACTTTTGATGGAGTAACGTATTCC
>JBKEHD010000036.1:0-7324 GCA_046710445.1 Candidatus Midichloriaceae bacterium
CAATAAAATTTGTTTTGTTTTTAGCGATTCCAGCAACATTTGCTTTGATGCTTATGTCGTATGATATAATAGAAATTCTTTTTCAAAGGGATGAATTTTCATCTAATTCAACACGAGAGACGGCTTTGATGTTAAATTTATTAGTATTAGGATTGCCGGCTTACGTGTTGATCAAAATCTTCCAGGTGAAGTTTTATGCGCAATTAGATACAATAACTCCCGTTGTGATTTCAATATTTTGTATAATTATAAATGTCGTTATTAGTATTTTGTTGATGGGGAAGTTAAAGTATTTAGGTGTAGCTATAGCAAATTCCATAGCTGGTTGGGTTAATATTATTTTATTGGTATATATCTCTGGTAATAAATTTGGGTTTAGCTTTAAAAATAATATATTAAAAGAGGTAGCAAAAATGGTTGTTGCTGCTACTATGATGGTAATTTTTATTTACTATATGCAATCACAATTATGGGCTTTTAATAAACATTTAATTTTTATTGTTGAAGTTATTTTTGGTGCAGCTATTTATTTCTTTATGTGTTATTTATTGAAAATTGAGATTTATGGAGTATTTAAAAATATTTTAAAAAAAAATAAATGAAATTATAATTATTGTCATATGATTAAGAATTACATATCAAAATGCTATAGATTTTTTAAAAATCCAAAAATAGGTCTTGTATTGATCAATTTATGTATATCTTTTTACATTGTATTATTTTTAAATGCCCCTACATGGAATTTTATCTTTGCCAAAATAACAGTTCTTAAATATGAAAATATAATTTTTTTATGTAGTATTGGTTTAGTATTATTTTGTTGTTTTTATGCGGTATTATCCATATTTTGTATACGTGTACTTCACAAGTCAGTTGTTATTTTCTTATTGTTAGCATCATCGTTAGCCCAATATTTCCTTCTTGAATACAATATAGTTATAGACTATTTAATGCTTGAAAATTTAATACAGACTGATTTAGCTGAATCTTTGGAATTAGTAACTTTAAAAATGGTTAAGTCAGTTTTTTTGTTTGGTATTTTTCCTAGTATATTAGTTTATCATGTATATGTTATTTATCCGCAAAACAAAATCCAAATTTTAAAAATATTTGGATTTGCTGTGTTATCTTTGATCATTGCGATTACAACGATTTATTTTCAATTTAATAAATTTGCATCATTTTTTAGAAATAATAAAGAAATCACATATTACATTATACCAAATAATTATTTATATTCTGCGTATAAATTGATTGACTCAGTTTTGCCAGAACCTCAACAGGAAAGTAACATAAATACTGCAACAAAAAATTCCAAGTGGAGTGAAAAAAAGAGAAAAACAATATTTGTTTTGGTAATTGGAGAAACAGCAAGAGCACAAAACTTTTCATTAAACGGATATGAAAGACAAACTAATCCAATTTTAGAAAAAAAAGATGTTATAAGTTATGGCAATACGTTCTCGTGTGGAACATCTACTGCAACCTCTTTACCGTGTATATTTTCTTCATTGGGTAGAGATGATATATCAAAAAGTAAATTAAAATATAATGATAATTTATTAAATTTAGTGCAAAAGTCAGGATTTAAAACTATTTGGATTGATAATAACAGTGGATGTAAGAAAAGTTGTGACTCAGCTGAATATATTGATACCAAAGATTATGTTAATAAAAACTCTATTACATCTGAAGTATATGATATCAATATGTTGGATTTATTAGAAAAACATGTGAAAAAACATGTAGGAAACGAAGATTTGTTTGTTGTATTGCACCAAAAAGGTAGTCATGGCCCCGAATACTACAAGAGAGTTCCTAAAGAATTTTATAAATTCACA
This sequence comes from Candidatus Midichloriaceae bacterium, assembly GCA_046710445.1. Lineage (GTDB taxonomy): Bacteria > Pseudomonadota > Alphaproteobacteria > Rickettsiales > Midichloriaceae > JBKEHD01. Next base: position 1,842 of record JBKEHD010000036.1, read on the forward strand.
CCAATATGCAAAACAGCAGAGTTGCAAAATTGTTCTGTGCAAAGCCTTGTAAATAGCTATGATAATACAATTTTATACACAGATTTTTTTCTAGGTAAATTGATAGATTTATTGAAAAAACATGATGATACAGATACAGCATTGGTATATGTTTCTGATCATGGGGAATCATTGGGGGAGAGCAATATTTATTTGCATGGTATGCCATATATGATTGCTCCTAAAGAACAAAAGCATGTACCGATGTTAATGTGGTTTTCACAAAATTACATTAATGATTTTGATATAAACACCAAATGTTTAAAAAAACATTCTAAAGAAGAATTTTCTCATGATAATTTATTTTATACGATTTTGGATATGCTAGACATAAAAACAAAAGCTTTGAAGGAGAATATGAGTATTTTATCAACATGTAAATAAAATATAATGAATGAAATAAACAACCTTGTTGGGTTAGACGAGGGGATTAAATATGAAAAATCTAAAATAAAGCCAAAATTTGGTAGTTATCGTGGATTTCATCATGTGGAGATGATTGTTGGTAATGCGTATCAAGCAGCAATGTATTATTCAACATGTTTTGGAATGAATATAATAGCGTATAAAGGTTTGGAGACACAAAGTAATGAATATTCTTCATATGTTTTGCAAACTGGTAAGGTAATATTTGTTTTGACCTCACCTTTAAATATCAATGAAAAAAAATACAATGCTTTTTTAAGTAGGCATGGAGACTTTATTCGTGACGTTGCTTTTTCTGTAGATAATTCTAAATTGCTATATGAGCATGCTATAACGAATGGTGCAAAGTCAATTTTAGCACCCACAGAAATAGTTGATGAATTTGGAAAAGTGATAATTTCTACAGTTACTGCTTTTGGTAATGTTGTTCATTCTTTTATAGAGAAAAAAGGGTATGTGGGTAAATTTTTACCAGGATATTCATATAATAAGATTATCACTAATACTTTAAGTTCTAAATTGCCAGATACTCGTATGGGGTATATAGATCATGCTGTAGCCAATGAACAAAAAAATAATCTCAAAAATACAGTAGATTATTATATAAAAACTTTAGGATTTCATAGATTTTGGTCAATTGATGATAAGCTTTTGCAAACCGATAGTAGCGGATTAAGATCTGTTGTTGTTACGGATTATGATGAAACTATAAAAATACCAGTAAATGAACCTGCAGAAGGATTAAAGGGTACATCTCAAGTTCAAGAATTTGTGGATTTTCATGGCACTGGAGGAGTGCAGCATATAGCTATATGCTGTGATAATCTTGAAGTGACTGTAAGAGCTTTTAAAGATAGGGGAGGGCATATTTTACCTATTCCGCCAGATTATTATGATAATTTAGATAAAATAATTTCTAAAAAAAATCTTGATTTCACGGTGTCTATAGAGGTTATGAAAGAACTGGATATGGTTGTAGATTTTGACCAAAATGGTTATATATTACAAGTGTTTACAAGACCTTTGAGTAATAGGCCTACAGCATTCATTGAGTTGATACAAAGAAACAATCACAATGGTTTTGGGGCAGGGAATTTTAAATCACTATTTTCTGCTATAGAAGCTCAGCAAAAGTTAAGACATACCTTGTACCAATGATTATTGGTTTTTGAATATTTGTAATTTATAATACTGATTTATAAATTATTGGTGAATTATTATGGTAGATGGAATTGGGAATGTAAGTACTACAAAATATGTTATCATGTCAAATGGGAATGTAAGTACTACAAAATATATTATCATGTCAAATGGGACTGGGATTGTAGCTACATTAGAAAGTTTTCACAATTCATTTGGGGTGATGGAACAGAGTGAGAAAATGTGTCATTCTATTTATGATAAGCATTATAAATTGAGTGAGGCATTACATTCTGGGAAAAATCTAGTTTTTTCTGCATATTTAAATTCTATTAAAAAATATGGCCACGAAGTACAAGAATTATATCAAAAATCAATTGCATCGGTAGAAAAAGGTTGTCAAGAAGATACGAAAGATAAAGATGCGTATACTACTTGTTTAGCAAATAAATATGGAGGTAGTTATATATTAGATGAAGTTACTAAATTAAATTCGTTAAGTATAAATTTAATCAAAACTCTTAAGAGTAAATTTTTTGCTGAAAATGATAGGCAAGAACATATTTCTTTTATTCCATCTTCTGTAAAGGTGAAAAAGTATAATGATGTATCTATTGCGCGAGATATATTGGTTAATTTTGATACAAACTGTAAAAATTTAGCTGATAGTAATTTAGAAGGGAATTTTAAAAAAATATTATGTGTTAGTAATATAATTTCATCTTTTTGTGGAGAAGCTAAAGTTATTGTGAATAAATTATATGAGGTAAAAATTGAAGCAGAGTACAATAAAAAATTAGCAGAAAAAGGAAGTGCTGAGTGGAATACAGAGATGTGTGTATTATATGAAAAAGCTTTTAGTGGTGGCCATGGTTCAGACGAAAAATCATTAGAAGATGCAAAAAATAATTATTGTTCAGATTGGATGAAGTCTTGTTCAGACGATAGTGAGAATTCTGAAGAATTTAAAGTATTTTGTGATTCAGAAGAGAGTTTATAAATAGATAGCTATTTATAAAATTTTCTTTGAAACTAGCCATCGTTATTTTACGTTGGCTAGTTTTTTTTTAATTTACTATACTGCCGTGGCAATGTTTGTATTTCTTATTAGAGCCACAGGGACAAAGTTGATTTCTGGGGATTTTTGCAAAATCGGTTATTTTATTTGAACGAGATTGGTTTTTTAGAATATCAGTATCTTTTTTTGTCTCTATTGTTTTATTCATTAAATCGGTATCTTCTAATTCAGAAAGTTCGGTTGATATTGTCATTTTTAGTGCAGAACTTACAATGCTTTCGTCTAGTTCTAAAAATATATTTTCAAACAAACTGAATGCTTCAAATTTATATTCATTCAAAGGATCTTTTTGTGCATATGCACGCAAATTAATACCTGCTTTTATCCTATCTAAACTATGTAAATGCTCTTTCCATAATTGATCTAAAGTTAATAAAAATATTCTCTTTAAAGCATCATTAAAAAGTTGTTCGCCAAATTTCTTCTTTTTTTCTTCAATAACATCAGATACTTGATCATCTAGCAATTGAAGGATTTGCTCTCTTTTTTTATCTGTATCAATCTGAAAATGTATATTGTATATCCTATGAATTTCGCTACTTAATTCATCTTTTTGCCATTCTTCAGGATAAGATTTTTCAGGTATAAATTTATCTAATAAAAATTTATTTTGTGTAGATGTTTTGTTTTTTAAAATTTCTTCAAATTTCTCTGCTTTTATTATTTCCATTCTTTGTGAATAAATCACCTTCCTTTGTTCATTAGCAACATCATCAAATTTTAGCAGATTTTTTCTTATTTCATAATTTCGAGCTTCTACTTTTTGCTGAGCCTTTTCTAAGGATTTATTGATCCAAGGATGTTCAATTGCTTCATCGTCTTTTAATCCTAATTTCCCTAAGAAGGCACCTATTTTTTCAGAACCAAATATTCTCATTAAATCATCCTGTAAGGATAAAAAGAATTTTGTTCTACCTGGATCACCTTGTCTTCCAGATCTACCTCTTAACTGATTATCTATCCTTCTTGATTCATGTCTTTCTGTTCCAATAACAAATAATCCACCAACATCTAATACTTGTTGTTTATTTGAAGCAATGTCTATGATTAATTTTTCTATATCTTTGTCAGAAGCATTGTTTTCTCTAGCTTGTTGCTCTAACATTTCCGCACTTCCACCTAACTTAATATCGGTACCTCGACCAGCCATATTTGTCGCTATTGTTACGGAATTTAACTGACCAGCTTGAGCAATTATCTCAGCTTCACTCTCATGATATTTTGCATTCAAAACATTATGTTTTACTCCCTCTTTTTTTAATAATGCAGATAATGTTTCTGATTTTTCAATACTAATTGTTCCTATTAATATTGGTTGTTGTTTATCATGTGCAGTTTTCACCTCTTTTGCTATTGCATCATATTTAGCTTTTTCAGTTTTATATATAACATCATGCTCATCTTTTCTTGTTATTGTGACATGTGTAGGGATTTCCACTACTTCCAAGTTATATATACTTAAAAACTCCCCAGCTTCTGTTATTGCTGTTCCAGTCATTCCCGCTAATTTCGGATACATACGGAAATAATTTTGGAAAGTGATTGATGCTAATGTTTGATTTTCTTCTTGGATAGACACTCCTTCTTTTGCTTCAATTGCTTGATGCAATCCTTCAGAATATCTTCTACCGTCCATCACCCTTCCTGTGAATTCATCTATAATAAGGACTTTGCCATCTTTTATTATATAATCTGTATCTTTTTTGAAATTTTTATGAGCTTTTATAGCTTGATTTAAATGATGTACTACATTTAGATTGGTTATGTCATATAAAGTGCTATTTTTTTCAATTAACCCACCTTCTCTGGTTAAATCTTCTATATGCTCAACTCCAGCATCAGTAAACAAAACTGTTTTGTTTTTTTCATCTATTTCATAATCTTCTTTTTGCAATAGAGTTATTATTTGATTTATTTTTTTGTATATATCGGAACTATCAGAAATAGGTCCAGATATGATAAGAGGGGTTCTTGATTCGTCTATTAATATGCTATCTACTTCATCTATAATGGCGAAATGAAAGTCTCTTTGTACCAAAGATTCAGTGTTATGTTTCAGATTGTCTCGTAAATAATCAAATCCAAATTCATTATTTGTCCCGTATACTATGTCGGACATATACATTTCTTTTCTTTTATCTTCAGGAGTGGTGTTTGTTATGCATCCTACTGTTAATCCATGAAATTTATATATTTTTCCCATCCATTCAGAATCTCGTTTTGCAAGATAATCATTTACAGTTACAACATGAACACCTTTTTCTGTAAGGCAATTTAGGTATATGGGGAGGGATGATACTAATGTTTTTCCTTCTCCGGTTTTCATTTCAGAAATCATACCTTTATGTAGAACTAATCCACCTAAAATTTGCACATCATAATGGCGTTCATTTAGAACCCTTTTTGCAGTTTCTCGGACAACTGCGAATGCTTCATGCATAATGTCATCTAAGCTTCCACCTGATTTTAAAACTTTTTTGAATTCTTGTGTTTTGGAACGCAAATCTTCATCAGAGAGATTTTGTAAACTTTTTTCTATATTGTTTATTTTTCGTAATGATGGAGTTAGTTCTTTTATTATTTTTGTACTTATGTTTCCAAAAATCTTCTTTTTTAAATAGTTTAACATTCTACTTTTTAAATAGTTTAATAGATAAGTTCTTTGGTAGTATTATTACCACGGTAACTCCTAAAATATCAAGAAAATTAAAGGACAATTTAGTATGAAATAGAAAAGAGATATAAAGATAATTATCAAATAACAAAAATTTAGCAGTATATACCCATCCCAAATCAAATT
>JBKEHD010000037.1:0-7283 GCA_046710445.1 Candidatus Midichloriaceae bacterium
ATTTTTTTTATAGTATTGGGTTTTTTGGACCTATACCATATTGTGATTAATAATTTTGTTACGGATATTGATGTAAACATTGAGCAAAGTATCCCTATTATAAGTGTAATTGCAAATCCTTTGATTGGACCAGAACCGAAGATATATAGTACTATAGCTGCTAAAATAGTTGTGATATTTGAATCTAAGATTGTACCAAATGCAAATTTATATCCTCTATCTAAAGCGTGTAATGTTGATTTTCCATCTTTTAACTCCTCTTTTATTCTTTCAAAAATAAGTACGTTAGCATCCACAGCCATACCAAGTGTCAAAACTACTCCTGCTATGCCTGGTAATGTTAATGTGGAATCAAATAACACCATAACGCTTACGATCATGAAGAAATTTATCAGCAAAGCGATATTTGCTATGATGCCAAAAAATTTATAATAAATTATCATTATAGATAGAACTAGTATGGCACCGACTGTACAGGCTTTTATTCCATCTTTCACTGCTTTTAACCCTAAAGTAGGGCCAACGACTCTTTCCTCAACAAATTTTAGAGGTATGGGCAATGCACCAGATCTTAATAGCATCACCAATTCAGTAGCAGACTCATTGCTGAAATCTCCTGTAATTATTCCATCTCCTGATAAAATTGGATCTTTGATCATTGGCGCACTAATAATTTTTCCATCGAGAACTATTGCCAGCATTTTCCCGGTGTTTTTAGTTGTGAGGTCAGAGAAAATTTCTCTACCTAATGAGCTCAAGCGAAATTTGATTACTGGTTCACCAAGTTGTCCCTGCACTACATTTACATCTTCTAGCATATCTCCTGACATTGCATGTGAGCTATCAACCACTAATTGACCTTTGTTATTTGCAAGTGGTAAAATTTGAGAATTGAGTATTATTGACATTCTTTCAGAATCAGTGAGTTTTGTTATATCTGTATTTTTCACCATGTGAAATGTTAATCTTGCAGTTTTTCCTATTATCTTTTTTATTTCTTCTGTGTCATATATTCCAGGAACTTGCAATAGAATCATGTCTTTGCCAAGTGTTTGCATCTCTAATTCTTTTGTACCTATTGCATCGACTCTTTGATTTATTATTTCTATACTTTGTTTTAGTACTTCGGATGATAATTTTTCTATATATGTATTATCAAAATATATGTGAAATTTATTGTTTGAATAATTGAGATTAACGTCAGGATCGATAAGTTTTTTTACTTCTTTTTTAGCAACATCTATATTTTGGCTATCAACTAATTCAAATTCAACTTTTAATTTATTTTCTTTCCACTCTTTTAAAATTATATTTTTTTTAGATAAATCATCTTTCAATTTTTTTGACATAAGATGAAACTTTTCTTCAATGTACTTTTCTATGTCCGCTTCTATAGTAAGAGACACACCTCCTTTTAAATCTAATCCAAAATTTATTTTTTTGGATGGGAAGAAGGAAAGGTCATTTATGTTATATAAAAAGCTTGGTATAGAAAAATATATCGAAATTAATACAACAGCTGATATAATGAAAAATCTAAATTTCGAAAACTCTAACATTTAGTTACGTTATGCGAATAAAATATAGAATAAATTATTAAAAGATATTTACATAATATGCAAGAAGATTTTAAATTAACAATTATTATATTGTCTGCAGGAGATGGTGATAGAATGAAGTCATCAACTTCTAAAGTCCTACATAAAGTAGCTGGTCAAACATTAATAGAATACAGTCTAGAACTGTCCAAAGAATTTGATCCCGGGTTAAAAAACACTATCACGGTTATAAATGATAAATTGCGACAGGATGAGGTTTTTAAAGAAATTCTGAGACAAAACAATCATAAATCTGTGGTGCAAAAAAGAAAATTAGGAACCGGTGATGCGGTTGATACAGCCTTAAGAAGTTCAGATGAAATTAAGGATATAGTTTTGATATTATACGCTGATACTCCTTTTGTGACATCTAATACAATTCGTAAAATGTATGATGAAATATTGCAGGGAGCAGATTTATCAATTGTTGGGTTTGTAAATGAAAATCCTATTGGTTATGGTAGATTGGTGGTTGATGATAATTGTCGTGTATCAGAAATTATTGAAGAAAAAGAAACGGATGAAAAGCAAAGATTAATAAAACTTTGTAATTCTGGAATAATGATGGTGAAAAAAGATTTGTTATTGAGTTTTTTTGAAAAATATAAAGATATTGTTTTAGATGGAGATAAAGAATTTTATCTTACGGATATAGTTTCTTATGCTAATTTTTTGCAAAAAAAATGTGTGTATGTAGATGTATCAAAAGAAGAGGCCATGGGGATAAACACAAAAAAACAACTGATGTTTGCAGAAAATTATATGCAGGAAAAAATTACCTGTGATTTGTTAGACAATGGGGTGCTTTTAATAAAACCTGAAACTAGTTACTTTAGTAAAAACATAATGATAGAAAGGGATGTGACAATATATCCAAATGTTTTTATTGGTAATGGTACAAAATTACATACGGGAGTAACTATCAAGTCTTTTTCTCATATTGAGCAAGCTGAGATAAAAAAAGATAGTGTTATAGGTCCGTATGCACGAATAAGACCAAATACAATAATAGGTGAAGATTCAAAAATAGGTAATTTTGTTGAGATTAAAAACTCATCAATCATGAATGGTGTGAAAATGGGTCATTTATCATATGTAGGAGATGCTACAATAGGTGAAAATGTTAATATTGGAGCTGGAACTATATTTTGTAATTATGATGGGAAAAAGAAGCATAAAAGTGTAGTTGAAGAAAATGTTTTTATTGGTTCGAATACCTCTATCATTTCTCCGGTTATTATCAAAAAAAATTCAAAAATTGGGGCAGGGAGCGTTATAACAAAAGATATAGGAGAGGAAGAGTTGGCTATAGGACGTTCCAAACAAATCAATATAAAGAAAAAATGATTGCGTTATAAATTTTTCTTTTTATAATCAGTTAGTATAATATCTTGTATTTAATATGAAATTCGATAAAAAATTTACCTTGCTTATATTAGCTGCCATAATTTTGATAATAATATATCTTGTTTTTGATAAAAAATCTAAGGATGAAACAAGTAATGAAATTTTAGTTGTGGGAGTTAGTCCAGATTATCCACCCTTTGAATTTATAAGAGAAGGTAAGGTTGTGGGATTTGATATGGATTTCGCTAAAGCATTAGCAAAAAGGATGAAGAAAAAAGTTGAAGTACGGGAAATGGATTTTTCCGCACTTATTCCATCATTAAATTCTAAAAAAATAGATGTGGTTATTTCTGCACTTTCGGAAACGCCTGAAAGAGCAAAGAAAATTAGTTTTTCTGCTCCATATTATGCTAGCTCGTTTAGCTTAATAATAAGAATAGGGAGTGATTTTGAATCTCTTGAGGAGTTTTTGAAAAATGCCAAAGTGGGTGTTCAAACTGGAAGTACTATGGAAAAATTTATTAATTATTATAAATCAGTTAAAGATAATGATATCAATGTAGTATCTATCAGTTCAAATTTTGTATTGCTTGAAAAATTAAAGATAGGGGAGATAAGCGCAATGGTTGTAGAAAAGCCGCAAGCTCCTGAATTTGTAAATAACAATCCAAATCTTAAGTATATTGTTTTGCCTTCAGAATTTCCTGGTAACAAAGGAGAATCTTATTCTATAGGTGTTAGAAAAAATTCTGATTTATTAAATGAAATAAATAGAGTTATAGATCTTCTAAATACTAGTCATAAGATGGATAAATTATTGAAAAAATGGAATTTAAATTAATATAATATGAGTTTTAAATGTGGAATTGTAGGGCTTCCTAATGTAGGGAAGTCAACTTTGTTTAATGCGTTAACAAATAGTGATAAAGCTTCTGCAGAAAATTATCCTTTTTGTACAATAGATCCTAATATCGGTATTATTAATGTTCCAGATAACAGGATGCAGAAATTAGCCAAAATTTGTGATTCAAAAAAAATAATTAGTTCTCAAATAGAATTTGTGGATATTGCTGGATTGGTTAAAGGTGCAAATAAAGGAGAAGGATTAGGTAATAGATTTTTATCTCACATCAGAGAAGTAGATGCTATAGTATATATGGTTAGATGTTTTGAGAATCCTGATATTATCCATGTTGAAGGATCTGTAGATCCTATTAGGGATAGCGAAATCATTGAAACGGAATTAATATTATCTGATCTAGAGAGTCTAAGCAAACAAATATCATCTTTCGAAAAAAAGTTAAAACAAGACAAATCATATGCTAACGTTATTGATTTAGCAAAAAAAATATTGTCTGTTCTTAATGACGGAAAGCCGGTTAGAGGTATGGTTAATGAAGATAATAGCAATGAAATTAAAAATTTCAACTTATTAACATCAAAACCATTTTTTTACGTTTGCAATGTAGAAGAAGAAAATGTTGTTAATGGGAATAAATATTCCAAAATGATTGAGGATAAGGCAAAAGAAGAAAATGTTAATTGCATTATTATTTCTGCAAAAATAGAAGAAGAAATAGCAAATTTAAATGATGAAAATGACAAATTAGAATTTTTAAAAGAGTTGGGAATAGATCAAGGTGGTCTTGATAAAGTTGTGCAAAATGGTTATGAAATTTTAGGTCTAAAAACATATTTTACTGTTGGGCCAAAAGAAGTGCATGCTTGGACATTTAAAGAAGGTACTTCTGCACAGAAAGCAGCTGGTATAATACATACAGATTTTGAAAAAGGTTTTATATGTGCAGAAACCATTTCCTATGATGATTATATAAGTCTGGGAGGAGAAAGTGGAGCTCGTGAAGTGGGTAAATTAAGGCAAGAAGGGAAAGATTATATTGTACAAGATGGTGATGTTATATTGTTTAGATTTAATGTCTCAAACAATAAGAGATAATAGATGAAAAATTCAATTTTCGGTACTGATGGTATAAGAGGATTGGTGAATACTGCTCCTATAAATCCGGATATAATTTTAAAACTTGGAATATCTATAGGTAAATACCTAGAAGCGAAAGGTGTAATAAAGCGAGTAGTTATTGCTAAGGATACTAGATTGTCTGGTTATATGATGGAACCAGCACTGACATCTGGATTAATATCTATGGGAGTAGACGTTATTTTAGTTGGTCCAATGCCAACTCCATCGATTCCAATATTGATAAAGTCACTTAGAGCTGATTTTGGTATTATGATAACAGCCTCACATAATCCGTATCATGATAATGGAGTTAAGTTATTTAATAAATATGGATATAAATTAAATGAATATGAGAAAGAAGTAATTGAAAAATATATTTTTGATAAATCGATATTTAATAATTTAGCTGAACCTTCCAAATTAGGTGTGGCTAAAAGGCTTGAAGATGCGCCTGGTAGATATATAGAATATGTAAAAAGATCATTTCCTAAGCATTTAAATTTATCAGGGATAAAAGTTGTTATTGATTGTGCAAATGGGAGTGCCTATAAACTTGCTCCTATTATATTGTGGGAATTAGGGGCAGAGGTTGTAACATTGGGATGTTCTCCAAATGGGTTTAATATAAATGAAAATTGTGGATCTATGCATCCAAAGCTTTTATGTGAAGAAGTGAGAAAAACAGGTGCTGACATAGGGATTGCTTTAGATGGTGATGCAGATAGAATTTTGGTATGTGACGAAAATGGAGAGATAATAAATGGAGATATTTTAATAGGGTTAATAGCTACACATCTTAAAAATATATCTAAATTAAAAGGAGATACAGTTGTTGTAACTAAAGTATCTAATACGGCATTAGAACAATATTTCAAAAATATAGGTATTAGTACTGTATATACGGATGTTGGTGATATCAAGGTATCTGAGCGATTAAATTCTCTAAAATTGAATTTTGGAGGTGAAGAATCTGGGCATATAATATTTTCTGATTATTCGCATGCAGGGGATGGAATAATTTCTGCATTACAAATTTTAGCTATTTTAGTAGATAGTAAAAAAAGAATGAGTGAGCTCACAAATATATTTAAATTGAATCCGTCTTTCAAAAATAATATTAGATTTAAAGGAGATGATCCTTTGGAAAAAATTGGTATTATAGATGTCATAGATGATATAAAAAAACAAAATCCTGATTTAAAGATAATAGTAAGGCGATCAGGTACAGAAGATATTATTAGAGTATTGGTTGAGGGAAATGCAAATGCAAATAAAGTGCTTTGTCAGTTGGTTGAGATAATTAGTGGTTAAATTATTGTGCGAGATTTAATTAAATCAACATTTGTAGTGAGCTTTTGCACATTGTTATCAAGGATTTTTGGATTTTTGAGAGATATGGTTATAGCTTCAAAGCTTGGAACTGGTATATATAATGATGCATTTGTTGCTGCCTTTAAGTTGGCTAATATGTTTAGAAATATCTTTTCTGAAGGAGCTTTAAGTGCAGCGTTTATACCTGAGTTTTCAAAAGTACTTAAAGAAAAAGGAAAGAAGGACGCATTGATTTTTGCTTCACAAATCCACTCTTTGTTGATCATATCCTTGTTTATATTTTGTGTATTAATAATCATTTTTATGCCTGAAGTTATTTGGTATACAACTCCTGGATTCAGGGATGATATGCATATATATAATCTTACAGTATTGTTTGGGAGAATAACATTCCCATATTTACTATTTATTTCAATAGCATCATTTTATGGTGGTGTATTAAATGCTTTTAATAAATTTTTTGCATTTTCTTTTGCTCCAATTATATTAAATATTTCATGTATTATAGGGCTATCATTATTTGATAATTTGGATACTAGTTCACATACTTTATCAATTGCAACATTGGTAGGTGGTGTTTTAGAACTTTTATGGATGTTGTTTTTTTTGATCAAGTATAATTGTGGTGTATCTATTATAAAAATAAAAATGACTCCTGAAGTTATTAGAACATTAAAAAAAATGGTTCCTATTATTATTTCATCCGGAGTGATGCATATTAATTCTTGGGTGAGTATGGTGATTTTATCATTTTTCACAGGTGGATTATCATATATGTATTATGCAGATAGAATTGTACATCTTCCTTTAGCACTTATTGGTACAGCAGCGGGTACGGTTTTATTGCCTAAATTGGCGCAGCGAAATGATAAAAATACAAGTAATATAGAAAATCATTCAATAAAATTTGTTTTGTTTTTAGCGATTCCAGCAACATTTGCTTTGATGCTTATGTCGTATGATATAATAGAAATTCTTTTTCAAAGGGATGAATTTTCATCTAATTCAACACGAGAGACGGCTTT
>JBKEHD010000038.1:0-7007 GCA_046710445.1 Candidatus Midichloriaceae bacterium
TATTGCTTTGCTTTTTTAGACATACAATCTCCTTTATTTTGTTTTGAAATTATATCTCATTTTGTTAATTTTGCTGTCCAGTTTATGGGGACCATTATATACATCCAGATAAAAAATCCTTAGAAGTAGAGCAGGATATTTGTTTTAACCAAAAAGAAGGAGAAAAAGAATTTAATATCGAATGTACTCACACAAAAGAATATCATTTAGAATATGATCAATGCTCTGTTAAAATTATAATTGATACCAAAGAAAGTTTAGAGCAAAGTATTTCTCTTGATGCGCCTAATAATACAGAAGGTGAGAAAGATTATTGTGATACGATAACTCCTATCGAATATTTTGGCTCCCTTGTCAATGATGAAGCTAGCACATCTCCTAATGAAATGAGAGAAGAGCTATAATCAATATACATTCTTAAACTACATATAAAGTGATATACGAGTATTATGCTCATATATCACTTATTTCACATAGATTCTACTGCTTTAATACCCAACAATTTAAGTCCAGATTTTAGTACAACCAAAGTAGCTTTTACTAATGCGACACGTGATTTCGTTAACTCTATATTATCTTTATCTATAAATTTTATACTTTCTTCTTCCCCACCTTGACTCCAGCTTGAATGAAACACACAAGCAATTTCATATAAATAATAAGCTATTTTATGCATATCTAATGTCAAAGCAGAAGATTCTAAAATCTTTGGATACAAAGCTAAGATTTTTATAATTCTTAAATCATGCTTAGTATCGAGAAGTTCAAAATTCACATCCTTTAAATCATCCGCAAATTTTATATTTAATTCATCCGCTTTTCTCAAAATAGAATTTGCTCTTGCAGACGCGTATTGGATATAAAAAAGACGATTATCTTTTGTTTGTTTATTAATTTCCTCAACATCAATATCTAAAACGGTATCAGAATCTTTGCTTAAAATTGCAAATCTCAATGACTCCTTACCTATTTGCTCTAAAACATCCTTTAATGCAAGGAATTGCCCTGAACGCTTTGACATCTTTATTTGCTTTCCGTCTTTTATTATATTAACTAATTGGCAAATTTTGATATTCAATTTAGCAGTATTGTCACTTAAAGCGGCTACAGCACTTTGTAATCGTTTTTTATACCCTATATGATCCGCACCTAACAACAAAATCATACTATTGTATCCACGTTCAATCTTATCAAAATGATACGCTATATCAGATGCAAAATAGGTATAAGAGCCATCCGCTAATTCTATCACTCTATCAGTATCGTCACCAAATTCTTTCGCTTTGAATATCAATTGCTCTTCAAGTTTCCAATCTTCTGAAACCTTTCCCTTTGGTTTTTCTAAAATTCCTTTATATAAAAGTTCCTTTTTATCCAACTCATCAATGGCATTCTTTACTTTGAATTCTTTTATTAAATCTTTCTCAGATCTAAATACATCATGATAAACACCCAATTGACGCAAATCATCCTTTATCATATCTAAAATTTGCTCTACAGCAAAATTTTTGAATAACTCTTCTCTTTCAGCTTCTTCAAATCTAGTTATATTATTTTCATATTTTTCAAATAATTCATCTGCAATTTCAACTAAATACTTGCCTGGATAACAATCATCTTCCAATTTCACGTCTTCACCAAGACGTTGAAGATACCTTATGTTCAAAGATTTTCCTAACTTGTCAATCTGACTTCCTGCGTCATTAATATAAAATTCCCTTGTTATATCATACCCACATTTATCTAATACATTAGAAATTACATCTCCAAAAATAGCTCCTTTAGCATGGCCTATATGCATTGGTCCTGTAGGATTTGTTGAAACAAATTCAACATTCACCTTTTCTCCATTACCTAGGTTAATTTCAGGGTAATTTTGAGAAAGTCGCAACAAATCTTGAAGAAATTTAGACCAAAATTTCTTTTCTATTATCATATTAATAAAATGGTTTGGAGCTACAGTAACACTCTCTATATCTCGCTCCTTTTCCAGCATAGAGGCTATCTCTGTTGCCACCTCTTTTGGGTTGAGATTTAACTTTTTGCTAATTACTAAAGCAATATTAGTAGACAGATCTCCATATTTCTCTTGTCTTGGATACTCAACTTTGATATTTTCACAATCTAAGACGTTTGGATATTTTTTTTCTGTATTTAAAAATATTATATTTTTATAATAAGAGAATAAATTCATTTGTTATAAATTATTTTTTGTAAAAGAGTATAGCTTGTTATATTATAAATTTCAAAAAATTGTCGAAAAAAGATTTTTTTATTACTATCAGCCTTAAATTTTATATATTGTAAATATGAAAAAAAAAACCGAAACACAACTAAATAATAAGATCCAATCTATCAGATTAGGAGGTGGGCAAGATAAAATTGATAAACAACATAGTTTAGGAAAATTAACAGCAAGAGAAAGAGTAGAGATTCTTTTAGATCCAGATTCTTTTGAAGAAATTGATGCTTTCGTAGAGCATAGATGCACAAATTTCAATATGGAAAAGAAAATTTTTCCTGGAGATGGGGTAATTGTTGGACATGGTACAATTAACGGAAGATTAGTTTTTGTATATAGCCAAGATTTCACCGTGATGGGAGGATCATTAGGTGAAATGCATTCAAAAAAAATTAATAAAGTACAAGATTTAGCTTTGAAGCTAAAAGCGCCTATAATAGGAATTAACGATTCTGGGGGAGCGAGAATACAAGAGGGAGTAGATTCTTTAAAAGGATATGGAGAAATTTTCCAAAGAAATGTGGATGCTTCAGGCGTAATACCTCAAATCTCCGTAATCATGGGGCCGTGTGCTGGTGGAGCAGTTTATTCACCTGCCTTAACAGATTTTATTTTCATGGTCAAAGGTAGTTCGTATATGTATCTTACTGGGCCAGATATCGTAAAAACTGCAACACATGAAATTGTTACTCATGAGCAATTAGGCGGAGCTCAAACACATATGAAAAAAAGTGGAGTGAGTGATTTTACTGCAGAAAATGATATAGAATGTTTGCATATGGTGAGAAAATTATTTGATTTTTTCCCATCTTCAAATATAGCAAAATTACCAATATTTCAAACAAGTGATCCGGATGATAGGATAGAAATGTCTCTTGAAACTCTTGTCCCACAAGAAGCTACCAAACCATATGACATGAAACAATTAATAGAAAAAGTCATAGATGAAGGAGACTTTTTTGAAATTAAAAAAGGGTTTGCACAAAATATCATAACAGGTTTCGCTAGATTTGAAGGATATCCAGTTGGTATAGTGGCAAATCAACCTATGCATATAGCCGGATGTTTAGATATTAATGCTTCTGTTAAAGCGGCCAGATTTATAAGATTTTGTGATGCATTTGGTATACCAATTATTACATTTATAGATGTGCCAGGGTTTTTGCCTGGGACTGATCAAGAGCATAAGGGAATAATAAAACATGGTGCAAAATTGCTATATGCCTATGCTGAAGCAACTGTACCAAAAATTAGTTTAATAATTAGAAAAGCATATGGTGGTTCTTACATCGTAATGAACTCCAAACACTTAAGAGGAGATGTAAACTTAGCTTGGTCTAATACTGAAATAGCTGTAATGGGAGCTAAGGGTGCAACGCAAATTTTATATAAAAGCAACACTAAATCTCCAGAAGAAGAAGCCTTACTAATGGCTGAATATGAAGAAAAATTTTCTTCTCCGTTAGTAGCTGCCTCAAGAGGTTATTTAGATGATATAATAAAACCACATCGTACAAGATGGAAGATATGCAAATATTTATCTATACTTGAAAATAAAAAAGTAGATAGACCTTGGAAAAAACATGATAATTTACCCTTATAATTATACTTAGTTTATATGGAGGAAGAATTTGATTCTAGGCATGGACATAGACAAAGATTAAAAGAGCGATTTCTAAAATCTACCATAAGGTCCTTGCCCGATTATGAAATTTTAGAAATGCTGCTTTTTTATGTCATACCCATAAAAGACACTAAAGAAATATCGAAAATGCTACTTAAAAAGCACGGTAGTCTAATGGGAGTGCTTAATGCTGATAAATCCCAATTGCTTCAAATCAAAGGAGTTGGCTCATCAGTTTATTTACATTTCAGGTTGCTTAAAGATTTGTTCAGTAGATTGCATGTACCACAAGACCTGTCAAAAGAAAAAACTCATGTTTTAAATAATTGGAATTCTGTT
Organism: Candidatus Midichloriaceae bacterium; assembly: GCA_046710445.1. GTDB lineage: Bacteria > Pseudomonadota > Alphaproteobacteria > Rickettsiales > Midichloriaceae > JBKEHD01. The sequence continues at coordinate 4,206 of JBKEHD010000038.1, forward strand.
GTTAATTATTGCAATTTAACTATGGGTTTTCAAAAAACAGAAAGTTTTAGAATCTTGTATTTGAACTCAAAAAACAATCTAATAGAAGAAGATGTTATAGATTATGGTACTGTTGATAGAATAGCTATACATCCAAGAGAAATAGTTAAAAACGCCCTTACTCACTCTGCTTCTGCAGTGATTTTAGTACATAACCACCCCAGCGGAGATGTTAATCCTTCGAAACAAGATATTGAGTTAACAAATAAAATTGTAGATGGATTGAGATCCGTATGCATTACTGTTCATGATCACATAATTGTTTCACAAAACAACTATTATTCTTTTAGAACTAATAATTTAATCAAAGGATAAGTATGAAACTACTTGCAGGATTAGGAAATTTTGGAGAGGAATATGAAGAAACAAGACATAACATAGGATTTAAAATTATTGATGCAATAGCACAAAAATATGAATTCACAAATTTTAATAATAAATTTTATGCAAAAATCACAAAAGTTAAAATTGCCCAACATGATATAATTTTATGCATGCCGATGAGTTACATGAATAATTCTGGTATACCTATAAGCAAATTATTAAATTTTTATAAAATACCTTTGTCAGATGCGTATATATTTCACGATGATTTAGATGTACAATTAGGCAAAATAAAAATAAAAACAGGGGGCGGTAATGCTGGACATAATGGTCTAAAATCTATAGATCAACATATGGGCAAGGATTATCATAGAATCAGAATAGGAATAGGAAGACCAGAAATGAAATCAATGGTATCAGATTATGTACTAGGTGATTTTTTTAAAGAAGAATCCAATACAATAAACAATACAATAAACTTCATCGTGCAAAATATAGAGCTATTGCTTAATGACAAATGTGATGAACTAATCAAAAACCATACAAATGAAATAAATAAATTGCTGGATAAAAATTAATTTCATCAAATATCTCTATTTATTTTTTTCCGCAATTAATCGTTCATAATCCGGTTCTTCTATAGCACCATAATTTGTATATTGACCCGATAAATCACTGTTATATTGAAAATGAATAAACAACAATACAACTACAAAAATCAATCTTAAAGCCATAACTTATTACCATCAGTATTAGCGTCATTATTATTATTACCCTTTCTTCTGAAGAAGTAAAATAAATTAATCTCCTTATCAAAAATAAAAATTCACATATATTCTATTTATTAACTTTTATTTTTCTTTGCAATGACATTCTTCAAGCCCCAATATATTAGGCTTTTACAGCTTATACATTCATCCTTGTTATTAAAAAATATTATGCTACTCTTTGTGCAGGTATTGGGGTGCCTTTATCGGCTGAGATACGCATAGTAAACCCATAAATCTGATATATTTAATACTAGTAGAGGAAATTGTGACCATTTTGATTTTTAGTTTTCTTGCCACCTTTACATCTGTGGTTTCTTTATTGCCTCAAATATACAAAACTTACACCACAAAATCATGTGATGATATATCTTTATTCATGTTGGTTAATTTTTCAATATGCTCATTTAGCTGGGTAATGTATGGTGTTCTTACTGACTCTACAACCGTATGGGTAGCTAATATATTAATGTTATTATGTGAAATTATAATGATATATATGAAATTAAAATATTCAAAAAACACCAAATACCATGGTACAAAAAATATTAACCTCTCATAATAGTGTCCTTTTTTTAAACGGCCATTTACCAGATATTAAAGATTACAATAATTATATAGACGGAAAAGTGAAAATTGCATCTGATGGTGCTGCAATAAAATTGATTCATGATGAAATATATCTAGATTATGTAATAGGAGATTTAGATTCTTTAGGGTCTATTAATAAATCTTTTGTTAATCAGATTATTAAAATAAATGATCAAAATACCACAGATTTTGAAAAATGCCTGAATTTTATCATGAAAAACAAACTATCTCCTACACTGATTTTTGGCATAGGTGGGGGAGAAATTGATCATGCAATTAATAATATTTTCTCAATGTGCAATCATTCATTATCTGATCTCTCCTTTTTAGATATAAATGATCGAGGCAAAAAATTTGGTAAAATCATTACAAACTCTAATTTAGAAATATATTTACCTATGGGTAGTAAGATTTCATTAATACCATATCCTTCTGCTTTAGTAACAACCGATAATTTAAAATGGAATATAGAAAACCAACTGCTGAGCAATTTAGGATTTATCAGTGCAAGAAATTATAATATATCTGAAAAAATAAATATAAATGTACACCAAGGAAAATTATTGGTGATTGCTGATATTAAAGAAAAAAGCTAATACATATAAACTTGATCATCTTGATATTCAAGTATCACTATTTCCGTATCATTGATATTTAATGTATCTAAATTATCATTATCTAAATCAATAGATTGCACAAAGTTTTGCATCATATACATGCGAAAAAAAGTATCAGTTGCTAGTTTTGATATTTCATATGTAGAATTCACACTTGTCAGCATAGAAATTCCACTTAACACCACAGCACCCATAACAACAGGAGTTGATGCCGTAATTGCCATGCCACTGACTGATGCAATAGCACCGTTAGCTGCGTAATATGCCACATAACCAGCTGTTCCAGTAGAAACTACTTGTTCAAAATTAGCATAATTACCCTTATGATTATCATAATCTTTATAGTGGGCCCATTTGTCAAGACACAAAATCAAACATTATGAGATACAATTTTTAACCATTAAATTACTATTATTATAATACACCTTTGCTGGAGTAAAATATTGCAAAGATTGGTGTATTCT
>JBKEHD010000039.1:0-6811 GCA_046710445.1 Candidatus Midichloriaceae bacterium
ATCCACTAATTTACTTGTTGTTGCTTCTGTATTATTTTTTGTTACTTTTTGTGCCATATATGTTACCTTTATAAGTTACTTTTATTTTATCTTTTTTAGTAACTTACACAAAGTATATTACACCCTCCGTATTTGGCCTCAGACTATCATTCCGCCAATTATCACCACAAGCTTGTACTTTATCATTTTTGGTGAAATTTTATTTAAAGACAAAATAGTATATATTTCAGGAAATGAAATACCTTATACAGAATATCTAATATCTGGTCTTATTATGATGTCCATAATAACCAATTCCTTTGACAGTACTGTATCCTCTTTTTTCGGATGTAAATTTCAAAAAAATATAGAAGAACTAATAGTCTCCCCCACACCTGTTTCCATTATAATTTTAGGCTTTAGTTTGGGAGGAATACTTAGGGGTCTAATAAATGGTTTTATGATTTATATTGTAGCAAATTTTTTTCATAATATTGAAATAAGTTCCATATATTGGAGCATTATTATAAGTATACTGATTAGTAATATTTTTTCTATGGCAGGAATACTCAATGCGATTTTTGCTAAGCATTTCGATGATATTTCGTGGTTCCCATTATTTATTTTAACTCCAATGGTGTACTTAGGTGGTGTATTTTTTTCACTTGAAATGCTTTCTGGTATTTGGAAAACTATTATATTATTAAATCCTATATACCATTTCGTGACAATTTTTAGGTATTATCTATTGGGAATTGGAAATAGTAATTGGATTGCCGTTGCTAATATAGCTGTACTGAACGTAATTTTATTTTCACTAAACGTATATTATTTCAAAAAAAAGATGATCGACAAATAAATATACTTTGAATATTTTTTGTTATGAGATTTTCAATTTGCAAAATCAAACACATCTTTTTTCTTCTTTATAGCCGCCTTCTTAGGAAGCTTCTTATTAACTGAATTCTCTTTTGGTTTAACATTCTTTTTTACATTGGGATTAACGGAAACATCATCCTTTATACCTTTGATATCCTTTACAATATCAAAGATTTGCTGATGTGAAAAATCCTCTATAACCTTCTTTGATTCTTTCTTTTTTTTCGTAGTAGTAGAATTTTTTTTAAGAGAATCATAAACTATTTTATCTTGATTTGAAAAAATCAATCCATCATTTTTATCATTTTTTGCTTTGATACATATTTTCTCATTACTTATAAGAGGTATAGCATCTATATTTACAGGTTCCGTAGCATACTTGTATGATTTATACAAAACGTATATAAAAATACAAATACTGATTAGAACTATAAAAATCTTAATCCCAATTTTATGAGAAAAAAAACTTTTTGTTGATTTTTTTTTCGCTACTTTCTTTTTACTAAACATACAGCTTATAAAAATTTAATAAATTTCCTTAATTTAAATACACCCAACATATTAATCACCATCAAAAATCCACCAGAAACACTCATTATTAATATAACCTGCTCTTGCTCATAAAATGAAAAGAAAATAAAAGCAAAAATAGCAAAAATAATATATATAAATTTCCCATAAGTTGGACTCAAGTATTTAGCACATTTTTGACCCACCACCAAATATCCAGTAATAGTAGTAAATCCCGCCATAATAAAAAGTATTGCCATGAAATACTCAACATTTGGTATATACATTTTTAAAGCAGAAATAACATACTCAGAAGGCTGCAATCCTTTCATTTGCCAAATTCCTGTAACTAATAATATTAATATACTGATTGTACATATTACCGTATCAGTAAATAAGGCGAAAATTGCCATTCTTGCTTGCTTTTCTGGATATTGAGTTTGTGTCTCACTCTGTATTATAGAATCATACCCTATACCAATATCCCCTGAATAAACCGCCCTAGAAATACCATAATGAGCTGCAACAAGAATACCTCCAGATAATAACCCAACAGATTGAGATTTAATATTTAAAAAGGAAAATAATATTAATTGAAATACAGATGGCAAAGTATCTATATGATCAAATATTATCCATAACCCCATGACTACATAAATAATCATAAAAGGTGGCATTATTACTGTACAAATATTGGCCAATCTATTAACACCCTTAACAGCAGTAATTAAAATAAAAAAGAGTAAAATGCCTATCACATAATATCTATTTATATTAAAAGTACTGGAGATAGTATCCGTTAAAATTAAAAATTGTGAAACTTCAGCTCCATATATACAAAGGAATATACACATTATTACTGACAAAAATTTAGTATTAAATGCTTCCTTAAGATAATACATAGGACCACCATCAAATCCTTTTTGATTATTTTGGACACGATATTTGATCCCCAAGTATACTTCAGAATATTTCACTAACATCCCAAAAATAGAAGCAATCCATAACCAAATTAAACTCCCAGGTCCACCTATAGTAACAGTACTGACAACAGTAACTATATTACCAAGACCTACCATGCCACCTACTGATGCAAAATATAATTTCATAGGGTGAGTTCCCTTTTTATCTTTCTCCGCACATTCCAGAAGATCTTTTATATGAGTTCTTAGCTTAAATAAAACGCGGAATTGGAAGAATTTAGAATAAATTGTGAGATATATTCCCATAAACAATATTATGGCAATACCAATGTAATCCCATAAAACAGTATCTAACCAACTTATTATATTCCAAAAATTTATATCTTTAAAATAGCTTAAAATTTTATCAAACACATCGTATAACACAAACTAACACCTAAATATCATTTACTAAAATTTTAGAAACTATAACACATTATTATCTATTAACTAAATATTTTAATAAATTACCAAAAGCATCGGATAATGGAAACCTACACATCACTAAATAGCAGAATAATATTATATATCTATTTCTATATATCTATTTCCCAATTTATTAGATGAGACCAATAATACTACAGTAGTAAGTTTATTATTATTAGCAACTTTTGCATCAACCAATAAATTTTTAAATTGTTTTGTAGAACTAATATTTACATCGCCTATTGTTAATATAACATCTCCTTCCTGTATTCCTTTCCTATATGCATCAGATTTACTATCAATTTTCACCACCAATACTCCTCCATTAGAAGCTTGCTCAATATTATAATGATCTCGAACACTTTGAGTAATATCTATAACCGTAATTCCAGCATACACAACAGCATTTACATTTTTTTCTTTTTCTTGTAAATCCTCCATACTTCTATCCAGCTCAATATAAATCACAACATTCACTACTTTATTTTTTCTGAGTAACTCAACATTTATTGGCTTTCCTATATCAGAATTAGCAACTATACTTGGAAATTTATTGGCATTATATACTACTTCTCCATTAAATTTCACTATTACATCACCCATCTTCATGCCGGCTTTATCAGCAGGAGCTCCTTTTTTGACCTCAGCAATTATCACTCCATGTGGACTATGTAAATTTAAGGCTTTTCTCATACTATCTGTTATAGGTTGAAATGTTATACCAATCCATCCTCTTTGAATTTTTCCATCCTTCATTAATTTTTCAGTAATTGTTTTTGCAATATTTGAAGGAATAGCAAAGCCAACACCTACATTCCCTCCACTAGGGGAGACTATAGCAGTATTTACACCAACTACTTTACCTTCCATATTAAACATAGGACCACCTGAATTCCCTCTATTTATAGAAGCATCTGTTTGAATGAACTCTTCAGGAAATTGCCTATTCAAATATCTACCTTTAGCTGAAATAATACCACGAGTCACCGTCCCTCCAAAGCCAAAAGCATTTCCTATTGCTATAACATCTTCTCCTACCCTTAAAGATTTAGAATCACCAAACTCAACATAAGGCAATGTTTTTTTTACATCTATTTTTAATAATGCCAAATCTGTCTTTTTATCTTTACCAACAAGTTTAGCTTCATATTTTTTTTCATCATTACCTATAGTAACTGTTATTTCTTCTGCATTATCTATAACATGATTATTAGTCACTATATGCCCCTTGTCATCAATCAAAAAACCAGAACCTAAAGAAAGAACCTTAGAAGGCTTATTATTTTGGGAAGATTTATTAAATTCTTCAAAAAATCTAAATAATTCTTCTGGTACCTCAGGAAATTCACCATTTTTTGCTTCTCCATTCAAGATCTGCGTAGTTGAGATATTAACAACAGCAGGACTAAGCTTTTCTATGATATCAGGAAGACTTACGTTATGTTTTTCACATGCATATATATCTCCCATATATAAGAAGCACATCACTGAACATATTATACCTAATTTACTAAACATCTTTGAGATTAAAACCATGCGCTAATTACAAATATAAAGATTTTCTTTTTATTGTCTGTATACTATATTTTATCATCTTAAAAATCAAACTATTCCAAATGCAATTCTTAAAGAATTTTAAATTTTTAAAACCATATATCAAAGACCAGAAAAAAAACATTCTCATAATGCTATTAGCATTAACAATATCATCTTCATCTATTTTAGCATTTGGAAAATACATACATTACGCAATAGATAACATTTCTATACATTCTGCTAAATCAGATTTTTTATATTATTTTATTGTTCAAAATTCACTTATATTGATATTAGCTATTGGAACTGCATTAAGATATTATTTCACATCTTCAATAGGAGAAAAAATTGTACTTGGAATAAAAAAGGATTTGTTTTCTCATTTAATGAAATTTTCTCCCTCGTATTTCGAATCAAAGAAAATAGGAGAAGTTATATCACTCATTCAAAATGATACAATGGTTATTCAAAATTTCATGGGGAGCAATTTATCTGTTGCACTTAGAAATATAATAATGTTTTGTGGAAGTGCGACAATGCTTTTAATGAGCAGTCAAAAATTAACATTATTAATAATATTGCTTATTCCTTTAGTTATAATACCGATTATTATTTTAGGAAAAAAACTTAAATCTATTTCAAGACAAATACAAGATCAACAATGTAACTTAACATCCATATGCGAAGAATCCATTAGCACCATAAAAATTTTACAATCATATTGCAAAGAAAATTTGCAAATTAATACTTATTCTAAAAACTTAACATATACAAAAAATTTAGAAATGAAGTTTGCAAAAATAAAAGGATTATTGATATTCATCATTATATTCTTAATATTTTTTGGAATTGGTATGATACTTTGGTATGGGGGGTATGAAGTAATGAATGGAAAAATGAGTGTTGGGGAATTATCTTCTTTTGTTTTTTTATCTATTATTTGTGCAGGAGCTATAAGCAGTCTCTCAGAAACACTCAGCCACACTATAAAAACATCTACCGCATGCGAAAAAGCTGCTTCTTTTTTAAATTTAAAATCTGATATAATTGAAACCACAAATGCCCATAGTATAAAAAATGTAAATTTAGAAACAATAGAATTTAAAAATATAAATTTCTCCTACCCAGCAAAAAAAGACGAGCATGTATTGAACAATATCAACCTGGTATTTAACAAAGGTGAAAAAATTGCAATAGTCGGTAAATCAGGAGCTGGCAAATCAACTTTTTTTCAATTACTTATGAGATTTTATGAACCTCAAAATGGAGAAATATCATTCAACAATATTGGTATAAAGGAAATAAAGATCAATGAATTAAGATCTAAATTTGCGTACATACCTCAAGAACCAGTAATATTCTCAAGCACGATATATGATAATATATTAATCGGAAATCCTAAAGCAAGTTATGAAGAAATACTCGAAATATCAAAGCTATGTGCGGTTGATGAATTCGCACAAAAACTTGATGATAAACACAACACTTTCATTGGAGAAAAGGGCGTTAGACTCTCTAGCGGACAGAAACAAAGAATATGCATCGCAAGAGCTATTTTATCTGATGCTGATGTATTTCTTTTTGATGAAGCAACATCATATCTTGATTATAAAAATGAACTGATGATCAAAAATAACTTAAAAGAAATATTAAAAGATAAATTAACAATCACAATCGCTCATAGGCTTTCAACCATCACTGATTCAGATAAAATAATCATCGTCAATGATGGTATTATAGTTGAAAGCGGTACACATGAAAGTTTAATATCCAATAATGATGTATATTCAAAATTATTTTCCGCTGGAATTAAATAACATCGATTACCTCAACAAACCCCTCAGAAATAGTAATATTATTCAACTCACCAGTATTATGAAAAACATTATCATCTATAATATCAATCTGTGGCTGTGTAATCTCTTCTTGGCCATATAAATATTCACTTACCATATCCCAAGCTTTTGATCCAACATTATATGCTGAATATAATGTTGTAACTGCACTTACTGCAGTAACAGTGACTGGAAATGCTGTTGATGCTGCAGCAACTGCCATTGTATATCCTCCGACTACCAATGCCCCACCTACTGCACCCATATAATCTTCATCATATATTTTTGTTGATAATCTAAATACTGTTGTTACAATGCTAAGCTTCAAATCACCTTCAAACATACCGTATAATAGCACTATATCTGGAAATAATTCTTTATGTAAATATTCCCTACTAATCCCATTATCATTATATGCTTTCCACAAATCTAAACCTATATCTACTGATTTTATACCAATATTTGCCTTACTTAAATTACTGCTTACTTTTTCAACAAAATTATCTGTTTCAACTTTACCTTCTTTTAATGAGTCATACAGTTGTTTCATTTCTGCAAATGAATCAGAATCGCCACCTTTGTCTGGATGAAGTTTGAGTGCTAAATCTTTAAACATATTTTTAAAGTCTTCTTTATCAACTCCATGTTGCCTAGCTATATCTTTAAATTCAGCTCCTTTCTGAT
>JBKEHD010000040.1:0-6702 GCA_046710445.1 Candidatus Midichloriaceae bacterium
TATCATTGTTGCGGCAATATTACATGATGTTGTAGAAGATACAGAATGCAGTGTAGAAACTATAAAAGATGCATTTAATGAACGTATTTCTGAAATGGTAGATAAGTTAACTAGAGATCGAATTGATAATGGAGAGAAATTAAAGCTTACACTTGAGGAGGTAGTTCAGAATTTAGGAGATAGTGAAGATTATGAAACTCTATTTGTTAAGGTGGTTGATAGGATACATAATTTGGAAACAATCGACGGACTAAAACAAGAAAAACAAGAGAAAATGGGTGCAGAGACAATTGATAATCTGATTGGGTTGATATCAATTATTGCTGATAAGCTTAATATATATGGTAAATTTCATCTGGAAAATAGGATCGTTAAACTTTCTAGTGATATAGCTAAAAAATTTGTAAAACATTAAAGAAGAGAATGAGTGAATTATTTGAACTTGCAGGGAAGACTGCTTTAATCACAGGTGCTTCTGGTGGTTTAGGAGAGCAATTTGCACGCGCTTTAAGTGATGTTGGTGTACGAGTAATCCTTACTGCCCGTCGTATTGGAAAGCTTGAAGTTCTGAGTTCAGAGATTAATAATGCTAAGGCTATTGCATTGGATGTATCTGATAAAGGATCTGTAGCTAGTTGTTTTGCTGAATTAGAAAAAGCTGGTGAGAAGATTGATATTTGCATTAACAATGCTGGGATTGGACTACTTACCCCTATCTTTGAAGAGGATGACAAAGATGTATTTGAGACCATTATTCAAACAAATCTGATGGGCGTTTGGTATGTGACTAAAGAAGTAGCTAATCATATGAAAAACCATAATATCCAGGGGTCTATTATTAATATCGGTAGTATAAATGGTGACTGCGTACCTGCTACTAATGGATGCGCCTACTCAGTATCAAAAGCAGCTGTGATCCACTTGACAAAAACATTGGTTGGAGAATTATCACCTCATAAAATACGGATCAACTGTATATCTCCAGGCTGGTTTAAAACACCAATGAATGGTCCTGATATTGATAGAGTGATCTCTTGCATACCTTATGGTGATATAGCCAATCCATCTGATATGGATGGGTTGGTGTTATATTTATCATCTAATAAAGCGTCTAGGTATGTTACAGGTTCCTGCTTTACGATCGATGGCGGCATGTCTTGGGGTGGTAAATTTTGATAAAAAGAAAATTAAATGCATGACTTACGCTACTGGGGTGAATTTTATAGTAAAATAGCGTTGATATTGAAGATCGCTGCGTAACCTAATGTAGGATGTAAGATAATTAAAAATGATAAAAAGATGATGATATCAAAATAAAAAGACGCAACACAAAAAGCTAGAAAAATGTAATGTTTTAATATAAATTCACTCTTTTTAGCGATTTTTCCAAACTTTTTTGCTATGTATCCAGATATATTAGACGCAAAAGTTATAAAAGAATCTCTTTAAAACACAGACTTATCTCTCAATTTATTTGAGGTAATTGGTATAACTACATCTTTATGTAAGCGGGAGCGTGGTCTGATGGTTTTATCAATCCTCTTGTATCACTTAGGACACCAGTATTTGTTATTTTATCAGCTACTCTTGGGGAAACAAGTATTTGGTCAATTCTCATGCCTTTGTTATGCTGCCAACTTCCAGCTCTGTAGTCCCACCATGTGAATTGTTGTGTATCTTTATTGAATTCTCTGAATGAATCTATTAGACCCAAGCTCAATATTTTCCTAAACCATTTTCGTTCTTCTATATGAAAACCGATTTGCCCCTTCATTCTTTTGGGATCATAAACATCTATATTGTCTGGAGCAACATTGAAATCTCCGCCTATTATTAAATTTTCATTTAATTTTAGTAAATATTTAATTCGTTCATATAAAGCATTGTAAAAAATTAATTTTCTATCAAATTTTTCAGAGCCAACTTCGCTTCCATTTGGAACATATACTGAGATTATTCTATATGATTCATTTTTTATACAAACTATTGTCTCTATATATCTAGCTTCGTTGTTATCCTCTAAACCATCTAGTCCTATAACAACATCTTCTATTGGGGCTTTGCTTAATATAGCAACTCCATTGTAAGCTTTTTGACCAAATACCTTAATATTATAGAACATATCTTCTAAGGCTTCGTAAGGAAATTTATTCTCTAGGCATTTTGTTTCTTGTAATAAAGCGAATTGCACGTCGTTCTCTTTCAGAACAGTTTTCAAGTGTTCTATACGAGTATTGATTGAATTTACATTCCAGGATATAAGCACAATTAGGGTGAAAAATGGCTCCCCGGGCCGGATTCGAACCAGCGACCGAACGGTTAACAGCCGTTTGCTCTACCACTGAGCTACCGAGGAATATCATTAAAATATCCCCATTTATAGCTCAATGAAGTGCTAAAGTCTAGTATAAAAATTAAATGATAATGAAATTTTTTTCGTACACTCGCAGCATAGAATGATTAAGTGTAATAATGTAATATGGGACAGTTAGCATTTACCGATATATTGGTAATTTCAATGTAATCTATTGCAAGTTAAGTTGTTTTGTTGTGCAAATATAAAATTACTGTATTAAATTTTTTTCTTTAAATGCTAATTCTGCTCCAGGATTGTAAGGTATTAAGCTTTTATTGTTTGAAAGGTTCTTTATAGGATGTATGTCAAAAGCTGGATGGATTTTTTTTAATGTTTGGATATTGCTTATTAATAATTTAATTAACGAATAAGGGATTTTTTGATCTATATAATCTTTGCTAATCATCAATAAAGGACTTTCAATAGATGATACATCTTTTGGATTGGAAAGGTATATACCTCCTGGAATGATGGAAGTATCTAAAAATTTATTAGACCCTGTTATAATATCTTGTATATGTGGATCAATGCTAATTATTTTTGTTTCGCAAAATCTTGTTAGTTTGTTTATCAATTTATTAGGAGTGCCAAAAAACATGATACTAGCATCCACTTTGTTATTGCATAAAGCATCTATCCTGTCTTTCTCTTGAGTATAGGATATGTCAGCAAATTTAGTGTTTTGTAAATTTAGATATTTTAATATTTGCTGAAAAGTATATTTTGAAGCAGAATTTGCTTGGCCTACGTCTAATATTTTACCTTTTAGATCTATGAAATCATTTATTTTAGATTCTTGTTTTGTTATGATATTTAGTGTTTGAGGGTATAGTGATAAAATGAACTCATATTCTATTTTTTGTGCATCAACAGACTTTTTCCTTTTCATATCATTTATTATATGATCAATAATAATATTTCCGGGTATCATTATAAAATCAACTTTATTACTATCAAGTAAGGCTATACTTTCCAATGTATTATCTGTTATTTTTGTAGAGCATTTTATTCCCATTATGTTTTGATTATAGTTTATCAAATTACATAATATTTCAGGTATGCTTTTTGTATTTGTAGAGGATGCTATTATAATTGTTTTTAATTCGATAGATGTGGATTTTGTTACTTGTGTATCTTTATCAGATATTTCAGCCTTTTGTTTTTGTACAAATGGTGTGGGCGGTTTTTCTATTGATAAAGAATCAAAATTAACAAAAAGCACAATATAAGTTATGCAAATAGATTTGAAAAACAGATTATATTTCATCATGTTACGCAAGAGTTCAAGGTAAAATATCGCATTGTTTAATTGTGAAATCAACTATAATATTTTTTTTGTTAACACTGTTATGATTTCTTTATGAATTTCATCTGTGCTTTTATTACCATCTATCACTATTATTCTATCTTTATTTTCTTGTGCTATTTTTAAATAACCTTCTTTTATTGTTTTATAAAAATCCATGTTTTTACTATCATAAAAATTTACATCTCTATTGTTTTCTAAAATTCTTTTTTTTATTTCATTTAGAGATACATCTATTAAAAAGGTTAGATCGGGTTGGAAGTCTCCTATTGTAATTTGCTTTATGGTTTCTATAAGGTTGATGTCCAATTTTTTATAATATCCTTGATAACATATTGAAGAATCATAAAATCTATCCGATATAACATAATGGTTGTTTTTTATGTTTTTTTTGATCACATTGTCTACGTGATCTTTTCTTGCTGCAGCTAGAAGTAAGTATTCCGTTAATGGATCGTTAATATTATCTGATAATATTAAATTTCTAATTTGTTCTGATAATTTGCTACCTCCTGGCTCTCTTGTGACAAATAATTTTTTTCCTTGTTGTTCGAAGAAAAGCTTTAATAATTTGATTTGAGTGGATTTCCCTGAAAAGTCACATCCTTCGAAAGTAATGAATTTCATTATGGTAATTGTTTGTTTATTATTTTTTTAAAATATAGCTTGTACTCAAAGAATCAAGTGGATAGTATTAAATCTTAAGTGCTGTGAATTTTATTATGTCTGGTTCTATAAATACTGATCATCTGTTTGTGGGGTTAACAAGACCTCCGTTGTTATTTGGAGTTAGTTATAATTATTTTATAATTAATGCTTTTGTTTGTATGATATCATACATTTTGAGTTCTAACTTTATTTATTTGGCTGTAGCATTTCCAATACATGGTTTAGGATATTACCTTTGTTCCAAAGAGCCATTATTTATAGAATTATTTAAAGTGAAAGCTGAAAAATGTTCTAGGTGTAAAAATAGGTTCTTTCATGGAGCTAATTCTTATGATCAATTTTAAAGGGTAAATTGTAACATTATATGCTCAAATTTTTCACAAAAAATCCCAATCATTTTAGTTTAATAGATAGTGAATACAAGTTGAGTGGTTTTATACCATATTTATATCATCTGGATGAAAAGACCGTTTACACTAAAGACAATCAATTGTTGCAGGTTATAAAGGTTGGTGGATTTTCTTTTGAAACAGCAGATGATGATGATGTTGATATTAAGAAGAATATAAGGAATTTTTTGTTTAAAGGGATGGCGGATCCCAGTATAAATCTGTATTTTCATATTATCAGAAAGAAGCAAGACGTTTATCAAAATTTATCAAATAATGTTGACATGCCTGATGGGTTTGCAAATTATTTAGATAAAAAATGGATAGAAAAGCATAAATATCATAAAGGATTTTCTAATGAATTATACGTAACCGTATCGTATAAAGTGAAAAAAAATCTAGATATTTCTTTTTTAGAGGATATTGCGGCTAAGTTCAGAAAGACTGGTAAAAAACAGGTCCAAAATGATTCAATGGTGGAGGGCTTTGAGCAATTGCAAGAATCTTCTAATAGAATAGCTAATTCTCTCAGACAATATAATCCGAAAGTTTTGGGTGTTGTTGAAAGAAATGGTCAGAGATATTCTGAGATTGCAGAATTTTTTAGCTCTATATTGAATTGTGGAAATCCATCAAATGTATTATTGGGTAGTGGTAAGCTTGATAGGCTTTTGATGAATAGCAGGATGTATTTTGGCAAAAGAGCTATAGAGATAAAATGTCTAGATGGTAGCTCGAGATTTGCTGGTATGGTAAGTTTGAAAGAGTATAGTCCGAAAACTTGGGCTGGTATGATGGATAGTTTTTTGCAGATGCCTTTTGAATTCGTTATAACTCAATCTTTTCAGTTTATAAATAGACAAATAGCTATAGCAAAGATGCAATTGCAGCAAAACAGGATGATACAAGCTGGAGACAAAGCTATATCTCAGATAGCTGGAATTTCTGAAGCTCTTGATATGGCGATGAGTGGTGAAATTGCTTTTGGTACACATCATTTAACTGTTATGTGTATAGGGGATTCACTGAAATAATTGGAAAATTCTCTTTCTATGGCTTCTGTTGAATTGACAAATACTGGTGGAATAGGTGTTAGAGAAAAAGTTAATATGGAGCCGGCATTTTGGGCTCAATTACCTTGTAATAGCGATTTTATCGTTAGGAGTTCTACTATTAATACATTGAATTTATCAGCGCTAAATTCATTTCACAATTATCCGAGTGGTTTAAAAACAGGAAATCATTGGGGTGATGCTGTTACGGTGATGGATACTACTTCTGGAACACCATATTATTTTAATTTCCATTTAAGGGATGTTGGGCATACCACAATAATTGGTCCTACCGGAGCAGGTAAAACTGTATTGATGAATTTTTTATGTGCGCAGTCGCAAAAATATCAATGTAGACTTTTCTTTTTTGATAAAGATAGAGGGGCAGAGATCTTTATTAGAGGATTAAGTGGAAGGTATACGGTTATTGATCCAGGTAAGGAATGTGGATTTAATCCTCTTCAATTAGAGGATACTGGTGAAAATAGGACGTTTTTATTGGATTGGTTAAAGCAGTTAGTATCTGTGAATGATGAAAAAATTTCTGCTCAAGATATTGATCTATTAAGTAGAGCTATAGATGGAAATTATAAGCTTGAGAAAAAAGATAGAAAATTGTCAAATATTGCTGCTTTTTTAGGTATTTCAGGGCCAGGGACTTTAGCTGGTAGGTTGGCTATGTGGCATTCTGGTAAATCTCATTCAAAAATATTTGATAATGATAAGGATATAATAAATTTTAATGCCTCAAGTATTTTTGGTTTTGAGATGGGTGAATTATTGAAGGATCAAGCAAGTCTTGGTCCAGTGCTAACTTATGTTTTTCATATACCCATCCCAAATCAAATTGCGGATTTTAGAATCTGAAAATTATCATTAATACGCGTTTCTAATCCCGTACTGAGAGTATGCCAGTCATCTTTAAAAAAT
>JBKEHD010000041.1:0-5934 GCA_046710445.1 Candidatus Midichloriaceae bacterium
TATAAATAAAGTATGAAGAAAGAGTAGCTGAATCCAAGATAGGAAATGAAATAAAGTATATTGCAGACAGTATCATTAAAACAACCCTCTTAAAAGAAAAACCGTTTGAATCTATTTCAATGAAAATAAACAATGATAATGAAATTAATGTACTAAAATCAAAAGGTGATTCGGCGTATTCGATATTAAAAACCATAATAAATCAGGTTTAGATGATAGTGATAAAGAGTATTTGAAAAAATTTCTACAAGAAGTATTAAATTCTAAAGAGACTGAATTAGATGAATTATTAGCAGTACTAAATAAAAAAATTGGGGTGCAAGTAAATATTGAAAAAACTCAAAATAATAAGGTGAATAATAATACAGATTTTAAACGATCTTCATTTTCTGATAAAATTTCAAATCCAAAAGAAAAAGGAAAAAATCATGTTGAAAAACATACTAATAGATCAAAAAGTGAAGATATTAGTATGAAAAAATAACATTTACTTTTTTTGATTTCAAGGTACAATTGTAATTTTATAATAGTGTGGGTGGTGTTATTATGTCTAAAACAGTTTATCAAGATAAAGCAGCGTGTGCTAAAAATTTAGTTATTCAGATCAATCCAAATAATAAAGAGGTACTTACAAGTGTACCATCTGTAACCTCTCTTTCTAACGGGAATTTATTAACAATTTGGGGTACTGCCGAGAGCGGTATAAGCATTGTAACAATGAATATATATGGTAAAATAATAACTCAAAGTGGAAATGTTATTGTTGATACATTTTTTGTTGATTCGGGATTAACACAAGATATTAGATATGGTGATAATTCCATAAATCCGATTCCTTTAAAAGATGGTAATTTTGCTATTAGTTATAGTAAAGTAATAAATGAAACTGTTGGTCCAATAGCATTAGGTTTTCAGAAATTTAATGAATCTGCAAAAAAGATTGGAAATTTTGTATCTGTGCAAGAGGATTATGACACTGGAAGTGCAGAGCAGTATCTTAATAATTTCGCTTTATCATTCCCAAACGGAAATTTTGGTATTATGGGTGCTAATTGGCAAAATACAGGACAAAATTTTCAAGAATTTAATCCAGAGGGTAAAAATATCTCCACCCCTGTTAACATTCCGCTTGGTGCAGGTCCTTACGGCATGACAGCACTCTCTGACAATGGTTTTGCTGTAACTTATAGAGACTTCCCTATTAATAATCAAAATGTATCTGTATTAACAGATGTTTATAACTCTTCAAAAATAAAAATAGGAAATAATTCATTCTCTTCAAAAAAAGTAGCTGGTGGAGAAAAAGATTATTCTGCCGTTTCTAGCTTATCTAATGGTAATATCTTAACAGCATGGATAGAGACGGTTTCTGATGAAGATTGTCCATCTTTTAATGCGGACTCATGCAGAATAATTAAAGGAGAAATAATTGATATAAATGCTAACTCTGTGATAGCACCATTTAATATTACCTCTATTGCAGACCTTAGTTCTGATGGAATCAGTTTTTCAAATTTGCAAATAGCAGCGCTTTCTAATGGGAATTCTATCGTATCTTGGAGCGCTTTATTGGCAAAAGTTACATTTTTCTTTCAAGAAATTAATGATAAAGGTGCAAAAATAGGAAATACATTTAAAAACGGTAATCATGATATTACGGGGGCAACGTATTTAAACAAAATATGTGAAATGGAAAGCAGTAAGTTCGCAACAACTTGGTTAGGTACAAAAGATATAAATTCTACTGCAAATGATGAGATATATCTTTCAATATTTGATTGTGATAATAATCCAAATGTCCCTACACCTGCTCCATCTCATAATATTCCAACCACTCCCACTTTTGGCCCTACATCAGCCCCTACTCCAACATCAACCCCATCACCATCAAATCATAACAACAATGGAAATGACCATCATCATTGGCATGGATATGATACTGCGTTAGTTGTTGTTGGATCTTTAGCTTTTGTTGGGATTGTAGCTGCTGTTATATATAAATCTGGGATTTGTAGTAAATTTCATCATGGCACAGGAGAGCTTGGTGGAGATAGTTTGCCTATAAATACACATGATCAACCTACATATAATGGTGCTGATGATGTTGCATAAAGTATATTTTTTGAAATTTATTTTATAGAACAAGTTAGTTGTAAATTTATCCTTTTGTTGGGTTGCTCTATGTGATAGAGTAATCCTCATTGCGCTGAAGCTATATTTTCAATAGATGGTTACTAAAAAAAATAAAGATATAAAAAACATTTCTATAAATTTTGGCCCTCAACATCCTGCCGCTCATGGTGTTTTACGACTGATATTAGAAATGGATGGTGAAGTAATAGAAAGAGCAGACCCCCATATAGGACTGCTTCATCGTGGAACCGAAAAATTAATTGAGTATAAAACTTATCTTCAAGCGTTACCATATTTTGATAGATTGGATTACGTCTCTCCAATGTGTCAAGAGCATTGTTATAGTTTGGCGGTTGAGAAATTATTGAAATGTGAAGTTCCTATAAGGGCAAAATATTTAAGAGTTTTGTTTAGTGAACTTACAAGAATATTAAATCACCTTTTGAGCGTTACTACTTATGCATTAGATATAGGTGCTATGACACCATTATTGTGGATGTTTGAGGAGAGGGAAGTTATGATGGAATTTTATGAACGAGCTTCTGGAGCAAGATTGCACTCCGCTTACATAAGACCAGGTGGCGTTGCGGAAGATATCGATAATAAACTTCTGGAAGATATGTGGACGTTCTTTGAGAAATTTCCAAAGAAAATTAAAGATATGGAATCTTTATTAGATGATAATAGGATATTTAAACAGCGTTTAGTAGATATAGGTGTTGTGAGCAAAGAAAAAGCATTGGATTTGGGTTTTTCTGGACCTATGTTGAGAGCAAGTGGTGTAGCTTGGGATTTACGAAAATCACAACCTTATGAAATATATGAAGATTTGGATTTCAAAATACCCGTAGGAAGCAATGGAGATTGCTACGATAGATATTTAGTGCGTATGGCAGAGATTGTTGAATCAATAAAAATTATAAAACAATGTATCAACAAGATGCCTAATGGTCCTACTCATACAGAGGATACAAGAATATTTAAACCAAGTAGAGAAAAAATGAAAGGATCTATGGAGGAATTAATAAATCATTTCAAATTATTTACGGAAGGATACAGCGTTGAAGCTGGAGAAACTTATACAGCGATTGAGGCTCCAAAAGGAGAATTTGGAGTGTATTTAATATCAGATGGAACAAATAAACCATATAGATGTCATATTAGAGCACCTGGTTTTGCACATTTACAAGCATTAGAATACATGAGTAAAGGACATATGCTTGCTGATGTTGTTGCAAATATCGGTAGTATGGATATTGTTTTTGGTGAAATAGATAGGTAATTTTATGGGATCATTATTTAAAGAAATAGAATTTGAACAACCAAAATCATTTAAATTCACTACAGAAAATTTAAAAAAAGCAAAAAAATATATAGGGAAATATCCTAAAGGTAAGCAAAGAAGTGCAGTTATGCCATTGCTTTATTTAGCACAAGGGCAGCATAATAATTGGATACCAACTGCAGCTATGAATTATATTGCTGAATTGCTTGATATGCCAGAAATTCAAGTTTATGAAGTTGCAAACTTTTATACAATGTATAATAAACAACCAATTGGAGAATATTTGATACAAGTTTGTAGAACAACACCATGCATGTTACGTGGTGCGAAAGATATAACAAAAGCATGTAAAAAGAAATTGGATATAGATTTGGGAGAAACAACAAAAGACGGGAAATTTACATTGGTAGAAGTGGAGTGTCTAGGAGCTTGTGTTGCAGCACCCGTTGTTCAAATAAATAATGATTATCATGAAAATTTAACAGCGGAATCTATCGAAGATTTGCTTGATAAATTATCTGAGAAGAAAAAAACAAGTAAATATTAATTTAATATACAAATCTAAGAATTTAATGTACTTTGTTCAGAGTTGTAGTGAACAAAAAGGAGGCACAAGTGGAACAGCATAGTCATATGTCAGATAAAAAATCTGTTTATATAATGATAATTTCCCTATTTTTAGGATTATTATTCGGATACTTAGATATAAATTTTATATTTGTAGCATCAAAATATTTGGTGGATGTATTTATTAATCTTTTAAAATTCATCAGTTTACCAGTAATATTTTTATCTATTTGCACAAGTATAAACAAATTATTTAAAAATGGTAATTTGAGTAATATTTTAGTGAAAACAGTAACTTATACAGTTATTACAACATTAATTTCTGCATTTATAGCCATGGTAGTTTATTTGCTGATTGAACCTGCTACACATGTGTTTATGGGAGAAGCTGGGAATAAAACTTTAAATATTTCTAAACATCTAGTTGCAATGTTTCCTTCAAATATTGTGGGTATTTTTTATGAGCATAATGTTATTGCAATAGTAATGTCAGCATTTTTTATAGGTTATTCAAGCACAATCATACCTAAAGAACAGAAGAATTTTATAGAACTTCTTTTTCAATCTCTTTTTACTATTTTTATGAAAATAGCAGCAATAATACTATCGTTCATACCGTATTTGATGTGGTGTTTTGTAGTATTATTTATAAAAGACATAAAATCTGGTTTTGATATAGATAAAATATTTTTGTATATGCTAACAATAATTGTTGTAAATGCTATACAAGCAATTGTAATACTTCCGTTGTTTTTAAAATCAAAAAATATACCGGTTATTAAATCACTGAAGGGAATGCTTCCAGCATTGACTACTGCTTTTTTCTCAAAAAGTTCAGCAGCATCGATTCCAACCACAATGCATTGCATAGAAAAAAATCTTCATGTAAAAAAAAGTGTCTCATCTCTTGTAGTGCCGCTTTGTACTACAATTAATATGAATGCATGTGCTGCTTTTATTTATATAACTGTACTATTTGTTTCACAAAGTCATGGTGTGATGTTTTCATATACTGATTACGTTATATGGATATTTTTAGCAACCATAGCTGCTATAGGGAATGCTGGTGTACCTATGGGATGTTACTTTATGGCATCTGCATATTTATCTGGCATGGATGTTCCGATATACCTAATGGGAGTGATTTTACCTTTTTATACAATACTTGATATGTTTGAAACAGCTATAAACGTCTGGTCAGATGCTTGTGTAACTTTGATAATAAATGAAAATTATAAAACCTAAGTTAATTAAAAGCATTGCAAGCTCTAAATTGCACTTTTTGCTTGCATATTTTAGTTCTATAATATAAAATGCGCTTGATTTAACTTTCAAAGGGTGTGTGCAATGGTAGATCTAAATAATAAAACTACATTGAGTAAATTAATAGGCTGTGAGGTTGGTAAGGTTTCTGATATTACAGTATTTACAGATTTTTTAAAGGGTAATAAACTTACTCCAAGTGCAGATATATGTCTTGGTACTTTTAAGAATGATACGGTAAAAGAATGTATTACTAGAATATCTGGTGATTTAAAAACAAAGACAGATAAATTGAAGGTGTGGCTTAATGACGATACAGTTGTTATAGAAGCAAAGATATTGGTAAAAGCCATGCTTGGAGATAAGTTTGACGCTATAAAAAATAATCTTAAAGACGGAATTTTAACCTCTATAGAGTCTAAAGAGACCGAAATAACAGGAGCGGCAGGAACTCCAGATGCAGATGATACTACCGCAGGAACTCCAGATGTAGATGATACTACCGCAGGAACTCCAGATGCAGATGATACTACCGCAGGAACTCCAGATGCAGATGATACTACCGCAGGAACTCCAGATGTAGATGATACTACGACAGTAACTACAGATGAAGATGATACTACGGCAGTAACTCCAACTGTAGATAATACTACGACAGTAACTACAGATGAAGATGATACTACGGC
>JBKEHD010000042.1:0-5841 GCA_046710445.1 Candidatus Midichloriaceae bacterium
CAAGAAGCTAAAGCATATGGTATTCCGGCAAATACTACAGTTGTACATAATGTTGTTGCAGCTGTTGCGTATTCTCCTTCGTATATTTCATATACAATGGGTATAGCTGTAAAAGAAACATATAGCGCTGCTTTATCCGCAACAGTAGTTTTTGTCGCTATAAATAAAAATTGTGCTACATTTGCAGACAGGAGAGCAACATCTTTCATTTCCCACTTTCCACAACATGCAGAATGAATTAATTTTGTAAAATCGATTGCTACTTCTAACCCTTTTATTCCAACAATTTTGTTGTTAATTGTATACTCTGTATAAAATCCTGTATGTGTTTTTTCATCATTAGTTTCAGAAAAAACAAATTTCACTACTGCTTCTTGTGTAGCTTTATCCTCTACGCGAAGCCATTCTACTGCAGATTTTTTGTTTAAAACATACAAACTACCATCTTGCATCATAGAATGCGGTATATCAATATTTACGCGAGCAAGAAAAGCACTTCCTTTAAACATCAATTGTTCCTCATTATCTTTTACATCCATAATTGAATGATGACCTAAATAAGATAAAATTTCTCCGAATACATCATGGTTCACTAATGATTTATCTGCGCCCACAAAAAAGTCATAAGTACTCAAAAAGTTCAAAGCATCAGTATTGTATACATTACGTAATATTATAAAAACTTTTTCTGGAGAGTTTTCAACGAGAGATACATGATATTCATTTACGTTCATAGGAACAACCCCTTCATCCTTAAGAAACTGATCAACCGTTGTTCCACCTTTCATCAAAATATCAGTAGTAATCGCTCCTACAGTAGCCAAAGCTTTTATTGCTTCTGCATGACCTTTTGAATCAGCATTACACAAAGCTGTATATCCACTCTTATCTACCTTATTAACATCTGCACCTGCTGCACCTAAAGCTTTTATTGCTTCTATATTACCTTTTATAGCAGCCCAATGCAAAGATGTAACTCCATTATTATTTCCATGATTAACATCTGCTCCCAGAGACACCAAAGCTTTTATTGCTTCTATATGATCTTGTGAAGCAGCCAGATGTAAAGCTGTATGTCCAAAATAATCTACCTTATTAACATCTGCTCCTGCAGACACCAAAGCTTTTATTGCTTTTACATCACCTTTTGAAGCAGCATCAGATAATAATTCTTCTAAAGATCTTTTTGATTTTTGCATAACATCCCACACATTATTACATGCGTACTCTTACATATCCTTATTCTTTGGTCAATCATCTAGCATTTAAAAAGCTAGCAATTAGACAATATATTTTAGTATTTTTACTATTTTCTTGTAAACAAACTCTAATTCCTCTTTTGTTATGCAGTATGGTGGAAGTATATAAACTGTATTGCCTAAGGGTCTTATCAATAACCCATTATCCAAAAATTTTGCTTTTAGCTCTTTGTTAATATTTTTTTTGCAATCCACTTCAAAGGCTGCAATTGTCCCTATTACTCTAGTTTTAACAACATTAGTACAATTGCTTTTTAAATATTCAATACCAGCTTTATGACAAAGATTTATATCTTGCAAAGCTTTTTGCGTATCATCCTCAAGAAGTATCTTTAATGATGTGATAGCTGCAGCACATGCGATAGGATTTGCCGTATATGAATGTCCATGTGCAAAAGCATAATCCCAACTATCATTTAAAAAAGCATTATAAATATCTTCAGTAGTAATGGTTAATGCCAAAGGTAAAAACCCCCCAGTTATTCCTTTTGATACACATAAAAAATCTGGGATGACATCTATTTGTTCAAGGGCAAAATTTGTACCTGTACGACCAAATCCTGTCATAACTTCATCAAAAATAACTAAAATACCATGTTGACGCACAAGAGTTATCACTTTTTTCACAAATGATGCTCTGCATTTCCTCATGCCAGAGGCTCCCTGTATAATTGGCTCAAGGATTATCGCAGATATTTTTTCTCCATTTTTTTCTAGTTCTTTTTTTAATATATCCAATGAGTGTTCTTCCTTTTTTTGACAATCATCATCATCATCCCAAGTTTCAGGAAAAGGGATGTTTATCACTTCAAATAATAAATTTTTAAAAACATCGTGAAACCCACTATTTACACTAACTGACATAGCTCCAAAAGTATCTCCATGATACCCACCATCAAAACTTATAAAGATGTTTTTTTCTTTGCCTTTATTATGCCAATATTGATATGACATTTTTAAAGAAACTTCTACAGCAGTTGAACCGTTATCTGAAAAGAAAAAGCGGGATAATTTTTGCGGAAGAATTTTTTGGAGATTTTCACATAATTCAACAGCAGGAGTATGAGTGAACCCTGCAAAAATAATATGCTCTAACTCTAGCGCTTGTTTATAAATACTTTTTGCTATTTCTGGGTGAGCATGACCATGTAAATTAACCCACCAGCTCGATATTAAATCTAAATACTCCTTTCCATTTTCATCATAAATATAAGCTCCCTTGCCTTTTTTTATTGCTATTGGTAAATCTGCTGTTTTTTCCTGGGTAAATGGATGCCATATAATTTTTTTATCTCTTTCAAGTATTTCCATGTATTTATAGATAAATTTATTTGAAAATATTTTTATTTTCCAATTTTCAAAACTGATATAAAAGCAGTTTGTGGAACGTTAACATTACCTATTGATCTCATCCGTTTCTTCCCCTTTTTTTGTTTATCTAAAAGCTTTTTCTTCCTAGAAACATCTCCTCCATAACATTTTGCTGTCACATCTTTTCTCATAGCACTAATTGTTTCTCTCGCTATAATCTTTCCACCAATAGCAGCTTGAATTGGAATGGTAAACATATGTTTTGGTATCAAATCTTTCAAATGTTCACATATTTCTCTCCCCCTACTTTCCGCTTTTGTTTTATGTATTAACATACTCAATGCATCTACAATTACTCCATTGATCAGTATATTCATTTTCACTAATTCACTGCTCATATAAGAATCTAATTCCCAATCACAACTAGAATATCCTTTTGAGCAAGATTTTAATTTCTCATAAAAATCAAATACAATTTCATTTAAAGGTAATTTATACACAAGCATGGCTCTTGTTCCAACATAACTCATTCCCAATTGTATACCCCTCTTATCTGTGCATAATGATAATGTAGAACCTAAATATTCATCAGGCACCATTATCGATGCTTTTACCCATGGCTCTTCAATACTTTCTATTTTCATAGGGTCAGGCATATCAGTTGGATTATGTAACTCTACTATTTCACCAGATCTCATATGTAATTTATAAATTACACTTGGTGCAGTAGTTACTAAATCTAAGTCGTACTCTCTCTCTAATCTTTCTTGTATAATTTCTAGATGCAGCATACCTAAAAATCCACATCTAAACCCAAAACCCAAGGCTTTTGAAGTATCCGGCTCGTATTGGAGACTAGAATCATTCAATTTCAATTTAGCAATACTATCTCTAAGTGCTGGATAATTACTTGAATCTGTTGGATAAATTCCACAAAAAATAACTGCTTTACTTGGCTTGAATCCAGGTAAAGAATTTTCAGTTGGATTTGATAATTCAGTTATAGTGTCCCCAACTTTACAATCAGATACTTCTTTAATATTACCAGTTATAAAACCAACTTCTCCAGCTTTTAATTCATCAGTAACAACTTTCTTTGGCATAAAAACACCAACCCTTTCAACCGTATATTCAGAATCATTTGACATCGTTTTAATGATCATATTTTTTCTTAATGTACCATCAATCATTCTTACTAAAATTACTACTCCCAAATACTTATCGTACCAACTATCAACAAGCATAGCTTTCAAAGGCTTATCTATATCCCCCTTTGGTGACGGAATACTTTTTATTATTTCTTCTAAAACTAAATCCACCCCCTGCCCTGTTTTTGCAGATATTTCTATTGCATTTGTAGTATCGATACCAATCACATCTTCAATTTGCTCTTTGATCCTTTCTGGATCAGATGCTGGTAAATCTATTTTATTAAGAACCAAAACAATTTCATGATTATTATCTATAGCTTTATATGTGTTTGCTAAGGTCTGAGCTTCTACCCCTTGACTGGCATCAACTATCAATACAGATCCTTCGCATGCAGCAAGAGAACGATCTACCTCATAACTAAAATCTACATGCCCTGGAGTATCTATGAGATTTAATATATATTCTTCTCCATTTTTGGCTTTATATGTCAATTTAACAGTTTGAGCTTTAATAGTGATTCCACGTTCTTTCTCTATATCCATTGAATCAAGCACCTGGCTTGACATCTCTCTTTTTTCTAAATTACCACATATTTCAATCATTCTATCAGCTAATGTGGATTTCCCATGATCAATATGAGCAATAATAGAGAAGTTTTTGATCTTTTTTAAATCTGTCATGTTTCTAATAAATAATTTCGTTCATATTCCATCTAGATTTTGGCTTAAAACCTAAATCACTTTTATCTCCTTGTTGTAATCTTTCGATAGCCGTCCATGCAATCATAGCCGCATTATCAGTGCATAAATCAACAGGTGAATACAGCACCTTATATCCTATTTCTCCCATTTCATCACTCACCCTATTTCTTATATACAAATTTGCAGCAACTCCACCGGCAATTACTATATTATCATATCCCATTGGTAAATTTTTCACTGAATATCGTAATTTATTAATCAATATTTCTGATACAGTATATTGAAATGAAGCACAAATGTCTCGTTTATCTTTCTCACTTATATCTTTAATTTTATGTATCTGATTTCTAACTGATGTTTTTAACCCAGAAAAAGAAAAATCAGATGTATTAGGAAGTGGCTTGGGGAATTTATACGCTTTTTTATCTCCTAATTTTGCATATTTTTCAACAATAGGACCACCAGGATAACCTAGATCAAGCATTTTTGCTACTTTATCAAAAGCCTCCCCTACTGCATCATCTAATGTTCTGCCTAATATTTTATATTTTCCTAAACCTTCAACTGCAATAATCTGGCAATGACCACCTGATATTAAAAGTAATAGATACGGGTAATTTATATCACTCACTAATCTTATTGTAAGTGCGTGACCTTCCAAATGATTTATTGCGATAAAAGGCTTCTTTTGTATTGATGATAATGTTTTTGCATACATAACACCAACCATAACACCACCTATTAGGCCAGGTCCACCAGTTGCGGCAAAAGCGTCTATATCCGAAATACTCAACTTAGCTTCAGACAAAGCATCCTCAATAAGTTGTGGTAAAATTTCAACATGACTTCTAGCTGCAATCTCAGGGACAACACCGCCAAATTTTTTATGAAGATCTATTTGTGAAAAAATTTTATTAGCAAATATCTTTTTATTTTCATCTACTATTGCAACAGCTGTTTCATCACAACTTGTCTCAATACCCAAAACTATCATGTTTAAATAGTCAATTAATATTTTATACCGGATTCTACATGTTTTAATAGTTATATACAATGAGCAAGTCTAAAAATAAAAATTAGAAAGAAGAAAGAGAGTAAGTACCCTACATTACGCATAATTTGTATAATTGACCATTATATGATACAAAACAGGAGAATTAATATCTTCTATCATGATTTTTTTTAACTATTTAAAATTAGCATCAAAATTAAAAAATGATGAATTGAGTGAAAAAAATAAGTTTTATTACCTATTTTGTTCAATGATGCTTATTACATTAACCTACACTTTCATATCTTTGCTTCCAAGTAAGGATATGGATATATACCCATCCCAAATCAAATTGCGGATTTTAGAATCTGAAAATTATCATTAATACGCGTTTCTAATCCCGTACTGAGAGTATGCCAGTCATCTT
>JBKEHD010000043.1:0-5692 GCA_046710445.1 Candidatus Midichloriaceae bacterium
CAAAAAGAATTACATCTGGGAAAACTATTGAACAAATGTTTTATTTATCTTTTTTTTCTTTGATTTACACATTCTTTCCAGCTGCGCTTTATTGGAAAAGGCTTATGCTAGTGAGTGATGGGTTCTTCATAGTTTTGATTTCATTAACCTTTGCACTTAGCTCATTCTGTGCATTTCATGCTTTCAAGAGAGCCGATTTATCTTTATTAATGCCAATTCATTTTACTGGAATAGTGATGACTGCTATACTAGGTATCTTAGTATTTAATGAGAAAGTCGGTTATTTAACTATTTTAGGCTCTTTTATTATTATAATTGGCACAATACCACTTTTTTATAAAAAAATTTAGCTTTGTCCATTTGTTGCTTAAAAACAAATCGTATAACTGAGCCAACCCTACGTTTTATTTTTAGCGCTCTATTTATCTTTAAAAATAATAAATGCATCTTCCCAAGAACCAGTTGTAGCAGATTTAGCATATTCTGTAACCCTATTCTCAAAAAATGGCTCTGTCGCATCTAGAAGATTAGGTGTAAAAATCGTAATAAATCTAATAAGCTGGCGGGAATTGTTCGTGATAAAAATGATAAAGATAAATCCAAAATTAAGAAAATCCTTTAAAGGACATGTATATCGGAGAGCATTCAAAAGTGAGGGCAAAATAGAAGAAGGGAAGTTATTTATAGATTAGTCGTATACAATAGAAAGATAGGCTGGTACTTATGAATTATAGTAAAATTTACCAATTTAAAATCCGGCTTAAGGATGTAAATCCTATGATTTGGCGTAGATTTATGATTCAAAGTGATAAAACTCTCAAATATTGGCTTAAATTTTATTACCCATCTTTGCAATGTTGCATTATCTATATTTATCCCTCTCAACACCCCCAATCTCCTCTATCTCTCGACAACTGAATGAATATCTTCCTTTCATATATATTGATAGCATTATTATTTCAACTGGATACTCATGTCCCTTGAAATATTTAATTAGTTTTTTATCTATTGTTACCATTTCTTCCTCAAGCAATTTGCATTACTTTATCAAATCCTCCCTTCTTTTTCAACTCATGCGACAGAACCCAAAAAAACCCTCTAAAATATATTTTTACTATAGTAAATTTAATGAAAAATTTCCTTAAAAATACAAATATTGGTCTTTACATTGGAATATATTATAATTGTGTTCCAATCGATTCAAATTTTTATCTTCTTATCAACTCTGTAACACTTCATTTGTTATTGAGCATTTAAATTGTTTTAATGCATTAAATTTCCTACTTGATCAATAAAAAATCACTTGAATGTTAAATAAAGGTATGTTGTTACCCTCTCTATGCTAATGATAAAATTAATTACCACCAAGCCCACCTAATTCATATAAAATTGTATTAAAAGAACCTAAGATAAATTTTATAATTTTTTACTTATATTATCCCAAATCATATCAAATTGGTTAGAGTTAACTAAAAATAAATGAAAATTTTCAATTAATAAAACTCTGAGAGGATCAAATATAACAAATGCTATTTTTCTATCATAAATATAAATTGGTAATGGGAAAAAATACTCAGACGGAATCCTCCTATGCTCTTTATAATTTTGGTGATCAATATCATTATCTCTATCACTTATTAAAACTTTACAACTTAAATTTTTGACCTTTTGCATTCTATTTTCATGCATTTCTAAATATTCCTTGTCAAGCATTTTAGCTAGGGATTTTTTTTCAATTCCGCTGATTTTTACACACCCAGCAGCATCTTTAACTGAATCATATATATCATTAAGAAGATATATAAATCCCTCTCTACCATCCAATGTTTTTATGATATCAAACTTACTCCTTATTCCATCATTAACTAAAAATTCAACTTTTGCATTTCTAAAAGCTTGATGAATCTTGTTGGCTGTTTTACTTGTTAGATGATGCTTTTCATTTTCTATGTTAGCAATCGTAGCTTTCGTTAAACTGCATCTATTTGCTAACTCTGATTGCGTCCAATTTAATAGTCCTCTTGCCGCTCTAACTTGAGCACTCGACATCATTATTTGATTATCATTCTTACCCATATCAAACATAGTTAATATTATTAATATTTATTTCCTGACAAATAATGTATACTAATGCATCATTTTTTCAACAATTATTAACTATATTATTTATTCAATCTATCAAATATTAATTTTTTACTTATCATTGGTAATAAATTTTTTAACTCAGGGCCATATTCTTGGCCAGTCAAAGCAATTCTAAGTGGCATAAATAGTTTTTTACCTTTTAAATCAGTATGCTTTTTTATTACCTCTATCCATTTATCCCATGTATTTAGATCAAATTTTTCATCCGGTAACAAACTCTTTGCTAAATTAATCAACTCTACATCAATAATTTCAGTCTTAATATCATGCTTACAAACTGTATGCCAATATTTTATATCTTGAATATCACTCACATTAGCCCTTATAGATAACCAAAACTCCTCATCCATGTCTTTTATACCTAATTTCTGCAGTATATCTTGCATCTCATCAAATTCTAATAAGTGCAGTATTTTAGTATTAAAAGCTTTTAATTCATTGTAATCATACTGAACAGTTGATTTACTTAATTTAGAAAAAGAAAACTCTTCAATCAAATGCTCTAAGCCTTTTTTAGCTATAATACCATCAGAACTTCCAATTTTTGAAAAAAATATTGCAACAGATGATGGCAAAATTCCCTTCTCTCTCAACTCTTGAAGGCTAAAACCACCTTCTCTTTTGGATAATTTCTTCTCTTTTGTTGTTAGTAATGCTATATGACTAAAATTTGGTGACTTAGCTGACAAGGCTTTAAATAGCTGTATATGTATGGCACTATTAGATATATGGTCTTCACCTCTAATAACATCGGTTACTGCATACTCAATATCATCCACAACTGAAGCTAGGCTATAAGTTAAAGTTCCGTCTGTTCTAACTAATACTGGATCACTAAGATTTTTTGCTTCAAATTTTAAATTACCTCTTATATTATCATTCCAAGATATTGCTTCCTCGTTTAATAAAAATCTCCAATACGGCTGCACTCCTTTTGCCTCTAACTCTCTTTTTTGCTCTATTGTTAATTTCAGCGCCGCCCTATCATATATTGGTGGCAAATTTCTACCTAGTAAACTTTTCTTTTTTACAGCTAATTCTTCTTCTGTTTCATAGCAAGCGTATAACCTACCTGCATCAATTAATTTTTGTTTCGCCTCCTCATATTCAGCTAATCTACTTGATTGTTTAAAACAAATATCCCAATCAATACCAATCCATTTCAAGTCATCTTTAAGTGCATCAATATATATATCTTTAGACCTTTTAGTATCTGTATCATCAATCCTCAATATAAATTTCCCAGAATTTGACTTTGCATATAACCACGCTATCAAAGCAGTTCTTAAGTTACCAACATGTAAAAATCCTGTAGGACTTGGTGCAAATCTTGTTATAATAGCCATATAAAATTCAATCTTGTTTTATTAATTCATTGGAAGGAAAAATGTTTTTCATACAAACATTTTCACTTACATATAGGATCTTATCAATACTTTTAAAATTAGTTTTTTTAGCTGCTTCATAAGCACTATCAGCATCAATTTTTTCAACTTTATCATTAAAGTATAAAAGATATGATCCACTACAGTTACTTTTGATCTTGAAAGTGGGAAATTCATAATTTTTAAATTCCTTACTCTTTATATTTTCAGCAAAACTATATTTAGGGCTGCTAAATTCAAATTTTTTGGTATTTGTCATGTTACTAATGGCACTTTTATAAATCTAATATATATATTAAACTTTTTTTCTAATTTTGGTAAAAAAACTTTTCATCAATCTTGTTGCTTTTTGCTGCTCTATTCCACCGTATATTTCTGGCATATGGTTATGTGTTTTGGAGTTGAACAATCTAACGCCATTTTCAATAGCTCCAAATTTCTCATCATAGGCTCCAAAATACACACGTTTAATTTTACTAAATGCAATTGCCTGGGCACACATTGCGCATGGTTCAAGCGTTATATATATATCACAATCACTTAAATTTGCCCTCTGTAGTTTTTTTGTTGCCTCTCTTATGCAAAGAATCTCTGCATGAGCAGTAGGGTCATGTTCAGATCTCATTCTATTATAATTAGTGGAAATTACACCATCATTGGGCACTATGGCTGCCCCAACAGGCACTTCATTTTCTTCAATTGCAAATTCAGCTTGCTTTAAAGCATGCTCCATAAATTTGTTTTTATATAAATTAATCACCTTTTTCAATTTCACTTACTAATTTATTATTCCCTGCAATAACTCCTTCGTATATATTTAGCCCTAAATTTTTTTCATTTAGATCTCTAACAACACCACCGGCTTCCCTAATAAGTATCAAACCTGCAGCATAATCCCATAAATGCAGCCTTCCTTGAATTAACAAATTTATCCTTCCATCTGCTAGATATGCCATTTCTAATGCCGACGCTCCAAATATTCTTATTTTGCTATGCCTTGAATGAATGAAACTTAAATATTTTTTCATTTTATCATTACTATTTGAATCATCATGAGTGACGCAAATTACTCTCTCGTAATCATTATGGGACGCTACTCTTATTTTTCTTTGTATACCCAAGCTGTCTATTAAAAAAGCCCCCATATCTTTGCCTGCCCAAAATATTTCATTGTTGACAGGATTACATACAACTCCCAATAAAATAGTTGATTCATCTTTAGTAATTTTTGCCAAAGCTATAGATATGCAAAAAAATGGCAATCCATGCATAAAATTAAATGTGCCATCGATAGGATCTATTATCCATTTATATTCCGCCGGATCAGAATCATCTTTTTTTACACTTTCTAGAATACCACTCTCCTCTGTAATAAAACTATACTCCGGTCTGTTTTTTTGCAAATAATATATCAATATTTTTTCTGCCGTCAAATCTGTTTTTGTGACAAAATTAGCAACTCCTTTTTTAGAAATTTGCAATTTTTCAATTTCATAAAAATCTTTAGTAATTTTGACTGAAGCTTTCCTAACAGCTTCTAAAACAACATTTAAGTCTGCATTAAAATTTTTCATTGTATCTATTTAATTTGCGATTGAGATAATTATGGACAAAAATATCAATAATTCAATTAATAATTATCTTCGTTACCGGTATTGCTTAAAACAATGCCAATTATTTTCTTCTAACACCTAATTTAACACCTCAAAAATACTCTTTATGTTTGAATTCTTCTTATTTGAAGAATTCAATTCAAAGCTATTTTTATTCATTTTCTTTTTATTGAAAATTTTTTGTTTTACTGATTTATCATTTTTATGAACATCAGCACTATCTTTTTTTATATCCTGCACTATATCAAAAATCTGCTTGTGAGAAAAATCTTGAATTACACTTTCAGATTTATAATTGAAATGATTTGTTTTTTTGTCTCTCTGCTTGATACTATTATACACTATTTTATCTTGATTAGAAAAAATTAAACCATCATTTTCTTCAAATTTTCTTTTTACACACTTATTATCTTTTTTTATTAAAGGAATATACTCTATATCAACAGGATTATGCGCATAATTATAGGCCTTAGGCAGCGGCAGTTTATTAAATCAACCAAAGGTGATATAGTGCTATTGACTGAATAAAAATACAAGAAGGTACTGATA
>JBKEHD010000044.1:0-5514 GCA_046710445.1 Candidatus Midichloriaceae bacterium
TTTAGGTGACTTTAATTTAATCAAAGGTAACTATTATGAAGTGTTATTTAACCGGTATAAATATTTTAATAAACAGTATTATTAAGATATATGATTATATTAATACACTACCGCAAATGAAAACCTATAACAATTTGGTTGGCGTGATGGCTGGGTGGTCACAGGGTAATGCTCTAGAAATACAGCAAGCAATGCAAGACAATACAGCGCCACAACACTTTATAGACATATGGGGAGTTAATTTAGCTCAAATAATAAGCCAAGAGTTTTATCATAACATTATATTCCTAGAGAATACTCAGAATTGGAATGCGAATTTTAACGTACTTATAGCACAACACACTGATCAATGGTGCACTGCTTATGCTTGGCTGCCATATATCACAATGACGTCCGTGACATTTGACGTATTTGAAAATTGTATAACAAATGATTCTGGATATAGCTTTTTCTCACCTTATAACACAACAGGATTGTTTGGTGATAAATCAGTGCGAATAGAAGGAGAAGGAGCAGTATGTGCAGCAGCTGCAATAGTAGTAGGAGTACTAACGGAATTAGATATTATAGGCATTTATAGCATAGAAAAGGCAAATAATATTACTGAATATCATAAAGCTGATGCAATAGAAGTGGAATCCAGACAAGTAAATTATCAAACACAAGAAGATGAT
The DNA here is from genome assembly GCA_046710445.1 of Candidatus Midichloriaceae bacterium. Taxonomy (GTDB): domain Bacteria; phylum Pseudomonadota; class Alphaproteobacteria; order Rickettsiales; family Midichloriaceae; genus JBKEHD01. The sequence continues at coordinate 675 of JBKEHD010000044.1, forward strand.
TTACAAAATCATGATGATTCAGATATGAATGAAGTTATACTTGAAGATAATCTTCAATGCGCAAATAATTTTGATCATTATTTTGAACAAGAAATTTGTCTGGCTATCTAAAATACTAATTTTACCTGGGGGATAATACTATTCCCCAATATGCATTTCACACTCTAACAAAACCATAACCACAACATGCTCTTTTACGAAATGTTTCATATACATATTTAAATTTATTTACTTAAACCACTCAAAATATTATCATGACTCAATTGTAATTTAGATTATTTATATGTTTTCTTCTTTGGGAGATGGTTTCAACAAAGCTTTTGATAGATTAAAAAATAGAGGATCAATATCTGAATCTGATTTAGATTCTTCATTAAGAGAAATACGAATTGCTTTGCTTGAAGCAGATGTTGCACTGGGTGTGACAAAAGAATTCATCAAAAACATAAAAGAGAAAGCTATTGGGCAAAAAGTACTAAGTAGCTTGACTCCATCACAGGTGATCACCAAAGTTGTTCATGATGAATTAATAGAAACATTAAAGGATGATAATCAGGAAATAAATCTAAAAGCAGCTCCACCAGCTGCAATTATGTTGGTTGGTTTGCAAGGTGTTGGGAAAACTACTTCATCCGCTAAACTTGCTGTGTACCTGAGAAAAAAATTTAAAAAGAAGGTTTTGCTAGTATCACTAGATGTAAATAGACCAGCTGCACAGGATCAACTTGAGACTTTAGCTAAACAAGTGGATATAGATTCTTTAGCTATCATCAAAGGACAAAAGGTTTTAGATATTGTAAAAAGATCTATGAGTGAGGCAAAAAGCAATTTTTATGACATTGTACTATTTGATACCGCAGGTAGACTTCATACAAATGAAGAATTAGTTGATGAATTGTTACAAGTGCAAAAAATTACAAACCCAATAGAAACTCTGCTTTCTGTTGATTCTATGGTTGGGCAAGATGCTGTCAATAGTGCAAAAAAATTCGCCGAAGTAATTAATTTGACTGGGATAATTTTAACTCGTGTTGATGCTGACTCTAGAGGTGGAGCAGCTTTAAGTGTGAAATATGTTACAAAATGCCCAATCAAATTCATAGGAACAGGTGAAAAAATATCGGATTTCGAACAATTTCATCCAGATAGAATAGCCTCTAGAATTCTAGATATGGGAGATGTTGTAAGCTTAGTGGAAAAAGCTATGGACGTAGTGGAAGAAAAGGACATAGAAAATCTTACAAAAAAAATGGCGAAAGGAAAATTCGACATGGAAGATTTACGCAAACAATTAAAAAATATGAAAAAGATGGGAGGGTTGTCCTCTATAATGAAAATGTTACCAGGATTAAAAGGTATGAAGGATGCTTTGAATTCAGATAAATTCGATAAAAATATGTTGGTAAGACAAGAAGCAATAATAGATTCTATGAATAAAAAAGAGCGTCAATTTCCAAAAACCCTTGATGCATCAAGAAAATTGCGAATAGCAAAAGGATCTGGTACAACTGTACAAGAAATAAATAAATTATTAAAAAATTTCTTAGATATGCAAAGCATGATGAAAAAAATGGTTGGAACAGAAAAAAAGAATATAAAAAATATAAAGAATTTTGATAGTTTTTTGAATAATAAATTAAAAAAGGTATTATGAAACCATCAACTAACAAAAGTAATTCTGAAAAATTATCACAAGCATTGAGAGATAACTTAAAAAGAAGAAAAAAGAAAGATATGAAAAAAGATAGCAAAACAAACGACATAAAGAATATAAAAGCACCTGTAATAGCATTATGTTTATTTCTTTTATCTTCTTGCAGCAGCAATATTGAAAAAATAGGATATGCTGTAAAAAGTCATGATTTAGAAAAAATCAAGATAAATGAGTCTACAGAAAAAATGGTTGTAGCAACATTAGGGGAACCAACTACAAAATCATATTTCAAACCTGTGACTTATTTTTATATGGAAAGAGAGTATAAAAAATTAGGATTTCTTAACCCTAAATTAATAGATCAAAATATTACCTCAATACAATTTAATGATAAGGCTGTCGTGAATAAGATAAAAATTTATTACACAAAAGATGCAAAAATATTAAATTATGATTCCGAAAAAATTGAATTCGATGGTAATTCAATAAGCGGATTCAAACAAGTATTAGGAAACATAGGTAAATATAGTTCAAAAGCTCAAAAAGCATCAAAATAATTATGATTGGTATATTTAGCCAAAATAGATATTTAGAATATTCATTAAAAACTATACCAAAATATAAAAGCATTGATATATTCACCTCCTCAAATCCTTCAGATTTTTCAGAAAAAAATGATCTCGTTGTATTAGATGAAATGGATGAATATGTTCATAAATTTAAAAACTATATTGCCATTTCAAAAAATGATAATTCTCACATAAGCAAACCATTTCATATTTCAAAACTCGTCAAATTAATTGACAATGCGTTAGATACAATTAAAAACACGCTGAGGTTTAAAAATTTTTCTTTTTCTTTCGAAAAAAGATTACTCACTAACAAAGATATGATCGTGAGTCTTACGGAGAAAGAAGCAGATTTACTACAATACTTATTAAAAAACAGCACCTTGAAATTAAAAAAACACTCTATATTAAAAGAAATTTGGGGATATGAAAATATAGAAACTTCCACTTTAGAAACGTATATATCCCACTTACGGAAAAAATTTAAATTACTTGAAATACAAAGTTTTATTATTATAAAAGACGAAATAATATCTATTAATATTTAATTGGCATGCATTTTGCTAACATAACTACAAAGAAGTAATATTTATGCACAAATGTCATCAGAAATTACTGTAACAAAACCCGTAGACAGCAACAAGAGCACGTTAAGTGCTGAGAATAAAAATACGGAGAAATCTGTTGAAAATCAAGAAAATGTTTTTTTACAAATTTTTGATGAATTGCTCTCTAATAATTTAGAAGCAGAATGTGAAGTTGGGCAATTATGCGATGGTATTGATATTTCACAAAATGGCATGAATAAAATAGATACAGCAGAGCTTGATGGAGTAAATATTGGCGAATTTGATAAAATAAACATTGCTGAATTTGATGGAATAAATATTAGCGAACTTAATGTAAACAAAATTGATAATCTAGAGAATACAAATGTAGAAGCAGACATACTGTCACTACCAATTCCAACAGTTCAATTTGCTATTAAAGATCCTAAATTAGAGGCTATAAATAAATCTATTACAGGAGAAATGGAATATAATTTGGCATCTCAAGAATTTGAACAGGAAGCAGTTAGAATGAATTTCAACTTCACGGAAGACTCTGATTACAAACAAAACAACCTTGAATCTTCATTTCCAACAAATTTAGCAGTTGATACATCTAATTTAAAAAATTCAACCGTTATATTACAAACTTCGGAAACAAAAGATTTAAGCACTGTAGATTACCAAAAATCTCATGCTATGTATTACGAGCAACAAAAAGTAACCTCTGAAGCAAAATTAGATTTTTCATTAGAAAAAATAGAAACAAAAATAGTGACACAGATAAATTTTGCCGTTTCAAAAGCAGAAAATTCTGGCAATAAACGTATCTCTGTTCAATTAGCACCAAAAGAATTGGGTAGAATAGAAATACATATAGAAATTATCAACAACGAAAGAACTGTAACTATTAATGCAGACAAAATTTCAACATACGAAATTTTAAGAAGAAATGCTGCAGAATTCTCACAAAATTTAGTTTTTGATAAAAGCGATGAGCAAATGAATACCAACTTACAATTTGAATACAAGGATCTTAGTAACTGGAATGAAAGCAAAGATCAAGATTTTGAGGATAAGCAAAATACTGTACTTCTGCTTGATAAATCTCCAGCTATGCTAAATGCTATAATTCCCAACACAGTAATACTCAGAGGAGTTGACAAATTAGTCGATTATTGGGTATAATTATATTAACCAAAATCCGGTAAATTTTAAATGTCTTCATATATAAATCCAGCAATACAATCAACTAACCAAACTCCTTTAGAGAAAGAACGTGCCTCTATAGCAAAAGAGAAAACAGAGTTCATGAATCTTTATGTTGAAATGTTAAAAAATCAAGATCCTTCTTCTCCAATGGATATGAGTCAAATGGCTAATATGAGCTTATCATTTAAAAATACATCAAATTTACTAGATATTAAGGACTTGTTATTGACAAAATTAGATAAAGGTCCAGAACGTTTGCAGGATAGTGCAGGATTGCTTGGAAAAAAGATGATAATCCCTGGAAATGAATTAGAACTAAAAACTGCAAGTGACGGTCTTGTTAAAGCTGATCTTTGGTACAATTTTCCCAAAGATGTTGAAAAAGCAAAATTGATCATTCAAGATCAAACCGGTAATACTGTTGCAGAAATCTCTAAATTAAATACTAAAAGTGGAGTAACTCACTATAAATGGAATGGTGAATTAGGAGTTGATGGCAGCGCAAATCAATCTGCAGATGAAGGCAAATATACGTTTAAAGTAACTGGGACCACATCTTCCGGAAAAGAAGTCTCGGCAGAAACAAGTCATACTAAAACTATAGAAGATATTACAAAAAATACAAATGGAGAATCTGTGTTTGGATCAAATTCTCAACATTACACAAAAAATCAGATATTAGGGATTGTTGACCAACCAAATATAATGAATATCAAGGCATAAACAATAGATATATACTCAACCCAAATGAAAATGCCGAAAATTTAAAAACCCTTGAAAAATAATCAAAAAAGAGGAGAATGAAGGAATGAAAAATTTCCTAACCATAGAACAGAAAAATGAGTTGCTCAATCAAC
>JBKEHD010000045.1:0-4982 GCA_046710445.1 Candidatus Midichloriaceae bacterium
ACGCTATAGGATATTTCCGCAGCTATGTTGCTGATAGGCCTATATCCCAGCTCTTCAATAGTTTTACACAGCTCACGGACATTTTTTACTTGTTCCTTGCTCAATGTTAAATTAATTCCTAAAGATATTATGAATTTAGTGTAATGGTTCACTTCTGCCTTGTTCAGCTTCTTTAAATTACTCAATCCAGCTAATTCATATTTTTTAATTTTATATAAATCTTCTAGTTTTAAATCTTTCAGTTCTTTGTTTAGGCTGGCGTATATAATTTTTATTTTATTAAGCTCTAGATTATTAATCACATCACCTCTGCCCGTGGTGAGACTAAGGTCATACCCGTGCACTTTAGTAAATAGATTGATGATTTCTAGCTTCTCCATCACTTCGTCATCTGTTTGGCTTTTTAGCTTTATTCCAAATGATGAACTGACTTCTAAAATGCTTAACAATTCTTCTTCAGTAATAGAATTATTATTACCTCTTACTCCAAATCCCTCATATATCGCTTCCAACCTTTCTTTTATTGATTCATTTAATTCATCGCTCCCTGCTAAGCCTAAATCACTCATTTTGCCAGTAATTTCAGCTCTAAATGAAGATTTCTCTATATCTATCCCAAACTGATCTTTTGTATATTCTAATATATTCATATTTTACCTATTTGATATTTCATTCATTCTTTTTCTCTGATTCTCAAGTTCTTTTATAAACTCCTTCTCCATCTCTTGAGTTGCGGTTGCACATGTCAGCTCAGAGCCTGTATCAACACAAGCCTCCTTTGCTAAAATATATGCCTTTGGCTCTGAGTTTTTTGAGTATTTACGCTCTGTATATGTTGATTGATCAGCACAATTACCTTCTTTTTTATCTGTCGTCCCGTAACTATCACTAAACCACGACATGCCTATTCTTCTATAATTTTCTCTTAACTTCTTTATCTCAACTTTTTTTTCATCAAGATCTTTCATTTCTTTTACTAGCTCTTTTTCCATATACTCCCATGATGCCAATACTTCTGCTACTTCCTTAAGGCATTTAGGTGATTTATCCATCTCTGTTTTTAGCCTTTTAACTAGCACTATTTTATCGCTCATTTCTTTTTGAAGTTTTTTTGTGCATATTTCTTCTCTGCCAAACTGTAAAAATAAACCAAACATATGATTGAAATCTAATGCCTGCTTTTCAAGTTTCCATTTTGCTTCTTGTGGACAGAATCCACCAAATTTTATAGTTGAATCTTTGGAGTCTGGATGCCCAACCTTTGATTCTTTTTTGCTCTTAGTCTTATTAGTTGAAGATGTTTCTGAAGTCATTACATTTGGCCAGAATGATAATTCTCCTGCTGCTGTATAACTTGCATTATTTACAGCAAATGCCGCCACAATTGATAATGTTACAAGTTTTAAATTTTTTATTCTCATTTTTCTCCTAATTTAATGATTTTATTATTTTTATTCCTTCTTTTTCATTTAGTTTTAAATAATACATGCCATCTTTTGAATCTCTATATTCTGTTGTTTGAACCTCTATAACATCCCCTATACAAAGGCTTTTTTCATTATCTTTGCAGTACTTCATTAGCTCCTTATTTGTTATCATAATGTCATATGTTGCTTGAATGCTTATTAGGCTGAATCCTAGCTCTTCTTCAAAATCACCATGCGCTATGCAGGCACTTACTCCCTTTCCACTCATGTTTAAACATGGGGCTTCCATTATCTCTCCTATCACTTTTATTTTTTTACTTTCCATAGCTTTGCTCCCAATCTTTTATTGTTGTAATTGTCGTTTGATTTCTTTTCATGTAGCTCCTGGCATTTTGTACTTTCTTGTGGATAACCACCTTGCTTTGGCATTTCTTTATGTATTCTACTATATTCATACTCTACTCATTTTTAGATTATTATTTTTTTGGTTTCTTGTGCTTTATCAAACCCATATTTCTCGCTAAACCTATAATCGATAATGTTGTTACTAATTTGTTCATAATTATTACTTTTTATTCTAATTTAAAATCCTGATTCCGACTCCTTCATCGACAATTATAAAGTCTTTGTCTTCTCTTAATATCTTGATTCCTGTCATCTCAACTAATGCTCCTATCTCAAGTTTATCCTCATTTATATGGCAATAACCTAAGGTCTTATGATTGCAAATCAATCCAGAACATATTTTTCCACCACCTTGATCTATATGAACCCACGCCCCTATCTTTATTGGGCTAATATCTATATTTTTTATATTTACATCTTCTGTTATTATTCCTTTTACTGTTGCCATTCTTAACTCCTTATTTTGTTTTATTTATTACAATAACCCTGAGATTGATTTGACTAGACCTTCGGTTAACTTAGGTTCTGCTTCTTCAAACTTCAGATTGGTTTTCTTGGCAACACTTATTATGCGGGTTTGATATTTTTTCCAATTTGTCTTCTTCTCCCATGTGGATTTTTTATACCCGCTGCTTCCTTGTTTTAATGATGCATCACTGCTTTCACTTACATATTCTCCTTCGGCTTTTTCACTTATTTGCAAGTCTATAGTCATTGTATAATTTACCACCTCTACTGCTGCATCTAGTATTGTATTTCCTATGCCTGCAATCAATCCTATTCCAAGCATTGATCTACCCGAACCTCCAGTTGCGCCAGCAAGTGCGGCACCTGCAGCAAAACCTTCAAGTCCAGAGCCATATCCTCCACTTAGTACTTCAAATGGATTTTCTAATGTCGATTTACCAACTTGCAATATATTTGCTTGGATCATGATATTAGCTTGCTTTGGACTATTCACTATTCGATAGCCTTTATTCACAACTGCTAACCTGATTTTTGACTCAACATCTAAACCTGACTTATCACTGGTATTTCTAATTTGTAATAGCACAGTCTTTTTCTCATCTTCAATTGGGTCTAAAAAAATTGTCTCGGACATTTTTGTCTCAACTTCCAACTTCCCGTGCTTGATCATTTTACTTGTGGTGTTGCAGCCTACTAAGCTCCCCACACTCGTTGTTATTACTGCTATTGCTATGTATTTCTTTGCTTGCTTGATCATTTTTATTTTTTAATAATAAATATTATTTATACCATAAATATAGTATATACTACATTATGTCAACAATATTTATACAATACAAAATGTATGTTTTCTCTTTTGCATTCAAATAAAGTTTACTTTTTCTATGTTTTATGTATATTTAATTTTAATTAACCTTTTCATTACTCATGTTACTACAATTACTATGGATATAATTGAAATTATTAAGGATAAAATGAAAGCAACTGGCTCTACGTCAGAAAAGGTATCTAATCTTTGCGGACTTACTAAATATTCTGTAGATAATATTCTTCAAAAAAGATCAAATAGATATGACTATATTGTCGCTATTGCAAAATCACTTGATATTCCTATATTTGATTCTGTTATTACGAATCAAGACAAAGAATTATTTTTAAAAACTGATTCATACTCTTTAGCATTAAAAATTATTGGCAATATTTTAGAAAAAAAAGAAACATTTAGTCTATCTAAAAGTAATTTGCAGAATTGTATATATAACTTATACACATATATATCTAAACACCCAACAAATAATGAATTACAAAGGGCTTATGCAGAAGGGTTATTTGATAATCTTATAACTAAATGAAAATTGAATGACCTTTTAATTGAATAATTATTACAAGGTATTTGTATTTACATGATATTGTTTTTTACCCTTAATACTAAAAATATTATCAGAAAAATAATAATAATATATTTTATCATTAGCTTTATATAACTTGGATTTTTTACAAAAATGCTCAATTTCCATCATATCCAATTCTTCACTATATATTAATTTATCAAATACTATTACTTCATTATTTTTTAATTTAACTAACAATTTCTTTAAAGAGCCTTTATTAAGGTTTTTATCTACTATAGAATCTCGTATGCATTCGACTAGTGCATTATTTTTTTTCTCTGGAATTATGTATAGTATATATTCTTTTTTTCTTGACCTCATATAGTAACTCCCAGTTTCATCTAAAACTTTGTAATATATTATATTATGTTTTTCGATATAATGATTTACAATTTCTTTATACCCTTCATTTTCTAAAAGTGTATTTAATTCCGTCTGACATATTGTATATGCTAATGCATTGGTAGCATCAGAAAACACAGCATCCTGCCCTTCAATTATTTTATTATATAAGTTAGAGAATAACTTTTTTTCATCCTTTTTTAGATAACAATTTATTATTCCACGATTAAACGCCTCTATAGCTTTACTTTCGTCCGCCACCCCAGTAAGAAGTATTTTATATATCTTCAAATCTTTAATTTTTTCTAAAAAAGTTATGCCATCCATACTAGGCATATCATAATCAACTACTATCACCGTTATTATATCACTATAATCAATATTGTTAAATATTTGCTTTAAATCAAATTCTAGAGTAAATTTAGCATCATTTTCCCTATAATTTGGCATTATAGGCTTAATATAATCAACTAGATTATCATAGTTTTTAAGCTTACTTAACACAGGCTCTGCAGAAGTGTATATATTTATTTTAAACTTATCAGATAGTGTTAATAAATATTCAGCTGATGATTTAACAAATAAAGCATCGTCATCTATCAATGCTATTGATGTTGGAAACTTAAATAAAGGCAAGAAGTTGCTTTTCATCTATTATTTATATATTTTTTTACTAATAAAAGAGTAGTATAAATTTTGTATATTGTAAATAATTGGATTCACATTTAATTCTACCTCCCATTCGTTCCATTGCTATTTTACAAAATGCAAGACCCAGCCCAGTTCCATGATGCTCCCCAGTATATGTTCTATCGAATATCTTTCTTAATTCATCACTTCTTATTCCTATAATATCATCTTCAATACTAATAGAATTAGTACCTACTTTTATTTTTATATTTCCCTTATTATGCTTTCTTCTTTGGTAAAAAGCATTTTTCAATAGATT
>JBKEHD010000046.1:0-4515 GCA_046710445.1 Candidatus Midichloriaceae bacterium
TTTTATTCAAATTAAGGATATTTTTTCTATATTTTACTTTTGTTATCAATATATTACAATTTTATATGCACTCATTAAAATTTCATGCAATTGCCCTGTATAGTAATGCCATATCAATTTGGTACAAATTGGGCTGGTTTTATAGCAAAAACTGGTAATATTCTTGGTCCATTATTGGGTTACGAAGTTCTTGTTGCTTTCTTTTTGGAAGCTAGTTTTTTAGGTATAATGATTTTTGGTTGGAAAAAAGTAGGTAAAAAACTACATTTCATTTCAACTTGCCTGGTAGCAATAGGAACAATAATATCAGCTTTTTGGATTCTAGCTGCAAATAGTTGGATGCAAACTCCTACTGGGTATATTTTAGGAGCAGATAACGTTTTTTATCCAAAAAGTTGGTTAGAAATAATATTCAACCCATCATTCCCTCATAGATTCTTCCATATGATAGTAGCTGTATATATCACAACTGCATTTTGTGTTATGGGAATAGCTGGATATTTTTTTGTAATAAAAAAATCCCTAAAACATGCAAAAATTTTAATGACATTATCTGTGTTTTTTATAGCTGTGATGGTTCCATTACAGATTTTTATTGGAGATAGCCAAGGATTAAATACAAGAAAATATCAACCAAAAAAAATAGCTGCTATAGAGGCTGTGTGGAAAACAGAAAAAGGAGTAGGATTAACCATCTTTGGCTGGCCTAATCAAAAAAAAATGAAAACAGAATATGCTATAAAAATACCATACTTAGCTAGTATAATTCTTACACATAGCATAGATGGGGAACTTCAAGGAATGAATGAATGGGACAAGAATGATATCCCACCTGTAGCTCCTGTATTTTTTGGTTTTAGAGTCATGGTTGGCATAGGTTTGCTTATGTTACTTACAGCATTTATTGGAATTTATAAATTTTTCCGAGGCACACTCTTTTTATCTACTACATTTCATAAATGGACTATTTTCATGTCTCCCCTTGGATTTGTCGCTATTTTGGCTGGGTGGTATGTAACAGAAATAGGTAGACAACCCTATGTAGTTTATAATTTATTAAGAACTTCTGACGTAGTTTCTCCTGTAGCTGCTCATAATGTATTATTTTCCTTAATTTTATTTGTAATATCATATTTTTTCATGCTCAGTTTTGGGCTATATTACTCATTTAAAACAATAAAAAAGGGTATTAATACTTCAGAAATTAGCGAAGAAATTGAATTTACGACTAAAAATTTCAAGAAAATATTTTTAAAACCTTATACTGAAAAATAAACATGTTAAACTTTTCAAATTTTATAGATTTACCATTGGTGTGGTTATTAATTTTGATAATCTCGATATCCTTTTACGTTATTTTAGATGGGTTCGATCTTGGTGTAGGAATACTTTTGCCTTTTGCCCCATCAGAAACATGTAAAGATATTATGGTGAATTCCATCTCACCCTTTTGGGATGGCAATGAGACATGGTTAGTTTTAAGCGGAGGTGTATTGCTCATAGCTTTTCCATTAGCTTTCTCAATAGTGATACCAGCATTATATTTACCAATTATACTCATGCTAATATCTTTGCTTTTTAGAGGCATTTCTTTTGAATTCAGAGGAAAAGCCAGTCCAAAAACTAAAAAATATTGGAACTTTTCATTTCATTTTGGTTCTTTAATAGCAGCATTTTTTCAAGGTATTATTTTAGGTACAGTAATACAAGGGTTTGAGGTGGAAAACAAAACATTTGTTGGCGATGGATTTGGTTGGCTTAGCGCATTTTCAATAGTAACTGGTATCGCACTAGTTTTTGGATATGCTTTACTTGGTGCCACATGGTTAATTTTAAAAACCGAAAACAAAACCCAAGAATGGGCAAAAAAATCTGCATTATATGTAATGATATATGTGCCAATTTTAATGGGAATCATAAGTTTATGGGTTCCATTTATAGATAAAGATATTTATGACATATGGTTTAAATTACCCAATATACTATATTTACTTCCTGTACCTATATTGGTAATAATTACTACATACTACTTATTTAGATCCATAATATCAGGAAAAGAATTAGCTCCATTTCTATTGACTGTTTTATTATTTTGCTTTGGCTTTTTAGGATTTGGAATATCTATATGGCCATTTGCAGTTCCCAGACAAATAACAGTTTGGGAAGCTGCTGCTGCTCCAGAATCTTTGTCATTAGTTTTAGTAGGAGTAGTATTTATTCTACCAGTTATTCTTACTTATACCTCATATGTATATTATGTATTTAGAGGAAAAAGCAAAGTTGAAGAAACATATTAAGGAGAGTCATATGAAAAAAATAATTATATACACAAAAGATAATTGCCCTTTTTGCGATATGGCAAAAAATCTGTTTAATAACAAAAACTTACAATACAAAGAAATAAATGTATCAAATGATCAAGAGAAAATTGAAGAAATGATACAAAAAGCACAAGGAAGAAGAACTGTGCCACAAATATTCATAGATGAAGAGCATATCGGTGGCTTTGATGATTTATCCGAATATAATAAAAATGGAAAATTAGATTAGAGGAATAGGAATTATACCCTATCCTCTATTCAATGCATCACTAAAATTCAGTGTTTTGCGCTACATCTTCTTTACACATATCAAATGCTGAATGATAATCATTATCATCTACCCTCTCCAATACGCATTTATACATATCTTTTTCTAAGATATTTTCTGGATATACATCATAGCTATCTTTTAGGTGATTCCATACTTCTACTGCTTTCCCTATATCATTACCCTCTAATACAAGATCTTTTCCAGAAGTTTTAAAAGAGGAATACATAATCTCTTCTGGATTTTTAGAACTTAAAAGATCATCAAATTTTGGATTAGGATCAGTTAAGCAATCCAAAATTTTAGATGGATTCCATATATCCACTTTATACTTAAAACATTGCCTAGCCCATATAATTGGCTGCAAAAACACTGAAGTTTCATGCTGATATTTCAATTTAATCTCATCACGCTCGTCAGAGATCTTTTTTGCAAAATCATTAGTAACACATTGCTGATTCTGATGTATAGCCCTAATCTCACCTATATTTTCTTCAAATAATTGTGTGATTTCTGCATTATACTTATTTCTAATATTCATAACAACCTCCCCAAAGTAATTAATATATTCATTATATAGTTAATTACTTTTTTTTGCAATGTAAAATATCATAAATTGGGAGATACTATGAAGAAAACATTTACTCGCTTATCCGAGATAGCGGATGAGTTGTTACAAATAAAGAAAGCTGATACTACATTAGATCAGTGCCTTGAAATTCTAAGCAACATGAAGGGTATAGATTTGAGAACCAAATCAACACAAAATAATATCCTATATATATTGAACTTGATACCGATTACCAGCACAAAGAAGCTAACATTATATGCTAAAATCTCAAGCTATCTAATAGACACAAAGATTGATGACAATATAAGCACAGCTAGCTCTATACTATTTATTAAAATATCAATGTTATATTAGCAAAATGATCGAAATCATTACCCTCTTCCTCAGAACGATATAATTGCACTCAATTCAATTAAAGATTTTTTTTCATATAATAAAACCCATACGAATATTCAAGAAGCTACGATACAAAATACCTTAGAGAAATTTGTTGAATATATACTAAAAAAGATTATCTCACCTATTAATACTTATTCTTATAGTACAATTTCAAATTCAATTACAAAGTTATGCTACAGCATACATAAGGGTACTTTTAAGAAAAGTCTATTTGCCAGCTATAACCAAAATCATTTAATTCGGAACGTAGGTGCTTCTCTAAACAACGCTATATCAAACTAAATGACAAAAGGCTATAACTTACTTTTTATTATTTTAATTTTTTAACAACTGAGGTTGTAGAACTATTAACAAGATTATCTAAATCTTGTGATGCTGCTATCACACCTCCTAAAGGCCACGCACAATTACTTACCTTTATCTCACCTAACTGCTCATTTGTGATGTTGTCTGACAAAAATATATTTGCTTTAAATGAAGATCTTCCAGCTCCAAATCCAATCATCATCCTTGCTACAGCATTACCTTTTTCGTATTCCGTTACTGTCCCTGTGATCTTAAGGGCTTTTTTATCTGATTCTCCTATAATAACTGAATGAAAGTTTTTTGTAGCCATTATTTTTTGTTCAAGAGATCTTTTAAATTTACCACTAATATTATCAAAATCGTCGCTATCAGATTTTTGCTTTTTATTACTACCATCTTTAAAAACCCCAATTACAACATTGTTATATTCTGCGATTTTTTTATAATCCACAGGATTATGGACTTGAACTGTTGATTTACAAGACGCAAGTAAAAAACAAAAAAGTAGCGTGTATATCTTTTTCATATATGATTCCCTATATATTATTCTCGTTCTAGTGCTCCAAACTCATTGAAATACGGCGTTTCATATATCTGAAATATAGTGTAAAATTAGCTAAAATATTTTTACAATTGGGTGTATATAGTGG
>JBKEHD010000047.1:0-4480 GCA_046710445.1 Candidatus Midichloriaceae bacterium
ATTTTAAAGGGTTTCTGTATTCAGAAGCCCTTTTTTTAACTGTAAAATTTATGATATTTCTTTAAAAAACAATATTTTTGGAAAGAATCCATCATATTAAAATATAAGTATTTAAGATACGCACATCAATCTAGACATTTTATGAAAACGCATACATCATCCATACTTATTGTTCTTTTCTTTTCTCTGTTTTTTTCTTCTTGTAATCAATCACAAAGAGACTTATATCCTAAAGAATTAATTGGTGGTTTCGAACTATTGAAACCAGATCAAACAGGTGTTGATTTTAATAATTCTATAAAAGAAACTAAATATTTTAACCATTATTTTTTTGGTCAAATATATGTTGGTGCTGGTGTTGCAATTGGAGATCTAGATAATGATGGTTTGCCAGATATCTTCTTTGGTGGTAATCAAGTTGGAGATAGATTATATCATAATAAAGGAAACTTTAAATTTGAAGATATTTCTAAATCTTCAAAAATAGTTAGGAACCCCGGTTGGACCTGGGGAGTAACTATGGCAGATGTAAATGCAGATGGTTATTTAGATATTTATGTAAGTAGAAGTGGCAATTCTCTGGATATTAAAAAAAGAAGAAACATACTTTTTATTAATAATCAAGATCTAACTTTTACAGAATCAGCTATATCTTACGGTTTGGCAGATATCGGTTTCTCTTCACAAGCCGTATTTTTTGATATGGATAATGATGGTGATTTAGATATGTATCAAGTAAATCAACCTGCTGATAAAAAAATAATGCTTATTAATAAAATTCCACTTAAGGATTATAAGTTTTTTAGAGATAGGATCTATCGAAATGATAACGGCAAATTTAAAGACGTTTCCGAAAAAGTAGGAATTTCTAGAGATTTTGCCTACGGGTTAAGTATAAATGCTTCAGACTTTAATAATGACGGTTGGATAGATCTATACGTGGCTAATGATTATTCTGAGCCAGATTTTATGTATTATAATAATGGTGATGGAACTTTTCAGAATGTTACAAAAGAGAAACTTAAGCATATGTCTCAATACAGCATGGGGTCCGATGCGGCAGACGTTAATAATGACGGTTTCATTGATTTATTTACTACAGATATGACACCAAATGATCACTACAGGTCTAAAATGAATATGGCTTCAATGAGTACTGATGCTTTTAAAGAAATAGTGAAGATTACACATAGCTATCAATATATGACTAACGCACTGCAGATTAATTCAGGTTTAGGTCTTTTTACAGATATTGCAAATTTAGCTGGAATTTCTAATACAGATTGGAGTTGGGCAAGTCTTTTGGTTGATATAGATAATGACGGGTTTAAAGATCTAATAGTCACCAATGGTATAAAGAAAGATATTGATAATAATGATGCCAAAAAAGAAGTAAATGAAAACTCTGAAAATATTACTTATGATAAATTATTTGATTTTATCAATAAAACTCCATCCAAACCAGTAAGTAATTTTATTTTTAAAAATAGTGGACATTTGAAATATATAAAGAAAAATAAAGAATGGGGCTTTAATACTCCAAGTTTTTCTCACGGTATGGCTTATGGCGATTTGGATAATGATGGCGATCTAGATTTAGTTATGAATAACATGGAACAACCTGCATTTATTTATAAAAATAAAGCCAATGGTAATTATCTTAAAATTAAATTAGAAGGCAGTTCTAAAAATAAATTTGGAATTGGTGCTAAAGCCATAATTCATTATAATGGAAAGTTACAAGTCGCAGAAAACATAGTAACAAGAGGTTTTTTCTCTTCAGTAGAACCAGGTTTGTTTTTTGGATTAGGAAAAGAACAAAAAATAGAAAAGATAGAAGTTATTTGGCCTGGGGGTAAAAAAAATATTTTTAAAAATGTAGAAGTAAACAAAACTATTATTGCGAAGTATTCTAAAGCAAAAAAAAGTAAAACGGTTTCTGATAAATCCAAAACACTGTTGTCAAAAATAGAAGCTAAAGATATAGGATTGGATTATAAACATAAAGAGAACGAATTTGATGATTTTTCTGAAGAAATTTTGTTGCCGCATAAACTCTCTACCAATGGTCCTTTTTCTGCTGTAGCTGATGTAAACGGAGATAGTTTAGAAGACTTATTTATAGGTGGAGCTTTGGGGCAAGAAGGTGTTTTGTATCTTCAAACTAAAGATGGTAAGTTTCAGAAAAGTAATTCTCAACCTTGGGAAAAAGATAAAAAATCAGAAGATTTAGAATGCCTGTTTTTTGATGCAGATGGAGATGGAGACCAAGATTTATATGTTACAAGTGGTGGTAGTGAATATAAACAAGGTAATATTTTATTAAAAGATAGATTGTATATTAATGATGGATTAGGTAATTTTATTAAAAAATCTACTGCAATACCAAATATTTATGAAAGTACACAAACTGTAAAAATGTCTGACATAGATAATGATGGAGATTTAGATTTATTTGTGGGCACACGATTAATTTCGGGAAAATATATTTTCCCTGCAACAAGTTATTTGTTGATAAACGAAAATGGAAAATTTAAAAAAGCAAAAAAACAAATAGCTCCAGATTTAGAGAAAATAGGTATGGTAACAGATGCAGTTTTTTCTGACATTGATAATGATGGAGATGCTGATTTATTAGTGGTCGGAGAATGGATGAAAATAATGATTTTAGAAAATGAAAACGGAATTTTTAAGGATAACTCAAAAAAGTTTGGTATTGCAGATGATAGCAGAGGTATGTGGTGGTCTATAACTGCTAGTGATATTGATAATGATGGAGATGATGATTATATAATTGGAAACTTGGGGCTTAATAATAAATTTAAAGCGACCAAGGAACATCCTTTTAAAGTGTATGCGAATGATTTTGACAATAACGGTACGAATGATGTAGTACTGGCAAAATTCTATAAAGATAGCTATGTTCCTTTAAGAGGTAAAGAATGCTCCACACAACAGATGCCTTTTATCTCAGAAAAATTTAAAAATTACCATAGTTTTGCATCCTCAACCTTAATGGACATTTTACCAAAAGATAAAATGGATGCTGCTGTTGTATATGAAATAAGCAATTTTGAAAGTATCATTTTAGTAAATGACAAAGGAATATTAAAACCGCAAGCTTTGCCTATAGAAGCGCAGGTGAGTCCTATAAAAGATGCTTTGGTTGATGATTTTAATAATGATGGATTTAAAGATATTATAATAGTTGGCAATCACTACGGTGTAGAAGTAGAAACTGTAAGGTATGACGCAGGATATGGGTTACTTTTACTGGGTGATGGTAAGAATAATTATAAACCATCTGAACCTTCAAATAGCGGAGTTCATATTCCATTAGATAGTCGTTCAATTAGACCTTTAAATATCAATAATGAGAAAGATATTATTTTGGTAATTAATAACAACGATGCTTTAATTTTACTAAAAAAAAACTAGATAGTTTTTAAAGTAAACAGCCTTTTTTTTATTTCAATGTTAAATAAGTGAATTAATTCCACTTTTTTAATTAAAACTTGCAACATTTTGCAAGCTACTTTCTAGTATGTCACCACTACATGACCCATACATATGTGCTATTTTAACATTTTTATATAGTATTTTGATAATTATTTTTAACAAAAAAAGACCTCTATACCTTGTCTTTATGTCATTTTATTCACGAAAAGTAATTTTTACTGAGATGTATGTATCAAGTATGGGATATTATTGGGTTTTTGTTATAAAAATAGCTTTAAATTAGTAATATGACAATTTTAAAAGCCATTTAATCGATTTATTATCAACTGAAGGGAGTTTAAAATTGAAAAAAACTATTAACTAATTTAAAACACTTTATGATGAAAAAAATTACATTATTATTAACACTTTTAATAATATCTTTTGGATATTCCCAAAACTTACCATTCGATTTTGGTTCAGCAAACCAATTAATGCCCGGTGGAGATGGAGCTGTAGCAACAATTGTACAAGATGGTGCAAATGATGTTTTACAAATAGTTGGTGCAACACATGCTTGGGATCATGCAGCAATTACTTTTAAAGATAATATTGATTTATCTGATGATGCAAACAATACAATTACCTTTAAAATCAAAGCAGTAAACGGAACTGGTAATGGAGTTCACTTATTAAAATTTGAAGGTGGCGTTGCAGGTCCTGCAACTGCAGAGCTTGCTTATACAACAGTAGCGGGTACAGAATGGCAAACAGTTACAGTAGATTTTGGAGCTGGCCTTGGAAATTATTCTAAGATGGTTTTATTCGTAGATGCAGGAGCAGCTAATGCTGGTGTTTCAGATACGTATTTAGTAGATGACATTTCTGGAGCTAAGCATACAACAGTTGTTGTTGAAGCGCCTAATTTACCATTCGATTTTAGTTCAGCAAACCAATTAATGCCCGGTGGAGATGGAGCTGTAGCAACAATTGTACAAGATGGTGCAAATGATGTTTTACAAATAGTTGGTGCAACACATGC
>JBKEHD010000048.1:0-3737 GCA_046710445.1 Candidatus Midichloriaceae bacterium
CGCTTTCTACTTTTAATCTGTTTATTAATGCCATTTTATTCATTTAGTGGTTGTGAAGAGGGAGACTGTTATAATGGCTTCGGTACATATGTTTGGAAAAATGGAGATACAGATGACAGATCTTGGACTGAAGGAGATAAATATATTGGCTATTTTTTAAATGGAAAAATGCACGGTCAAGGAACGTATTCTTTTTTTAAAGGAGATCTTTATAATGGCTCTTTCATTAATGGTATGCGTTCTGGCTATGGAACATTTATAAATAAGAATGGTGATAAGTATGAAGGGCGTTTTTTATTTGATAAGAAAAATGGAAAAGGCATATTAACAAATAAAAAAGGTATTACTAAAAGTGTGCAATATGAACTTGATAGGTTATTAAATAAATAATTCATGAAAATATTTAGTACAGGCTTATGTTTTTTTATTTTTTTAATGTTTTCTTTTAATTCTTTATATGCCCAATTAGATCTTTTAAAAAAAGCATCTACTACAGCAAATAAGCTTATTAATTCCGATAAAAAAATTTCCAATGGGCTTACTGAAGCTTTAAAAATATCAGTTCAAAAGTCATGTCTTGAAGCCTCACTTGAAGGAGGTTTTTTAGAAAATGAAAAAATTAAAATTACATTTCCTAAAGAGATTATTAAAGTAAAAAAGGCTTGTAAGAAATTAGGAATTAATAAGATAGTTGTAAATTTTGAAGAGAAACTTAATAAAACAGCAGAACAAGTATCGCAACAAGCTGCAGATATAATATTAGAAGCTGTTTATGATTTGCAATTTACTGATGCACTTAAAATATTAGATGGTGATGATGATTCAGCTACTGAATATTTGAGAAGAAATTCATATGATAATTTATATCAATCATTTTATCCTAAGACTAAAAATGAAATAGAAAAAATAGGTGTAGATAAGCTGTTTGGTATTATTATTAAAAAGTATAATCGAATCCCTCTTGTAAAAAAAGTAGATTTTGATTTATTAGATTATATTACAATAAAAACTATTGATGGTATTTTTCTCTTAATTGCTGAAAAAGAAAAAGATATTAGAAATAACCCAAATGCTCGAGTTACAGATTTACTAAAGGACTTATTTAAATAAACATGAAAAAATATATATACCTTATTTTAGGTGCTTGTTTTTTTTCATGTGAAAATTCAAAACAAACAAAAATAATTATACTTTCTAAAGCATCTGCAAATTATGTAAATTGGCTGTCAGATCCTTATATAAATATTATTAATGCATATGATTGTACTAATTTAGATAGTATTTTAATGCTTGCTGATGGTATTGTTTTAACTGGAGGTGAGGATATTAATCCGTTAATGTACGGTGATAGTTCTAATCTTCAGCTTTGCGAGAAAATGGATTTTCGTAGAGATACTATAGAAAAGATATTATTTGATTTTTCTTTATCTGAGCAGATTCCATTTATAGGTGTTTGCAGAGGTATGCAAATGATGAATGTTGCTTATGGAGGGACATTGTATGGAGATCTTCCCACCGAAATTGGAGAACTTGTAACCCATAGAAATAATGGGGAAGTTATGCATGATATTGTAGTGGCACGTAACAATCATGCCTATACAACTATGATTTTTCCTCAGGATCCAAACACTTTATTTAGGGATACTATATTTTCTGTTAATTCCTGGCATCATCAAGGACTAAAAGACATTCCAGAAGGGATCAAAGTAATTGCTAAATCATACGATGGTTTACCTGAAGCGATAGCTATGGATAAGTATATACATCCTTTTATGATTGCTGTTCAATTTCATCCAGAAAGATTAGGTAAGGATAATGCTATACACAAGAACATGCGTGCTCGTTTTTTTGACGAAATTTATGATCCAGGATTCTATTAGTTTTCTCTATCTTTGTTTTAGATGAAAATCAGTAAAACATTACTTATTATTTTAGATGGCTGGGGTCATGGTGATAAATCAAAATCTGATGTTATTCATAATGCAGACACCCCTTTTATAAACTCTTTATATAAAAAATGTCCTAATTCAGAACTTTTAACTGACGGAGAAAAAGTTGGACTTCCAGATGGCCAAATGGGTAATTCAGAAGTTGGCCATTTAAATATTGGAGCAGGAAGAATTGTTGATCAAGATTTAGTTAAAATTAATAATGCTTGTAAAGATGAATCTATCTCTTTTAACAAAAGTTTAAACGAATCTTTTGAATATGTAAATCAAAATAAATCTTCACTTCACTTGATTGGTTTAGTTTCAGATGGAGGAATCCATTCTCACCAGAACCATCTATATAAGTTATGTGAATTGGCTTATAAAAAACATGTCAAAAATGTTTATGTACATATATTTACAGATGGAAGAGATTGTAACCCGAGATCTGCTAAAAAATTCATTCAACAATTAGAGAAGAATTTAAATGGCGCAAAAATAGCTACTGTTTCAGGCAGGTATTACGCTATGGATAGAGATAAAAGATGGAGTAGAATTAAAAAATCTTATGATGCTATGGTAAATAGTATTGGAGAAAAATCTGAAGATATCATTGACAAGATTCAAAGCTATTATGATAAAAATATAACAGATGAATTTATTTTACCTATAGTATGTGTAGATAAAAACAATAACCCTATTGCTAAAATAAAGAATGGAGATGGAGTGATTTGTTTTAATTTTAGAACAGACAGGTGTAGGGAAATTACATCAGTATTATCGCAAAAAGATCATGAAAATTTTGATATGCATAAATTAGATATTCATTACACTACAATGACGAATTACGATAAATCTTTTAAAGGAGTTAATGTAATATTTGATAAAAAAAATCTTAAAAGTACGCTTGGTGAGATCCTGCAAAATAATGAGCTTACTCAAACTAGAATAGCAGAAACAGAAAAAACCCCTCATGTAACTTATTTTTTCTCAGGAGGAAGAGAGAGTAAATTTATTGGTGAAAGAAGGTTGATGATTGATTCTCCAAAAGTTGTAACGTATGACTTACAACCAGAAATGAGTGCCCATGAACTGACTCTAAAGACAATTACGGAGATTAAAAAAATATCCCCTGACTTTATTTGTCTGAATTTTGCTAATGCAGATATGGTTGGACATACTGGAGATTACAATGCAATAAAAAAAGCAGTTGAAGTAGTTGATTGCTGCACAAGAAAAGTTGTTGAAGAGGCCATGAGTAAGTGTTATAGCATTATGATAATAGCTGATCATGGAAATGCTGATTTTGCTTTAAATAATGATGGGTCTCCAAATACTGCTCATAGTTTAAATCCTGTACCATGTTTTATTGTTAATTCAAAATACAATAATATTAACAATGGAATTTTAGCAGATGTTGCGCCAACGATTTTAAAGTTAATGGGAATAGAACAACCAAAAGAAATGACCGGTAATAGTTTAATATAAATAATATGAAAAAAATTAAAGATTATATAGAAGAAAATAAAAATAGATTTGTTGATGAATTAATAGAGTTGTTAAAAATACCATCAATAAGTGCTGACCCGACGTATAAAGACGATGTTTTAGATTGTTCAAAAGCGGTTGCTAAATCATTAGAACATGCCGGAGCAGAAAATATTGAGATATGTCCAACTGCAGGATATCCTATTGTTTATGCTGATAAAATAATAGATGTTAATCTTCCCACAGTTTTAGTTTATGGTCATTACGATGTTCAGCCTGCAGATCCACTAGAGCTTTGGGAGAGCGGTCCATTTGATCCAG
>JBKEHD010000049.1:0-3163 GCA_046710445.1 Candidatus Midichloriaceae bacterium
CATCTTTGCTTAATATTTCTGATGGATCCACTTGGGATAATAATTCATCCACTAATTTACTTGTTGTTGCTTCTGTATTATTTTTTGTTACTTTTTGTGCCATATATGTTACATTTATAAGTTACTTTTATTTTATCTTTTTTAGTAACTTACACAAAGTATATTACACCCTCTAATTTTCAGATTCTAAAATCCGCAATTTGATTTGGGATGGGTATATAAATTTATCTATTATCTTAATTTTATCTTCTGTATTATCTACATCTTTTAATAACGAAGGTAATGTACGAAATTTTTTTATATATTTTGCATTCTTATATCTAAACGGATCATCTAATGAACAAATCTTGAGTAAAAAGTCTGCAAAATACTCTCCCTCTAAATTCATAATATCAAATTGTATTTCAGATTCTTTTTCTTCGCTTAACTCTAATACACTACCACCAATACCCTTAATGAAATCTTTTGCACGACCTTCTAAATCTAAATACAGTAATTTGATATCAAATTTCAATGATTGCGCCAGTAAGAAATTTGTTATGGTAGATTTACCACTATATTTTGGACCAACGATAATTGTGTTACCATTTTCTTTATCATGAAAATTAAAATGATAATATTTGCCATAAATAGTCTTCAATATAGTTACAGGATCTCCCCATTTGCTACCATTATAATTCCCAATTTTTTTTGAATGTATATTACATAATGATGATGTAAATAAAGTTGGTAACATGTTGGATCTATTGCTAAAAAAAGTATTGCCAGGCAAAGAATTTAAAAGTGCAGCTTGCATATTAAAATCTTCTCTTACTGCCTTTATTCCGGATACATTCAATTTTTTTGCGAAATCAATACTTATATCTTCAAGATCTTGATAATTATCAGCATAAATAGCAAAAGTAATCTGTGATGAACAAAAGTCATTTTTTTGCTTTGTATCTGATTTAATAAATTCATTCAATGCGATAACATCGCTAATTTCAGTGTTTTTTATACTGTCCAAAATAGATTTATATTTCTTAACACTATGTAAAGCTTTCTCTGAAGAAACAAATGTTATCAATTCTGTTATAATAAATTTTGAAGGAATATTCAGAAGCGATTCTAATACATTCAATTTTGTTTCAAATGGCACTTCAATAGAGTATAACGCCACAAATTTAGTTGTGTTTTCATAATATATTGTGGTTACATTAAAATCTGATTCTAATTTTATATCTGATAATAGAGATGAAAAATCAATTTTTTCGATCTTAATATCACTTTTTACAAAGCACATTAAATAATGATAGAATGACAATGGCTCTGAGTATAATTCTTGATTTTTTTCAAAAACTGTCAGAATTTTTGTAGAAAATATTCCTAAACTTTCTGCTATATTATGAGAAACTTTATCTAATTCAGTTATAGCCTTTGTAAAATATTTTGAGTACTTTTTCTTAAGTGCAAATGGTATTATAGATGAAATAAAGTCTGCTATGTTGAAAAATTTTATTCTAGGACCTTTCTTTAACAATGTAATGTATATCGTGTTTACAAGCTGCTTATCCCAGTTATTTTTTTCACACCATTTATTCTCAATTCCTTGAACTATAGCATTCTCTTTTTCATCATATTTCTTTGGCATGATATCCTTGTAATCACGACAAACATGTATATAAATTGCTATTTCTGGGTCAGTTACATATTCTTTTAATGTTTTTCTAACTTCTTCTCTCAAATCTAAACCAGTAACTTCTTCCCCATTTTTTACAAATCCTTCTACAGAAATAATTTGCAGTAAGTCTCCATTTTTAGTTAATAGAGTTTTTGAATCATAATGACAAACAACAGGGATCAGGTCCGCAATATTCTCATTAAAAATACTTTTTTTTTCTTTTCCTATACCTAGCATGTATTTTTTCAATAAATATTTTTAGAAGAATGTATATAAGAGTATTTCATCTAAAATAATCTTGCAAGCTTATAAAGCCAGTTTTATTTAGCAATAATAACCATAGCAGGCTTTAATAATCTATCTTGTATTGTATACCCAGCCTGTACAACAGTAAGAATAGTATTTTTCTTTTCACCACTGCCTTCAACTTGAGAAATCACTTGATGAAAATCATGATGAAAAGCTTCTCCCAAAGGATTTATCCTTTTTATGTTAAATTTATTCAAAACTTTTAACATATTATTTTTTGTCATGTTTACACCATCAAATAATGATTTCAACATTTCATTAGAGTTGATATCCTCTTCTTTGACATTTTCTAATGCTCTAAATAAATCTTCAATACTATCCGACATATCTTTTATAAAGTTTGAAACAGCATATTTATGTGCATCTTCTAACTCTTTTTGAAATCTTTTTCTAAGATTTTGATTCTCAGCTTTTTCTCTTATTAAAAAATCCTTATAACTATCTATTTCTTTTTTTAATTTTTCTATCTCTGATTCCTGATTCTCTTCCTCTTTTATCACTTCCGGATTTTGTGATTCAACAGCATCCTCTATCTCCTCTGATATTTTAGAATCTTTTGCTTCTTGTTTTTCATTATCAAATAACACCATAACCAATACTAAAAAATTTATAATTAACTTACTATTTAAGAGTATTTCACCCAATTTTCAAGTCTTTAAATGCCCTCCCCCTGAAAAATATAAATACAATAACATTATGCTAACTAATAAATGAGGTTTTGCGTTTGAAAATATTAACTTCCAAAGAAAAATTTTGCACCACAGAATATGGGATTAGAGTAGCATGCTCAGTTGGGAGTAACATTACGGAAGATAGGTGCTGATTATTCAATTACCATATTAAGATAAGCCAATATCAGCACGCATATAAATATTTTTATCTGCTCCCGCTACGTTATGTGTTGCTAAAACAACACATAACATTCCATATATATTTTTTTTCATAATTATTCCATTGTTTTTATTTAACATGTTCCAAACATTATACAATAAATGTCTTCATTAGAAGCAACTTCCGTACTTGACAAAATTTCTGCCACCCTTTCAATAGCTTCTTCAGAATATTGAATTGTATGATGACTTTTCATCACTTCAGTTGTATTAGGCAGCGGCAGTTTATTAAATCAACCAAAGGTGATATAGTGCTATTGACTGAATAAAAATACAAGAAGGTACTGATAGCATGTTATTTCCA